>CAZNWB010000020.1:0-41984 GCA_964576535.1 uncultured bacterium | reverse complement strand
TAAGAGGGGACGTTGGTTCACACGCAACTTGTGGACGGCGGGCCAGACTAGGGGAGGCTGAGGCCATGCCACGCCAGGCGAGATTGGATGCGCCGGGAACCCTCCACCACGTTATCGGACGGGGGATCGAAGGGGCCAAGATCTTCCGCACCCCCGAGGACCGCCAGGACTTCTTGACCCGGCTGGGGGAGCTTGGTGAGGAAGGGGCCTGGCAGGTGTACGCTTGGGCGCTCCTGGACAATCACTTCCATCTCCTGGTGCGGACCGGAACCCAGAGCTTAGCCCAGAGCATGCGACGGCTCCTCACCGGGTACGTCGTCAACTTCAACCGCCGGTACCGGCGCTATGGCCACCTGTTTCAAAATCGCTACAAGTCAATTGTGGTCGAGGAAGAGCCTTACCTTCTGGAACTGACGCGCTACATCCATTTGAATCCCCTCCGGGCGGGCGTGGTCCCGAACATGAAGGAGCTGCGGCGCTACCCGTGGACGGGGCATGCGACCCTCATGGGGCAGGAGCCCCGTACGTGGCAGGAGGTGGGTACAATCTTGAGCCAGTTCGGGAAGCGGAAGCGAGAGGCGCGCCTGCGGTACGAGCGCTTCGTGGCCGAGGGGCTGCCCTCGGGGAGGCGGCCGGAGCTGGTGGGCGGCGGATTGGTTCGGAGCCTCGGCGGTTGGTCGGAAGTCATCTCGTTGCGGCGAACAGGCGAGCGGTCCGCCGCGGACACGCGCATTCTCGGGACTGGGGACTTCGTCGAGCAAATGCTCGCCCAAGCCGAGGAGAGAGTCAGGGCAACCCTCGGGTGGCGTGGTCGCATTCCGACCCTAGCAGTGTTGGTTGACAGGATTGCTCATGGGGAAGGCGTGGAGCCCGCAAGGCTCCGCGGCAGGGATCGGAAACAGGATGCAGTGCGGGCCCGAAGGATGCTTTGCCAGGTGGCAGTGAAGCGATTAGGATACGCGGGCGCGGTGGTCGCCCGTTTCCTGGGGGTCACGACCTCCCTGGTGAACCGGATGGCGAGTGCGGATGAGGTCGCTGGGGTGGACCGATACCTCCGGTGAGGAAAAGTTGCGTTTGAACCAACGTCCCCTTCGTTCACACGGGCATGTCGAGAGGGGCAGGCATGGCGGTTGACGATGCCCCGCGCCGGAGGCCCACGATTCTGATCACTGGCGCGGCCGGGAACCTTGGGAGCCTGCTGGCCCGCCACCTTATTCCGGGCGGCCATCCCCTGCGCTTGATGTACCACCGGAAACCGCTTCCGGATTGGGGGATGCGGGGCGGTGATCGCACTTATTGACCAGGTTGAATATTCTGAAGTCCTGCCGATTCGGTGTTACAGCAGGTCGCGGAGGGGAGGGCCGGTGAGGCGGCGGCGGAGGGGGGCGTCACAGTCGCAGCTATCGCACTTGAACGGCTCCTCACCGGTCATGTCACCGCACTTGCTGGCAGCAATCACCTTCTTCACTCGACCCAGGTCGAAATACCGGGCGATGTACTCTTTTTCCTCGGCCAGGGGCTCGCCGAAACAGCGCTCGCAGTAGCACGTCTCAATCCACAGCACCGACCCGTCGGCTTGTCGCTGCGCCTGAGCGAAACAATCGGCCAGGTGGTCGGCGAAATAGCCTGGCGCAGCCGGGACGGACCCGTTCATGATGACATGGCGAACCTGATCTTCTGCTCCCTCCTTGATCCGCGCGCGTACCAAGTATTTCATAGGAACCCCCATGGATCGGCTGGCCTCGGAAGTCTAACCCAGCATGCTGCTCCTGTCATCATTTTGACCGGGAAGCACTTCGTAGGGTTCTCAGGTATCATGCCCGTGAGGATGGAGGGGAGAGGAACATGGTCGGTATTCGGTTCCCGCGGCCCCTGGTTCCCGGCCGATTCATCCGGCGGCTGAACCGGTTCGCCGCCCTGGTGAAGACGCAGGGACGGGAAGAGCGGGTTCACGTCCGGAACTCGGGGCGCCTGCACGAACTCCTGCAGCCGGGTCGCCGGGTGTTGCTGGACCCCGCCGCCACCTCGGGTCGTCAGACCCGATTCACCCTGGCTTTGGTCCGCCTGCCGAGCGGGTACGTCTCGGCCGATGCCCACCTCCCCAACGCCCTGGTGGCCGAGGGGCTGCGGTCCCGCTCGATCCCCGGACTCGCCGGTCACCGGGTCCTTCGCCGGGAACCACCCCTGGGAAGAGGCCGTGCCGACTTCCTCCTCACGCGGGGAGGTCGGCAATGCCTCCTAGAGGTGAAATCCGTCACCTTGGTGCAGGACGGCGTGGCGCTCTTCCCCGATGCGCCCACCACTCGAGGGCGAACGCACCTCACGCACCTGATCGCCGCCCGCCGGCGGGGCCTCGCCGCCGCGGTCCTGTTCGTGATCCAGCGGGTCGATGCCAGCGCCTTTGCCCTGAACCAGGCGGCGGACCCGGAGTTCTGCGCGACGCTCCGGCGTGCGGTCCGTGCCGGCGTCCGGGTCCAGGCTCTGACATGTCACGTGGATGCCATGTGCGTCCGCCTGGCCGCCTCCGTCCCCGTGTTGCTGGACTACAGGCATCGACAGCGACAGGGACAGCAATCGCGACAGCGATTTCCGACGGCGACAGTCCCGCTTTCAGCGGGATCGGTTTCTCGAAAGAGGTTTCTCGAAAGAGGTTGACACCCTCCCGTGCCGCCGACTAGGGTAAGCCCCCCACGCACGGGTGAATCGAACGGAGAATCTGGCGTGTCGAGATCCGAGCAAACCATCCGCATCCCGCGCTTAAGAGCGGTGATGGCAGCCGTCGCCACCCTGGTGGGGATCGGCCTGACCGTCTTCCTGCGCCGATACCGGGGGGCCGACCGGACGGCGTTGGCGTTGAGCCTCCTCACCGGTGCGGGCCTGTGCCTGGTCCCCGCGCTGATCTGGTTCCAGCATCGGTTCAGTGGCGCGCGGATGACGCGCCGTGGGCTGTGGGGGATCGGCCTTCGCTGGGGAGCCGTCGCGGGCCTCTGTACCGCTGGGGTCAGCGTGATCCTGCTGGCGGTACGCTGGGCCGTTGATGAGCAGGCCAGCCCGGCCGGTGGGCACTTCGTCCAGGCATTTCTGCGTGCCCTGGGGACCCTTGGGATCGAGATGGCGGTGGGCTTCCCGGCCTACCTGGCGGTGGGAGCCGTGGTGGGGGCCCTCACGGGGTGGGCGGTGGCAGAGGCCATCGGGATCTCGGCCCGCCGTGAACCCCCGCGAGAAACGGATGGTGCTGACGGGAATGAACCGGTACGCCCCTCGCGAATGGAGGTGTGACGGGGCGTGGAGGGAAGCCTTCGACCCCCTGAGCTGACAGTCGTGGATAAGAGCGAATTCCTCGGCCGGGTGAGTCTCTTCAAGAGCCTCGGCCAGCGCGAGCGCAAGGAGATTCAGGAGTTGTTCCACGAGCAGCGGGTGGAGCGGGACCAGTTCGTCTTCCTGGAGGGGGACCCCGCCGAGTACGTCTACATCGTGCTGGAGGGGAAGATCAAGATCGTCAAGCAGGCCCCGACCGGGAAGGAATTGATCCTGGAGGTCTTCGCGCCAGCCGAGGTCTTTGGTGGCGCCACGCTGCTGCTGGAACGGCACCCTGCATCGGCCATCCCCATGGAGCCGGGTGTGCTGCTCTGCCTGGCGCGCGCGGACTACCAGGCCCTCCTGAAACGCTTCCCTCAAATGGCCTTCCAGATCATCGAACTCCTTCGGCACCGGCTGGCCGAGGCCCACCAGGTGATCCGGGGGCTTGCGGCCGAACGGGTGGAGACGCGGGCGGCCCGGCTGCTGTTCAAGCTGGCGGACAAGACCGGCGTCGCGGCCGAGGGGGGGACCCGGTTGGGCCTCCACCTGACCCGGCAGGATGTCGCCGACATGGTCGGATGCACGCTGGAGACGGCGATCCGCGTCCTGAGCCGCTGGCAGAAGGACGGCCTGATCAAGACTCAAGAGGGCGTGATCACGATCCTCAACCGGGCCGAGTTGGGTCGCCTGCTGGGACCGGGATAGCCCGTGTCGCATTCGGCCCGCAGACAGCGGCAGGCCGCCTGCCCGTGTGGAAGCGGACGCCTCCTGTCCGCCTGCTGCCTTCCCTGGGAGGAGGCGTTTCAACGGCTCATCTCCCGCCTCCTTGCCTTCGTCGCCCGTCCCCGAATCCGCCGCCAAGAGGACCGCGCAGCCGCGCTCTTCTGGAACACCGAGCGGCCCCTCCAGCCCGGGAAGGGCCGGGCTGCGGCGGAAAGCCTGCGCTTTCTGGAATGGTTCCTCCACGATCGGCCCACCCCCCACGGGAAGGGACCGCTGCTGGGCGAGTTCGCCGACGCCGCAGCGGGTCTCAGCACCTGGGAGGAAGCGCTCCTCTTCGGCCTGCTCCTGGCTCCGGTCCGCCCCTACGAGGTCACAGAATCCGCCGGTCCCCGCGGCAGCGTGGTCAAGGACCTGCTCTCCGGGGCCGAGCGTGCGGTGGGGCCCTACGGTTTCGCCGTTCCGCCCATCCGTTCCGATGTGTTGATCTGCCGCCTGGTGCCGTGCGGTCGCCTGGCCCGTCCCGGCGCTGGCCTCCTCGTCCTGCCGGCCGCGAGCCGCGAGGAACTCCTGGCCTACGTCCGGACCGTCTATCAGATGGCGCGGCCCGCCCGGCACGTCTCCCTGGAGGATTTCCTGGATACGGCCAGCCATCTGTTTCACCATTACTTCCTCCTCCGGGGGAAAAGCCAGGGGGGACGGGCCGAGGAGACGCTGCGCCGCGTGCCTTTCGCTCCAGGCCGGGTGAAATTCCAGGGAAAGGAGTTGAGGCCGATTCGTGCCGGCCTGGACCGGCACCCGGAGCTGGAACGGCAGGCCGAGCCCGGTGAGGAGGTGCGATACGCCTGGATCGATCTGGAGCGCGCCGTCACGCGGGCCATGGTCTCGGTTCGGAACGACGAGATCCAGGTGACCGCGGACACTCGGGAGGATCTGACGGAGGCGGCACATTTTCTGGAGACGTGTCTCCGTGGCCTGGTCGAATTCGTCGGAAGAGAGGCGGCTGAGGGCATGGACACCGGTGAGGATGCAGCCGCCCGGCGCGAATCAGCCGCCCCCGGCACGGCATTTTTGCGCAAGGTATTCGATCGCTGGGCGGATTCGCCTTCCCCGCTCCTGGACGATCGGACCCCCCGCGAAGCCGCGAGATCGCGGACGGGTCGCCAGCAGGTTGCCGCCGCCTTGCTTGACCTGGAACGGGAAATGGCCCGTCAGAAGCGACTGGGGCGGGCTTGGGCGGATGTGAGTGGTTTGCGCGAGCAGCTCGACCTTCCAACCGCGGCCCGCCCTGGGCCCCGCCAGAAAAAGGCCTAACCCCTTCCCGTCACATCTTATGACCTGGGTCATACCCTGGCCCTGCGCACGGCCATATCCTCCCTCGGAGAAGCGGAGGCGTGTATTCGAGTCCATCGGCCTCATGGCCAGGCGGAGGGAGGGAGTATGGACAGGATCAACTTGTGGTTCGTCCGGGTGAGTCTGGTGTACTTTCTCGTCGGGACATTCCTGGGGCTGCTGATCGCCGTGCACCCCAATTTCACGGCCCAGTTCCGGACGGCACACGTCCACCTGAACCTGGCCGGCTTCATGACGATGATGATCTTCGGCGTGGGGCACCACATCTTCCCGCGATTCACCGGACGGCCCCTGTACAGCCACAGGCTGGTCACGGCCACCTTCTGGCTCGGGAATGCCGGTGTGCTCGGCCTCACGCTCGGCTTCGCCCTGGACATTCCTGCAGTCCTCACGGCCTTTGCGGTGGTCGCCTTCCTGGCGGTGACCGCCTTCGTGGTGAATCTGCTCCGCACGTTTGCGGCCCCCGCGCCGGCAGGGATGGGGTGCGGTGCCCCGCCGGGGAAGTTGATGCCGATCAACCCTGGGCCACCGGCGGGGCGGTAGCGTGGTTGACAGCATCCGGCCAACCCTCGAGCTGGTGGACTTCGACCGGTTGCCCTTCATCGTGATCTGGGAGCTGACCCGGGCCTGTACCTCGGTGTGCCTTCACTGTCGGGCAAGGAGGGTGTAGGTGGCGCGGGTGCGTTTCCTCGGGATCGTCCGGGACTGGATGCGCTGCAGCCGGCTGGAGACGCCCGCAGACACGTTGCGAGAGGTCCTTCAGGCGATGCGGGAGACTGGCAGCTGGCGATTCGAGGACAGGGCGTTCCGGAACGGCGGCCGCCTGATCCCGGAGATGGAGTTCCTCGTCAACGGCCACAACGCCCGGTTCCTCCAGGGCCCGGATACCGTTTTGAAACCCGAGGACGAGGTGGTAGTCTTCATCCACCGGTCATGGGCGGAAGTTCCCTGCATGTGAGCCCCGATCCGGACGTACGGGAGCGACCGGGGCGCCCAGGGGGCGCAAGGCCGCCGGGCGTTCGGGTCCATACATTGGCTGGCTCTTGGGAATCTTCCGAATTTCGGATCGGGGTGAGGAGAGGTGGCGATGGGTGACCTGCAGGCAGGGCAGGGGAGTGGCGCGAGCGACTTCGAGCAGCAGGTCGCGGCCGCCCTGGAGAAGATCCGGCCCGCGATCCAGGCGGATGGAGGTGACATCGAGCTGCTGGGGGTGATCGATCGGAACGCCCGCGTGCGCCTGGTGGGCGCCTGCCTTGGATGCCCGAGCGCCCAGGTCACACTCCAGGCTGGAGTGCAGGAGTTTCTGCGGCAGGAGGTTCCTGGATTCGGCGATGTGATCGACGACACCCCCGATGACGGGTACGGATGGCGGTTCGACCTCATGGAGACGTTCTGATGGGAGGCCTCTTTTCCTGATGGTGGCGATGTCCGCGACCCCGAAATCGAAGTCCCTGCATTCCGTTGAGGATCGTGTGCGGACGAAACGGGTTGCAGAGCCCGCGGCCGCCGATGATGGGATGCGGGTGCTGGTCATGCGGCTCTGGCCCCGCGGCGTCAAGAGGAGGGCCGCGGATCACTGGCTGAAGGGGCTCGGAACACCCCTGGATCTGATCCGGCAGTGGAAGGCCGGCACGATCTCGTGGGAGGTCCTGGAGACGGCGTACCGGCAGCACCTTCGCACGGCCGAGGCTCGGGCCGACCTGGCCACGCTGACGGCGTTGGCGCGCCGAGGGAGGGTGACGCTGCTCTGCACCTGCCCGGATGAGGCACGCTGTCACCGAGGCATCCTGAAGCGGCACGTCCTCGCCGCGCTCCGTAGGTCGTGACCGACGAAGCGACCTGTTCGTCCTTCCTGATTGTCGATCCTGCATTCCCCCGGGAGGGACACCTCCCATGCCGCATGCGGCCGGGACCAGACCACCATACACCGAGTTGCTTTTTGGGCGGATCCGCGAGATCCACGATCGGGTCTACTTCGGTCGGTGGCGTCGCGAAGACGCAACCGAGAACGATCTGCAGGGTGCGAGGCGTCAGCTCGCGGAGTTCGTGGACCTCCTGGTCCGCGAGGCCGGAAGCAACCCTCCCCCCGACCAGCACGATTACCTGGACAAGACCCTCGGCGCGTTTCGAGACGCGCAGACACTCCAGGGATCGGAGCTCCTCTTGGCGCTCAACAATACCCTGTCCTATGGCCATCGCCTGTTGAACTTCCTGCTTCGGGCTCGGGGCGAACCCAATCATGCGTCTCGCGACTTCGCGAGCTACCACGAGTCCTCCGATGAAGGTGATGAGTGATTCTTGAGGCGTGCGGTCATGCCCAAGCCTTCCCCTAAGCGGTCTGTAACGCGGAGGGGCAAGGATCGCCCGAGCCCACCTGCGCCATCTCCACCCCCCGTCGAACTTCGCAGTGACCGGCGGGCCCCGGTCTCCGACGAGGAGATCGTCGCGCGACTGAATGAGCTGCTGGAGGCAGAGCGCGCCGGGGTCGAGGCCGCGGCGGTCCTGCAGCGGGCGGACCGGAAAGGGGTCACCGACACGGAGCTGAAGAAGTTTGCAGAGGATGAAGCGGCGGCCTGTGCCGGCCTGCATCGGGCTATCCTGCGCTACGGCGGGCAGCCCTCCACCCAGACCGGGGATTTCGGCCGAAAAGTGGCCGCCCTCATGACGGAGGGGGAGCGCCTGAACCTGATGGCGCGGGGGCAGGCGTGGGTGGCAAAACGGCTCGACGTACTCCTCGGCATGCCCCTGGACGAGGACACCCGGGTATTCCTCGCCGAGATGCGCGAGGAACACCTGGAGAACGTTGACGCCTGTAACCGCCGGGCCGAGGAGCTGTCGGCCCCACCCAGCCCGCCCTATCGCGACCTGGAATTCGCAGGATTGCGGGAAGCGCACGATCGCCTGTACTACGGCGCGTGGCGAGGCCCAAACGCGACTGACCGGGATCATCAGCGCGCGTACTTCCAACTCGGGCGCTACCTGGGCATGCTGGCCGACGAGGTGCAGCGGGCCCGGTCGGTCGGGGCCCGCGGCTACCTCACCAAGGCGCGAAAAGCGTACGCGTCGGCCGATCCGGCGACGCACGGAGAGGCGGCGCTCCGGAGTCTCGACAATGCGCTCTCCTACGCCCACAGCGCCCTCAGCGCGCTCCTACGCCACTACCGGGCGCCCGCGCACGATCCCCAAGAGTTCGAGCGCTTCTACGATGTGGTGGCGGTGCCTTTCCAGGACTTGGTCTGAGCGTAACCGCTTGGCTGCGGGGTGAGCTGCCCCCTGGACCGGATCGGCCAGTGCACCGGCGGCTGCTGGTAGAGGAGAAGAGCTACAGGCCAAGCTGGCCGGCGATTATCACGCGGTTTATCTCCGAGGTGCCCTGGAAGATTTCGAAGATCCGGGCGTCCCGGTAGTACCGTTCCAGCGGAAATTCCTTGCTGAAGCCGTAGCCCCCGTGGATCTGGAGCGCCCGGTGGGCGACCCGGGTGGCCATCTCAGAGGCGTAGAGCTTGGCCATGGCCGCCTCCTTGGCGACCTTCTCCTTCTGCTCCACCATCCAGGCCACCTTGTACACGAACAGCCGGGCAAGCTCGATCTCCATGGCCATGTCGGCCAGCTTGAAGCTGACACCCTGGAATTTCCCGATGGGCTGGCCGAACTGCGGTCGCGACTTGGCGTACTCCAGGGCCGCATCGAAAGCCGCCTGGGCCAGGCCCACGCACCCGGCCGCCAGGGCGACCCGGGTCATGTTCAGGGCCTCCATGAGGTAGTAGAAGCCTTTCCCCTCCTCGCCCAACAGTGCGTTCTCAGGCACGAGAGCATCCTCAAATGTCAAACTCCCGGTCTCGGCGCCCATGATGCCGAGACGCGGGATATTTCGTCCGAGGGTGACACCCGGTGTCTTGCCGTCCACCAGGAACAGGCTGATGCCTTTGTGTCGCTTGGCCCGGTCCGTGGAGGCCACGAGCGTGATGAGGTTGCAGTAGGGGCCATTTGATGTGAACATCTTGGCCCCGTTGATCCGCCACCCGCCGTCCACCCGCTTGGCCGTGGTCTCGATATCGGCCGCACTGCTGCCGACGTTGGGCTCGGTGAGGCCCGCCGCGACGATTTTCTCTCCGCGGATCGCCGGAACGAAGTGCTCCCGCTTCTGCGCGTCCGATCCCACCAGGAAGATGGGGGCAGCGCCCATCAGCGTGTGGAGCAGGGCATTCACGGCGATGGCCGCCGAGACGCGGCCGACCTCCTCGATGAAGATGCAAAAGCTCGTGAAGTCCGCACCCGCCCCGCCGTATTCCTCCGGAAAGTGAGCGCCAAGAAAACCCATCTCGCCGAGAGATCGGAAAACCTCCAGAGGGAACTTGTCCGTCTCCTCCATGGGCTTCACGTACTTGGAGAGTTCCTCCTGGGCGAAGCGAGCCACCGCCTCACGGAACATCACGTGCTCTTGACTCGGCCGGAAATCCATAACGCTTCCTCCCTGTGTCCGTCAGGCACGGACCCACCGACTCCACGGGATCGGGTGAACGCACTGTAGGCCGTCCGAGCGTGGGTAGGGTATGATCTCAATCATACGAGGCTTGTCCTGTTTTGTGCGGCTTGGCTCCAGGGACGAATCCCCCCGCGGATCCCCGGCGGCCCACGGCCCGGGGAAATCAGTCGGTTCGGGGCAATACAATCCTCCCCGTACGCGTTTCGAGGCGAACGGAAACCATGCCTGGAGGCCGGCGCATGGATGAGACCCAGGTCACAGACGGACGAACGGTCGGTAGGGTAGGAAGACGACAGAGGATACCCAAGGGCAGGTTCGGAAGACATGGCGAGCCAGGGCTCTGGAAAGACTGAAAGGCCTGAGGGCCCGATCCGGGTGCGGCCCGAGAATCCCTTTACGGACCCAGCGTTTGGTTTCCCCTCCGGTACCTCATCGCGGGGCAGGCATTGTTGCCACCAGGTGGTGGCCCTCTTCCGAGTTCAGTGTCATCTGTCCTCCTCTCTGTGAGAGAGGACAGAATCACTGAGCAGTTAGGGGAGGACAAATTCACTGAGCAAAGACATGACACGTTTCAGATACTTGACACGCTTGGGGCAAGTGATACACTCGCCATCCTGTTTCGGTCCGTGGCGGGGCTATCCTATGTTTTCCATCACCGAACCGAGGGTAAGGGAGGGTTTCCATGGCGAAAAAATATGAAGTGGAAGGGTATCTGCTCGAAGCGTGTTCCTGTGGTGCGCCGTGCCCGTGCTGGATCGGCGAAGATCCGGATGGCGGCAAATGCGATGCCTTCACCGCCTACCGGATTCAGAAGGGGAAGATCAAGGGGGTGGACGTGAGCGGAGTGAACTTTGCGTTTGTCCTCCAGATCCCCGGCAACGTGCTCAAGGGGAATTGGAAAATCGTCGTCTACGTCAGCGATAAGTGCAAGCCGGCCCAGAAGCAGGCGATCCTGGATGCCTGGACCGGGAAGCTCGGCGGTCCGCTGGCCGACCTGGCCAAGCTGGTCGGCGAGGTTCGCGGGGTATACGACGTCCCAATCGACTTTCAGCTGAGGAAGGGCAAGGGGACACTCAAGGTCGGTAATAAGGTCGAGGCGAGGATGCAGCCCTTCACCGACGTCAAGGGCGTCCCCACGACCCTGGCGAACACGATCTTCAGCAACATCCCGGGCAATCCAGCGTATGTCGCGAAGGCGACCTATCACAAGGTGAACGTGCCGGAGCACGGGATGCAGTGGTCGTTCCAGAACCGGAACGCCATTCAGGGCCCATTTCGTTTCGTTCACTAGCCGCGCGTGGCAGACTTCACGCATCCGCTGGAACGCTGGCTGTACGGCGGCGCATTGGCGGGCCTGATCGGGGGCGCCTGGGCGGCCCTGGGGCTGCTGGGCGCCTCCGCGTACGCGCCCTATTTCTCCCACGCCGTCGCGGAGGGCGCCGGGCCGGCGGCACTCGGTGCCCGGGCCGCGCTGTTCGTGGTGGGCTGGGTGATCATGTCCGTGGCCATGATGCTGCCCTCCAGCCTGCCGCTGGTCACCGTCTTCCGTACCATTGCGCCCCGGTCCTCTCTGCTGGCTCCCCTCATCGCCGGCTATCTCTCTACCTGGGGACTCTTCGGCCTGGCCGCTCTGCTCGCCGATGCGGGACTGCACACGGTCTTCGATCTGTTCCCAACGCTCCAGGCGCGTTCCGACCTGATAGCTCCCGGCCTGCTGCTCACCGCAGGGCTCTTCCAGTTCTCGCCGCTGAAGCACTCGTGCCTCACGCAGTGCCGCTCGCCCGTCGGCTTCGTGATGCGACACTGGCGAGGCGGGAGGCATGTACCCCAGGCCTTTTCGCTCGGGGTACATCACGGCGTCTTCTGCGTCGGGTGTTGCTGGGCGTTGATGCTCCTGATGCTCGGCGTCGGGGGGATCCACCTGGGGTGGATGCTCGCCCTCGGCGCGATCATGTTCGTGGAAAAGGCCGTCTCCTGGGGGCGGTGGGTCACCGCACCCGCCGGCGGCATGTTGACGCTCTGGGGACTTGCCCTCTTCCTGAAGGTTCCCGGCATGCCACGCCCCTTCTGAATCTCTTCCCGGCCGTCCTGCTATTCTGGCTGCGGGTCAATCCCGCATGGCTCGTCCTGGGGGGAGGGCTCGTCGGGGTGGCCGTCAGGCACCTCGGGTGGACCCCGGGAACATGCCGGTTCCCTCGATTGTCCGCAAGAGCAAGCCTTTCCTGCACGCTCGCCCCGGGGACCCTTTTTCCCTTTTCGCCGTGGAGGCCGTTGGCTATAGTGGCCGCAGCGGTTGACATTCTCCAACAGCTCTGCGCCTCACGGCGCCCGACAGGGGAGGAGACCTCATGGCCCTATTCGTCACCGAGGAATGCACCAGTTGCGGTGCGTGCGAGCCGGAGTGCCCGAACCAGGCAATCAGCGAGGGGGATCCGGTGTACGTGATTAAGGCCGAGCTCTGCACGGAGTGTGTCGGGCACTTCGCCGAGTCCCAGTGCGTGGCCGTCTGCCCGGTGGCGTGCATCGTCCCGCATCCGGAAGTCACGGAGGATCGCGACGCGCTCCTGGGTAAGTTCAAGCGCCTGCATCCCGACAAGGAGCCGGTGCTGAACTGATCGTGCTTCCAGCGGAATTGCACCTTGACGGGGCCAGGATGCTGGGGCATCCTTGGCCCCGTTGCTTTTTCGGACGCGTTGCGCAGGAAAGCCGGGGAATTTCGGAGGTAGTCGTGCGCGGGACCATCGTGAACGTGGTCGCGGTCTTGGTGGGCAGCGGGATCGGCCTGGCGGTGGGGGACCGCCTGCCTGAACGCCTGCAGCGGATCATCACGACGGGACTGGGTCTTTCCGTCCTCCTCATCGGGGGACAGATGGCGCTGCAGGTCCAGAACATGCTGGTCGTTATCGCCAGCATGGTGCTGGGTGGGGTGATCGGCGAGCTGCTTGGGATCGAGGCGGGTCTGGAGCGCGCGGGGGAGTGGTTGAAGGCCCGGGCCCGCTCTAGTTCCGGGACGTTCGTCACCGGCTACGTTACGGCCAGCCTGGTGTTCTGCGTGGGTCCCATGACCATCGTAGGATCCATCCAGGAAGGCATGAGCGGGAACCCGGACATCATCTATACGAAGTCCATGCTGGACGGCGCTGCCTCCGTCGCCTTCGCCTCCAGCCTGGGGGTCGGCGTGAGTTGTGCGGCGATCACCGTGCTGATCCTCCAAGGGGCGCTGACGCTCTTGGGGAGACAACTGGCATTTCTGCTGCGGCCGGAGATTCTGAACGAGCTGACGGCCACCGGGGGCCTGTTGATCCTGGCGATCGGCTTGCTGCTCCTGGACGTGAAGCGTCTGCGCGTCGCCAACCTTTTGCCGGCCCTCGCCGTGGCGGTCCTGCTGACTGCCGTGCGCCTCTCCCTCGGGTGGTGATCGGTGCGCAAGCGGCCCATCGTCCTCATCCTCCTCAGCCATGCCGTGGTGGATTCCTGCCAGAACATCCTCCCGGTCGTGCTGCCGCTCCTCCGAGACCGGTTCGGCCTGAGCTATTCGCAGGTGGGGCTGGCGGCGGCGCTCCTGACGATCTCGTCTTCTCTGATCCAGCCGGTCTTCGGCTGGATGTCCGATCGCTGGGGCACCCAGTGGTTCCTGCCGGCCGGCATCCTGTGGACGGGCATTCTCATGGGGATGGTAGGGCTCGTGCCGAGCTACTGGACGCTGCTGCTGGTCCTGGGGCTTACGGGTGTGGGGACAGCCGCCTACCACCCGGTGGCGGCGATGGCGGCCGCCCACGCGGCCCGGAGCCAGCGCGGGCTGGGCGTGTCGTTCTTCTCCGTCGGCGGGAATCTCGGCTTCGCCCTCGGGCCGATCCTGATGACCTGGATTCTTTTCCTGGGGTTCGGCCTGAAGGGAACGACGCTGTTGATCCTCCCCGGCCTCGCGGCCGCCGGCTTCGTGCATGTGTATCGCCGGGAGATCGAGGTTCCCTTCGTCGGGGCAAAGGAGCGGCGCCAACAGCAGCGGGCGGCCATCCCGTGGCCGAAGCTCAGCACGCTTTGCGCGCTCATCACCCTGCGGTCCTGGGGCTACTCCGGCCTGATCATCTTCCTTCCGCTGTTCCTCCGAGAGCAGGGGATCGATCTCTCGGTGGCGGGGCGGGCCCTGTTCGTGTTCCTCTTCTTCGGCGCTCTCGGCGGCATGCTGGGTGGTCATCTCTCGGACCGGGTGGGGCGGCAGCAGGTGATCGCCATCTCCCTCCTGACATTTCCGTTCCTCATGGCGGCCGCGCTGGCGCTCTCGGGTCCGCCGCGCTGGATCCTTCTGGCGGTTGCCGGGATGGCTCTGCTGGCTTCTTTCTCGGTGACGGTGGTGTTTGCGCAGGAACTGCTCCCGCAGCATCTCGGGCTGGCATCGGGTCTGACCCTCGGGCTCGCCTTCGGGGCCGGCGGATTGGGCGTGGGCATGTCAGGCCTGATGGCCGACCTGTTGGGTTTGCGCACCAGTGTCTGGATGCTCGTCTTCCTCCCCGGCCTCGCCGGCCTCGTGGCTCTCAAGCTTCGATCGCCGCGGACGCGTCTTCACGAAGCACCCGCCTCGCTGCCAGCTCAAGCCGAACACTAATCCCAATCCGAACTCTTCAACCGCCGGTACCAACGGCATTGCCGTTGGTGCGCCAAGACCGCCAAGGGAAGGCAATCATGGCGAACCGTGTACCCAGCCCACCACAAGCGACGCTGGCTGTTCATGGCGCTTCAATTTTTTCCCGGCTGAGGCCATAGCGTGAATTTTTTTGGAAAAAGGTGTTGACAGGACAAGAACGGTCGTTGTATATACTTCAACGAATGGTGAACCTGAATGCTGGCAAGGCTTTTCTCCTCTCAAACGCGGGTGGCTCTCCTGCGTCTCTTCTTCACGCATCCCGAAGAACGTTATTACGTCCGCCAAATTTCCCGCCTGTTGCACCGCGACATCTCCGGCATCAAACGCGAACTGGACAATTTGGAGAAGGCCGGCCTGCTCACGAGCGAGAAGGTGGGCAATCTCCGCTACTACACCGTGAGCAAGACGGCAGCGATCTACTCGGAGCTCAAGAGTATCGTGGCCAAGACTGTCGGGGTGCAGGCGGCCATCTCGGAGGCACTGGCGGCGCTCACCGGCCTGCGTCAGGCGTGGCTGTATTCCACGAACGCCCACGCGCCGGGCGAGGGGGCCGGGGCGATCCCGCTCTTGATCGTGGGCGGCGTGGATCTGACGGAGTTGAACGAAGCCATCACGCGGTTGGAGGACCATCTGGGGCGGGAGATCAATTACACGGTCTTCGACGAGGGGGAGTTCCAGCGACGACGGGCAGAGGCGGATCCGTTCCTCACCGAGGTGTTCGGCGGCAGGAACGTTCTGCTCATCGGACGGCACGATGGCGTATGAGGAGCTCCGTGAGAAAGGGCTCGTCGAGGATTTCAAGCCGAACTTCGCCGTGGTCAACGCGCTCATTGCGTGTTCCCTCAAGGATCTGACCACGGCCCGAGCCAACGCCAGCATCGACCGGGAGTGGGCGTACGCGATCGCGTATCAGGGGATGCTGCGGGCGGCGCGAGCCATGATCATGGCGGAAGGCCTGCGACCCCGCGGCCGGGATCAGCAGCGCACTGTCGTCCAGCTTGCGGGGGCCCTCCTGGGTGGAGACGTGCGATCCCTGTTGAACGCCTTTGACCGGATGCGGCGGCGCTCTCAGACGATCCTGGAGGAACCCGGGCAGCCCATCTCCCGGTACGAGGTCGAGGGGGCGATCAAGGACGCCCAGAAATTCATCGAGCGGACCGTGGACTTCACGCGGACGAAGAATCCGCAACTGGCGCTTCTCTGACCGCTCCTTGACGTCCCGCGCAGGGCGGCGGTGACGGAAGGCAGGACCAACGTGGTTGGTGGACGGAGATCGTGAGCCCGAAAGGAGGTGAGGTTGGTGGCGACGAAGAAGAAGGCGACGAAGAAGGGCAAGAAGAAGAAGTAAGACTCCTTCCCGCCTGAGGACAGACACTCAAGCGGTTTCAGCGAAAGGAGGTGAGGTGCGGTGGCGAAGAAGAAGAAGGCTGCTAAGAAGAAGAAGTAAGCTCGGCAACTACGCTGGGGGCGGCACCCCCCAGCGGGACTCATCCTCTATCTCATAATTCGCGGGACTCGTCAAGGATAGATTTGATAATTATTTTATCTTTTTTTCCTGGAGGTTCCGTCAGGAAGCTGAGAAGATTTGTGAACTAATTTTGAGCGAGGAATGGGGGACACGCCGGTAGTTTCTGCCTTGCCGGCGGCTCCCACCGTGCGGTAGTGTCCACGCAGAACCCTCCCCGAAGAGCCGACGAACCTCTCACCGTCCATAGGCCCCCCGCGGGCCTTTCCTTTTTGCCTGGGAGGGTGAACTTCCTGGGAACACCTGCTCCTGGGTGAGATGTTCCGGTCGGTCGGGGGAGAAGTCCCAGGAGCTCGTTTTGAGCGGCCAAGGCGGGCGCACCGCCTGCGGGAAGGATTGGGTCATGGTGGAGCGGTTTCAGAACTTTATTGACGGCAAATGGGTCGATGCCGCGAACGGAGGGATATTCGACGACATCAATCCGGCTAATAAGACAGAGGTCCTGGGCGCCTTTCCCCGCTCTGACCACCGGGACGTAGATCGGGCGGTGGAGGCCGCGAAGGCCCACTTCCCCCCATGGCGACGGGTGCCTGCCCCCCGCCGGGCCGAAATCCTCTTCCGGGCTGCGGAGATCCTGCTCCGCCGGAAGGAGGAGCTGGCCGAGTTGATGACCCGGGAGATGGGCAAGGTCCTGAAGGAGTCCCGCGGGGAGGTCCAGGAAGCCATCGACATGATGTACTTTATTGCCGGTGAGGGACGCCGCCTGTGGGGTGAAACCACTCCCTCCGAACTGCCCAACAAGTTTGCCATGACGATCCGGGTCCCCGTGGGGGTCGTCGGCATGATCACCCCATGGAACTTCCCTCTGGCGATCCCATCCTGGAAGCTGGCCCCAGCCCTGGTGGCGGGGAACACCGTGGTCTTCAAGCCGGCGGAGGACACGCCGCTCATGGCCGTGCGCTTGCTGGAGGTCCTGCTGGAGGCTGGGCTGCCGCCGGGTGTGGTGAACTTGGTCCATGGCCACGGGGAGGAGGCGGGTGCACCCCTGGTCCGGCATCCGGACGTCTCGCTCGTCTCGTTCACCGGATCCTGCGAGGTCGGACGCGAGGTGGCCATCGCCTGCGCGGCGGAGTACAAGCGGGTCTGCCTGGAGATGGGCGGGAAGAACCCGATCCTGGTCATGGAGGACGCCGACCTGGATCTCGCGGTGGATGGGGCGATCTGGGGAGGATTCGGCACCTCGGGCCAGCGCTGCACAGCGGCCTCGCGGCTGCTCGTCCACAAGAAGGTGGTCAAGGAGTTTACCGACCGGTTCGTGACCAGGGCCCAGGCGCTCCGGCTGGGGGACGGCCGGCTGCCCACGACGGACGTCGGGCCGGTCGTCAACGAGGCCCACCTCAAACGGGTCCACAATTATACCAAGGTCGGCCTCAAGGAAGGCGCGAAGCTCCTGTGCGGGGGAGAGATCTCCAAGGAGGGCGACTGCAGGAAAGGCTTCTTTTATGCGCCCACGGTGTTCGGCGACGTGGTTCCCAAGATGCGGATTGCGCAGGAGGAGATCTTTGGACCCACCGTCACCGTCCTGCCCGTGGCCGGTCTGGACGAGGCGATCGAGGTCGCCAACGCGGTCCGGTACGGACTTTCCTCGGCGATCTACACCCGGGACATCAACAAGGCCTTCCGGGCCATCGAGGCGTTGGGGAGCGGGATCATTTACGTGAACGCCTCGACCATCGGCGCGGAGGTCCATCTCCCCTTCGGGGGAACGCGGCAGACGGGCAGTGGCCACCGGGAGGGGGGCCGGCAGGTCCTGGACGTGTTCACCGAGTGGAAGACGGTGTATGTCGACTACAGCGGGAAGCTCCAGCGGGCGCAGATCGATATGAGCTGAGGGGCCATAGCCCGATTTCGAATTTCGGATGTCGAATTCGGATTTGACCAATCCGCAATCCAAAATCCGCAATCCGAAATCTCCCCGGCATGGGGCCCCGCATGGGGGAAGGGGGCAGAGGGGCAGAGGAGCGGGGGAGCAACGGGGAAGGCATGGGTACCGAGTTCCTGTATCTCTCACGGGCGGATGTGGAGAAGGTCGGCCTCCCCATGGCGGAGATCATCGGGGCGGTGGAGAACGCGTTCCGCGAGAAGGGCGAAGGCCGGGTCGAGATGCCCGCCAAGATTGGCATCCATCCCGCCTCCGATGATTTCCTGCACGCCATGCCCGCCTATGTCGCCTCCCCGCGCACGGCCGGGATCAAGTGGGTGGGAAATTTCCTGAAGAATCCGGCCCGAGGGCTCCCCACCATCAGCGGCCTGCTGATCCTCAACGACCCAGAAACGGGTTTGCCCATGGCCGTCATGGATTGCACCTGGATCACCGCCAAGCGCACCGGGGCGGCCAGCGCTGTGGCGGCCAAGTACCTGGCCCGCGGCGAGGCGGAGGTCCTGGCCATCATCGGCTGCGGGGTCCAGGGACGCAGCCACACCGAGGCCATGCTGGTCCAGTTCCCGGGGATCCGCCGCGTCGTGGCCTTTGACAGCACGGCCGCCAACCTCACGCGCTACCTGCACGAGATGCAGGCGGTGCACCGGGTGTCCGTCGTGCCCGCCTCCGGCACCGAGTCGGCCGTGCGGGAGGCGGACATCATCGTGACGGCCACCGAGATCCGCAAGCACCCCGCGCCGAGCATCCGCCCGGAGTGGATCAAGCCGGGGGCCTTCTGCATGCCGGTGGATTTCGATGCGCAGTTCACCCCCGAGGCGATCCGGGTCATGGACCTGTTCTACACCGATGACGCGGCCCAGATGGCGTTCTATCGGACCCTGGGCTACTTCCAAACCACCCCGAAGGTTCAGGGGGATCTGGGCGAGGTGGTCACAACCAGGAAACCGGGACGGGGGAGTTCCACCCAGCGGACCATGGCCATGCATCTGGGCCTGGCAGTCGAGGACGTGGTGACGGCGGTCCGGATCTACGACCGGGCGGTGGCCCAGGGGATCGGCTCGCGCCTGCCGCTCTGAAAGCGAACAGCCTTCAGCCGTCAGCGATCAGCGGTCAGCTCCGAGAAGCGGAAGGCTGACCGCTGACCGCTTCATGTCATCGGTAAAGGAGGGAAGACCGATGAGCGGGTCTCAGGGTGTGGACTACTACGAGGTGGAGGGGCTCCTCTCGGAGGAGGAGCGGATGATGCGGGACGTGGCCCGGGCCTTTGCCGACGAGCAGATTCTTCCCATCGTCACCCAACACTTCCGGCAGGGAACGTTTCCGACTGGCCTCATCCGGAAGATGGGCGACCTGGGGTTTCTGGGCGCCACCCTGCAGGGCTACGGATGCGCGGGCATCAACAACGTGGCCTACGGCCTGATCATGCAGGAGCTGGAGCGGGGGGATTCCGGCGTGCGGAGCTTCGCGTCGGTCCAGGGCTCCCTGGTCATGTACCCGATCCACGCCTTCGGCTCGGAGTCGCAGAAGGCGCGGTGGCTGCCCAGGCTGGCGGCGGGAGAGGCCGTGGGCTGCTTCGGTCTGACCGAGCCCGATTTCGGCTCCGACCCGGGCAACATGGCCACGAAGGCGGTGAGCGTCGGGGCGGAGCACGTGCTGAATGGCACCAAGCTGTGGATCACCAACGGCAGCATCGCCGACGTGGCCGTGGTCTGGGCGAAGCTGGACGGCGTGGTCCGCGGCTTCCTGGTGGAACGGGGGACACCCGGCTTCACCGCCCGCGACATCCACGGAAAGCATTCCATGCGAGCCTCGGTGACCTCGGAGCTTTCGTTCCAGGATTGCCGCATCCCGGCCGAGAACCTCCTGCCGAAGGGCGACGGGCTGCGGGCCCCTCTCTCCTGCCTGAACCAGGCGCGCTACGGCATTGCCTGGGGAGCGGTGGGCGCGGCCGTGGCCTGCTACCAGGCTGCCCTGGACTACAGCCGGCAGCGCGTGCAGTTCAACAAACCCATCGCCTCCTTCCAGCTCGTGCAGCAGAAGCTCGTCCACATGCTCACCGAGATCACCAAGGCGCAGCTCTTGTGCCTCCAGCTCGGCCGCCTCAAGGACGCCGGCCGCCTCCGACACACCCAGGTCTCCCTGGCCAAGCGGAACAACGTGGCGGCGGCCCTGGAGATCGCCCGCCTGGCGCGGGACATCCACGGGGCCAACGGCATCGTGGACGAGTACCCGGTGATCCGCCATATGCTGAACCTGGAATCGGTGTTCACCTATGAGGGGACCCACGACATCCACACGCTGATCCTGGGGCGTGACATCACGGGGATCTCCGCCCTCGAGTGAGGCACTCCGGGCGGAGATTTCCTTTACATTCCGCGCATCGGTATGCTATAGCATGACCGTCATGCGGCGGCCGATGCGTCGGGGCTCAGCGATTCTCACGTGTGTGCTGCTGGCGGGCCTCGTCCCCGCGGGCCTGCCCCCGGCCTGGGGGGCGGACTCGTCCCCTCCACCAGTCCCACCCGACGTCACGCTCCGGCAAACCCACATGATCGAGACCCGCGGCGGGTCCAAGCTATGGGAGCTGTGGGCGGACCGGGCGGAGGTGCGCGAGCGGGAGGGCATCTCGGTCCTCACACAGGTCCAGCGCCCGGTGGAGGTGGTGCTGTACTCCAGCCAGGGGATCCTCCGATGCACGGCCACCCGGGTGACGATCGACCTGACGACGAAGGATGTGCAGATGGAGGGCGGGGTCGTCGGGCGCTCTGAGGATGGCGCGGAACTCCGGACCGACATGCTTCGGTGGGTGGCGGCGACGCGGCGAATTCAAACCGATCAACCGGTCACCGTGAGCCGCGGCCGTTGGCAGAGCCGCGGTCGGGGTCTCGAGGCGGAGACCGATCTGGAACAGGTGCGCATCTTCCAGAACATCACCTCGGACCTGCGTTCCCCGGCCGCGCCACCCCCCCCAGCGGCCACGCAGCGCTCGGGGCCGCGGGCACCGGGACGGAGTTCCAGCCCATGAGGTGTCTGGGATGTTTCCTCGGGTGCCTGATGCTCCTCTCGCCCTTCCCCGTGAGCCTCCGGGCGGCTGAGGAATCGGCACCCATCACGATCTCGGCCGACAGCCTGGAGGTCAACCGAAAGACCCGCGTGGCGATCTACCAGGGGAACGTCGCGGCGAACGATCGCGGGCGCGGCCTCAGCATCCTGGCGGACCGGATCGACTTCTTCTTCGACGAGCGCATGGAGGAGCTGGAGCGGGCGACGGCAGTGGGCAACGTACGGCTCTCCTACGGCGAGCGGCGTGGCGCGGCGGAGCGCGCGGAGTACTTCCCCCGCGAGGAGCGGGCGGTCCTGCATGGGCATCCCAAGGTCTGGCAGGACAGCGACGTGGTCACCGGATGCCGGATCACACTGCTGCTGCGGGAGGACCGGAGCCAGGTGGAGGCCTGTGACGGAGAGCGTGTCAATGCCGTGCTCTATCCGAAGCGGGGGGCGAGCCAGCGCCGCTGACGGGGCTCTCCCGCAGCGAACGGGGCTGGCCCGCCCGGGACGACGAAAGGCGTAATGGAACGGTGCCTGCGAACGGAGAAGCTGGTCAAGGCCTTCAAGAAGCGGGTGGTGGTGTCGGACCTGACGCTGTCCTTGGACGCCGGCGAGGTGGTGGGGCTCCTGGGGCCGAACGGGGCGGGCAAGACCACCGCCTTCTACATGATCCTGGGCCTCACGCGTCCCGACTCGGGGCAGATCCTTCTGAACGGCGAAGACATCACCCACCTGCCCGTTCACCAGCGGGCGCGCCGGGGCGTGGGGTTCCTGCCGCAGGAACCCTCCATCTTCCGGAAGCTGACGGTGGAGGAGAACCTCCTGGCGATTTTGGAGGCTCAGGGCGTTCCCGCGAGGAACCGGGGCGATCGGGCCCAGGCGCTCCTGCGCGAGCTGAACATCGTACACCTGGCCAAGAGCCCCGCCTACACCCTCTCGGGGGGCGAACGCCGACGGGCCGAGATCACCCGGGCGCTCGCCACCGATCCGCGCTTCATCCTCCTGGACGAGCCCTTCGCGGGGATTGACCCCATTGCGGTCTACGACATCCAAGGGATCATCGGGCAGCTCAGGGACCGGGGAATCGGTGTTCTGGTCACCGACCACAATGTGCGAGAGACCTTGCAGATCGTGGACCGGGCCTATATCATCCATGAGGGGCAGATCCTGATGTCCGGCACGGCCGCGGAACTGGCGGCCGACGATCGGGCCAGGGAGATCTACCTCGGGGAACGCTTCTCGCTCTGACCGGGACGGGGCTGACAGCCATGGCGTTCGACATGAAGCTCCGCATGCTCCAGACGCAGCGGATGATCATGACGCCGATGCTGCAGCAGGCCATCAGCCTGCTCCAGCTCTCCCGCCTGGAGCTCGTCCAGGAGCTGCGCCAGCAGATGGAGCAGAATCCGGTCCTGGAGGAGGAGCTGGAGGACGTGGTGGAGCCCCAGGTCTCCCAGGAAGAGGACGCCCCGGAGCCGGAGCGCACGGAGGCCGAGCAGGCCGAAAAGGAGCGGGAGGACCGGATCGACGAGTTCGACTGGGAGAGTTATCTGCAGGACGCCTCGGACTACCGGCCCCAGATCCCGCGGGAGGAGATCGAACGCCTCGACGCGGAGGTCCACCTCACCAAGCCCCGTTCCCTGATGGATCACCTGCTGTTCCAGCTGCACCTCAGCACCTCCGATCCCGAGCTGCTGCGACTGAGCATGCTTCTCATCGGCAACCTGGACGAGTCGGGGTACTTGAAGGAACCGCTGGAAGACCTGGCCGCCACAACGGAGGTCGGACTCCCCCGGCTGGAGGCCGCCCTGCGGCTGGTCCAGAGCCTCGAGCCCACCGGGGTGGGGGCGCGCGACCTGCGGGAGTGCCTGTTGCTCCAGCTCGAAGGCCGCCCGGATCAGCACCCCCTGGCCAAGGAACTGATCCGGAACCATCTGGGGGAACTCGAAGGGCGCCAGTGGGAGAAGCTGGCGGTCAAGCTGGGGGTCCCGGTCCGGGAGATCCAGGAGGCGGTGGAGTACATCACCAGTCTGGAGCCCAAGCCCGGCCGCACCTTCGGGACCGAGGATCCACGCTACATCACGCCGGACGTCTACATCGTCAAGGTGGACGACCGCTTCGTGGTGGCCCTGAACGACGACGGATTGCCGCGCCTGAGGGTCAGCCCCTACTACCGGGCCATCCTGGCCAACAAGAGGGATAACGGGCGGGAGGTGCGGGAGTACCTGGAGGGCCGGATGCGCTCTGCCCTCTGGCTGATCCGCAGCATCGAGCAGCGGCAGCGGACCATGCACAAGGTGGCGGAGAGCCTGGTGAAATTCCAGCGGAAGTTCCTGGAAGAAGGGATCACGGCCCTGCGCCCCCTCACCCTCAAGGAAGTGGCCGAGGACATCAGCATGCACGAATCCACGGTCAGCCGGGTCACCACCAACAAGTATATCCATACCCCGCAGGGACTGTTCGAGCTGAAGTACTTCTTCCACCGGGGTGTTCCCGCCACCAGCGGCGATGCCGTGTCCTCACTCAAGGTCAAGGACCTCATCCACAAGCTGCTCACCGTCGAGGACAGCGGCCGGCCCCTCTCCGACCAGAAAATCGTGGAGATCCTGCGACGAGACCATGGGGTGGAGATCGCCCGCCGCACCGTGGCCAAGTACCGGAGCCAGCTCAAGATTCCCTCCTCCAGCCGGCGCAAACGCTATTGACGGGCGGTCTCGCGCTGGCGCCGCTGCCGCAGAGAAGGGGCGCGGCCGATACACGCAGGACCCTGGGGGTTGCGGGCGGGCCGGTCCACCGGCCGGTCGGCCCGACGGACGGTCGGTCCCAACACCCCTGCAGACCCCGGAAGGAGCGCACGATGCAATTCTCCGTCACGGCGCGGAACCTGGAGATCACTCCCGCGCTCCGGGCCTACACCGAAGAGAAGCTCAGCCGCCTCACCCGGTATCTGGAGAACATCGTCACCATCCACGTGGTCCTGTCGGTGAACAAGCACCGGCAGACCGCCGAGGTCACCCTGCGGGTGCGCGAGCTCACGATCCGGGCGGA
Source organism: uncultured bacterium (assembly GCA_964576535.1). Classification (GTDB taxonomy): domain Bacteria; phylum Methylomirabilota; class Methylomirabilia; order Methylomirabilales; family 2-02-FULL-66-22; genus 2-02-FULL-66-22. Next base: position 17,977 of record CAZNWB010000020.1, on the reverse strand, counting down.
GGAGGAAAGCGATGACCTGTACTCTTCCATTGACCAGGTGGTGGAGAAGCTGGAGCGACAGATCCTGCGCTACAAGGAGCGGATCATGGCCCATGCGGCCCGCGGCGGCAACCGGGTCGGCCGGACCGCCAGCGCGGCCCCGGTCGTGGATGAGGAGCCGCAGGTGGTGAAGACCAAGCGGTTCGCCGTCAAGCCCGCGGGGGTGGACGAGGCCATCCTGCAGATGAACCTCCTGGGACACAACTTCTACGTGTTCCGCAACGCCACGACGGAGGAGGTGAATGTCATCTACCGCCGCCGGGACGGTCACTACGGCCTGATCGAACCCGAGGGCTGAGTGCTCGATTTCATGAGTTCGTGTAGGCTTGGCGCGCGCCAAGCCTACACGAAACGCCCTTGGGAAAGGACGATCCGTATCAGGGGAAACCTGATACGGAGCATGAAATCAAGCACTGAGCCGGGCTGAGGGACGATGGCGGAGGACAGGACAGAAGACAGCACGCTCCACGGCGCCCTGGTGGATGTGTACGGGATCGGGGTGCTGCTCCTGGGGGAGAGCGGGACCGGGAAGAGCGAGTGCGCCCTCGACCTCGTGACCCGAGGCCACCGGCTGGTGGCCGACGATGTGGTGGAGGTGTCGCGCGAGGGCGACCGGATCATCATGGGGTGCGGCCCCGCCCGCATCCGCCACCACATGGAGATCCGGGGCCTGGGCATCATCAACATTCGGGACCTGTTCGGCGTGGCGGCCATCCGGTACCGCAAGCGCATTGAGTTGGTCGTCCTGCTGGAGCCCTGGCGCCCCGAGGGTGAGTACGATCGGCTGGGGTTGGAGGAGCAGACCTTCACCATCCTGGGTGCCCCCATTCCGATGTTGCGGATCCCGGTGTCGGCTGGGCGGAACGTGGCCATCCTGGTGGAGGTGGCGGCCCGCAACCACCTGCTGAAGCTCATGGGCGTGCACGCCGCGCGCAACTTTGCGGCGCGCTTGACCGCGGGGGAGGAGGGAGAGGGCGCCAGGGCGGATCTGCCGACCTTCAGCGAGGATGACACGGAGTAGCCGGACCCGCGGGGGAGGGGCCCGCCGATTGCGGGAGGGTGAATGACCGGGATTGACTTCGTCGTGGTCACCGGGATGTCGGGGGCGGGCAAGAGTGCCGCCAGCCGTTGCCTGGAGGATCTGGGGTTCTTCTGTATCGATAACCTCCCGGTGGCCCTGATCCCGAAAGTGGCGGAACTCTGCGCCCAGTCCGAGAAACGGATCGAGCGGGTTGCCCTGGTGGTGGACGCCCGGGAGGGCAGCTTCCTGAACGGGCTTTTCGAGATCCTGCAGGATCTCCGCCGGGACGGCCACCTGGTGCGTGTGGTGTTCCTGGATGCCGGCGACGAAGTGCTGGTGCGCCGCTTCAGCGAGAGCCGGCGCCCCCATCCGCTGGCACCCGCGGGATCGGCGGTAGAGGGGATCCGGGTGGAGCGCGAGCGGCTGGCCCACCTCAAGACCAAGGCGGACCTGGTCGTCGACACCTCCAGCTTCACCGTGCACGAATTCCGGAAGCTTCTGGCCACCTCGTTTCTGGATCTGAACACCTCGACACGCACGGCCCTGTCGTTGGTCTCCTTCGGCTACAAGTTCGGTCTGCCGGTGGACGCGGACCTGATGTTCGATGCCCGGTGTCTCCCCAACCCGCACTTTGTGGAGGCCTTGCGGCCCCTCACGGGCCAAGCCCCGGGGGTCGTGGAGTACGTCCTGGGCTTCGCCCAGACTCTAGGCTTCCTGGAGCGAACCCTGGCGTTTCTGACGTTCACGGTGCCCCTCTACGTCCAAGAGGGGAAGGCCTATCTCACCATCGCCGTGGGCTGCACCGGCGGCCGCCACCGGTCGGTGGTTCTGGTGGAGGAGTTGGCCCGGCTCCTCCGCGAGGCGGGGCACGAGGTCTCCGTGGGCCACCGCGACATCGACCGCCCGGCCTCCTAGGGGTACGGCCGGAATTTCAAATGGAAAACTGACAACCGACCACCGCGAAATTTCAAGACGCGGGGAGTTGGGCGGTCGTCAGTTGTCCGTTGTCGGTTTTGCATTGGCGAGATCCCCCACAGAGGTAGATCATGGTCGGCATCCTCATCGTGACCCACGGTGACCTGGCGACCGAGCTCCTGCGGACCGCTCAGGAGATCGTGGGAAAACTCCCCCGCGTGGAGGCGGTCTCGATTCACGCCGCGGAGCAGATCGAGAAGGCGCGGAAGAAGATCGAGGCGGTCCTGCAGCGGGTCAACGATGGCAGCGGGGTGCTGATCCTCACGGACCTCTTCGGGGGAACGCCGTCCAACCTGGTCCTGTCCTACCTCGAGGCGGGGCGGATCGAGGTCGTGACCGGCGTGAACCTTCCCATGCTGATGAAGCTCCCCTCCCTCCGGGAAGAGCGGGACCTCCGCGCCCTGGCGGACAAGCTGGCCCGCTACGGCCAGCGGAACATCCTGGTGGCCAGCGAATTCCTTGCCAAACAGGGGAAGCCGGCCACCCTCGAGGAGTAGGGGCCCGACCCGGGGTCGCGGCGATGTACCGCGGGTGGAGTGGACGCGCATGGACGCGGTACGATTCATCCTGGGTATCCACGCACACCAGCCGGTGGGGAATCTCCCCGAGGTCTTCGAGCAAGCCTACCAGCGTTCCTACGTGCCCTTCCTCGACATCCTGGGCGAGTTCCCGCAGGTCCCCTTTGCCCTCCATTACTCCGGCGTCCTCTTGGACTGGCTGGAGTCCGCGCACCCCGAGTTCCTGGACCGCCTGGCCGGCTTCGTGGCCCGGGGCCAGATTGAACTCCTGACGGGCGGCTATTACGAGCCGATCCTGCCCGCCATCCCGGACGCCGACAAGATCGGGCAGATCCAGCGGATGACCGCCTGTCTCGCGGAACGCTTCGGCGTCCGCCCCAGGGGCATGTGGCTGGCGGAGCGGGTGTGGGAGCCACACTTGGCCAAGCCCATTGCCGAGGCCGGCGTGGAGTACGTGATCCTGGATGACAATCACTTCAAGGCGGCGGGACTGCCGGAGGAGGCCCTGAGCGGCTACTTCCTGACCGAGGAGCAGGGAACGTCCCTGGCCCTGTTCCCCATCAGCCAGCGCCTGCGGTACCTGATCCCTTTCCAGGAGCCGGCCGAGACTGTCGCCTACCTCCGCCAGCGGGCCACCCTCGTCCCGGGCGGGTTGGCCGTGATGGCCGATGACGCCGAGAAGTTCGGCGGCTGGCCAGGCACCCACGACTGGGTCTACCGGCGAGGTTGGCTCAAGCGGTTCCTCCTGGCGCTCCTCGAGAATGCCGGCTGGCTCACCTTCACCACCTTCAGCCGGGCCCTGCAGGATCCACCCCGCGGCCGCGTTTACCTGCCGGCAACCGCGTACACCGAGATGACCGAGTGGGCCTTGCCCGCGGCGGCAGGCGCCGCCTTCGAAGAGGTGTTGGCCCAGGCCGACCGGCTCCCCGGGGGGGAGCGGATCCGACCGTTTCTCCGTGGGGGCTTCTGGCGCAACTTCCTGACGAAGTACCCGGAGGCCAACACCCTCCACAAGAAGATGCTCCGGGTGAGCCGGCAGGTGCATGCCCTGCCGCGGCGCGCGCGCGGGCGGGCGGAGGCCCTGCGGGCGCTGTGGATGGGCCAGTGCAACGACGCCTACTGGCACGGGGTCTTCGGCGGGCTGTACCTGCCCCACCTGCGCCACGCCGTGTTCCACCATCTGATCCGCGCCGAGCGAGTCGTGGAGGCCGCGGGCGGTGAGCGCGCGGCGGTCCGGATCGAGACGCTGGACTGGGACGGGGACGGGTTCACGGAGGTGCTCCTGCAGACCCCGCACCTCGCCCTGGTCGTGGAGCCGGCCCGGGGGGGCGGCGTCGTGGAGTTGGACGCGCGCACCCAGGCCTTCAACCTCGGCAACACCCTCAGCCGGCGGCCCGAGGCCTACCACGCGAAGCTGGCGTGGCAGGGCCGGACGGAGGGCGAGGGCGCGGCCACCATCCACGAGTTCCGCGGCGCCAAGGAGGAAGGATTGGCCGACCTCCTCCAGTATGATGCGTACCGCCGGGGAAACTTCCTGGATCACTGGCTGTCCCCGGAGGTGACGCTTCAGGACTTCTCCCGGCGCGGCGGATCCCCTGGCCTCGCCCTCGCCCCCTACGAGTCTCGGATCGTCCGATCGGGACGGGCTGCGATGCTGGAACTCGTGGGGAGGGAAGAGCGGGACGGAGCTGCCCTCCGCGTCCACAAACAACTCCGACTGACCCCCGGGGTCCCTCGGGTCAGGCTGGAGTACCGGTTGGAGTCTGAGCCAATCGGGATGCCCGCGCGGTTCGGGGTGGAACTGAACCTCGCCTTCTACATGGGACCGCCGCCGGACCGTTTCGTGGAGATCAATGGCGTGCGACCCGGCGATGCCTCGCTCTTCGCCGTGGCCGAGGCGGAGGGCGTGCATGAGGTTCGGATCGTGGATGCCTGGCTGGGACTGGCGGCCCGCCTGGCGTTGGATCCCGCCGCGAGGCTGTGGCGGTGCCCGGTGCAGACCGTCTCCCAGTCCGAGGAGGGCTACGAACGGGTCGCCCAGCAAGTCTGCCTGTTGCCCCACTGGCCCCTCGGGGGAGCGACGGGTGTCACGAGCCTGCGGCTCGTTCTGACCATCGAGAGCGGGAAGGCGGTCGGCGGGTGAAGGCGACGGCGGTCACGCGGGAGGTTGTCATCCGCAACCGGCTGGGGCTGCACGCACGGGCCGCCGCGCAGTTCGTGAAGACGGCGGAGCGGTTCCAAGCCGAGATCACGGTGGGGCTTGGCCGGCACAAGGTGAACGGCAAGAGCATCATGGGACTGCTGATGCTGGCGGCGTCGGAGGGGACGGCCCTCACGCTGCGGGCGCAGGGGGAAGACGGGTCCACGGCCCTCCAGGCCCTGGCGGACCTGGTGGAGGCCCGGTTCGGAGAACGGGAATAACCTGAGGTTTTCAACACGCGGAGGGGGAATCATGGGCAGGCAACAGAGGCGATGGCGGGTTTCTCATACTAGGACTGGAAGGCTCCGGTGGTACGGGGCGGGTCTGGTGGTTGCGCTCGTCCTGGCGAGCACGATGGCTTGGCCGGCCAGCGAACCTAAGTACGGGGGGGTGCTGAATGCCACGCTCAGCGAACCTCCGCCCAGCTTTAGTATTCACGAGGAGGCCACGGTCGCTTCGGTCTGGCCGATGATGCCCTGTTACAACAACCTGGTGCTCTTCGATCCCCTGAAGAAGCAGGAGAATGTGAACACCATCATCGGAGAACTGGCTGAGAAATGGGCGTGGCAGGGCGGGGGAAAGGCTCTGGCCTTCCACTTGCGACGAGGAGTCAAGTGGCACGACGGGCATCCTTTCACTTCGAAAGACGTGAAGCACACCTTCGATGTCGTCCGGGAGGCTCCCGAGGCCTCGGGCAAGCTCCGCGTGAACCCTCGGAAGCTCTGGTATGAGAACGTCGTTTACATCGAGGCGCCGGACCCCGACACGGTGATCTTCCGACTGAAGCGGCCCCAACCGTCTCTCCTTCTCATGTTGGCCTCCGGCTATTCGCCCATCTACCCCGCCCACGTGCCGCCCGCCGAATTGCGGACCAAGTGTGTGGGGACGGGACCCTTCAAGCTGAAGGAATACCGGGCCGGGGAGTACCTGGAGCTGGCCAAAAATCCCGACTACATGACCAAGGGCCGCCCCTACCTGGATGGTATCCGCTACGTGATCATCCGGGAGCGGGGGACGCGCTATTCAGCCATCCAGGCGGGCCGGCAGGACATCGCCTATCCGTTGGAGATCGCCAAGACCATCGCCGAGAGCGTGAAGCAAGCCGTGCCCAGCATGGTGCTCGTGGAGGCCAGCACCAACGTGGGCGACAACATCCTGGTGAATTTCAGGAAGCCGCTCTTCCAAGATGCCAGGGTGCGGCGGGCCATCAGCCTGGCCGTTGATCGAAAAGGCTACGTCCAAGCTGGCCGGCAGGGCGCGGCGATTCCCGGGGGGGTGATGCTCCCCAGGCCATACGGGGTCTGGGGCCTCGCGGAGAAGGAGCAGGCAAAGATGCCCGGGTTTGGGGATCCCGTCACGAACAAGGCTGAGGCCAAAAAGCTTCTGGCGGAGGCGGGGTATGGCCCGGGCAAGCCGCTCAAGGTGACCGTTTCCACCCGGGCGATCTCCTATTACGTAGATATCGCCAGCTTCGTCATCGACCAGCTCCGGCAGGTGGGGATCGAGGCCACACTGGAGCAGGTGGAAACCGGTATCTGGCACGCCAAGCTGACCCGCCGTGAATACGACATGGCCGTCAACAACACCGGCATCGGCCCAGACGATCCCGATGCCAACCTGTTTGAGAACTTCAAGTGCGGCTCCCCCAGGAACTACTCCGAGTTCTGCAACCCGGAGGTGGACCGACTGATCGAAGAGCAGTCCCAGACCCTGGATCCCGCCAAGCGCCTCAAGCTGGTCCACGACATCGACACTCGCCTGCAACTGGAGGGGGCCCGGCTGCTGCTGGGCTGGAGCAAGGAGTACTACCTCATGTGGCCGTACGTGAAGAATCTGGTCCCCCACCAGTCCGTCTACAACTACGGTCGGATGCAAGAGGTCTGGCTAGACAAGTAGCCCCGGGTGTTCCTGGCAGGCCCCCTGGCAGGGGGAGGAAAGCTTCCTTCTCCCGGGCAGCGTCATGGGGTGGGGACCGGTCGCGATGCGCACGTACATTCTCAGCCGGGTCTTGATTGCCATCCTGACTCTCCTCGGGATGTCGGCGGTGATCTTCGTCCTGCTGCGAATCGCCCCTGGCGATATCGTGGATATCATCTTTGCGTCCGCCGGCTACGTGGACCCGGCGGCCAAGGCCGAGATCACAAAGGAGCTAGGCCTCGATCAACCGATCATCGTTCAGTATACGCGCTGGCTCGGCGAGGTCCTGCGGGGAGATCTCGGCAAGTCGTACCGCTATGACATCCCTGCCTGGCAGGTCGTCCGACCCCGCATCCCCGTCACCGTGGAGCTGGCGATCTTGGCGATGCTCGTGGCGACCTTGATCGGTGTGCCCACAGGGGTGATCAGCGCAATCCGTCAGGATCGTTGGATAGACTACGTGATGCGGGTCTTCAGCCTGGCCGGCCTGTCCATGCCCTCTTTCTGGCTGGGGATGGTGATCATCCTGCTCCTGGTGTCGAACCTGGGGTGGATCCCCGCCCTGACCTACATCTCCCCGTTCCAGGACCTGAAGGCCCACGCGCTGCAGTTCCTTTTCCCGGCCCTGGCCGTGGGGTACCGCAGCTCGGCCCTCATCATGCGTATCACCCGCTCCTCCCTCCTGGAGGTGCTGCGCGAGGACTACATCCGGACCGCCTACGCCAAGGGCCAGCGGGAGCGAGTGGTTGTCTGGCGGCACGCGCTGAAGAACGCGTTCCTCCCGGTGGTCACGGTACTGGGCATCGAGTTCGCGTTCCTGGTCGGCGGTCTGGTGGTGACCGAGACGGTCTTCAATCTCCCCGGGGTGGCCCGCTTCCTGGTGGAAGCCATCCTGTGGCGGGATTACCCCGTAGTCCAGAACCTGGTCATGTTCATCGCCGTGGTCGTAATCCTGATGAATCTCGCCGTGGATCTGCTCTACGGGTGGCTGGACCCTCGGGTGCACTATGGGTAAATCGGCACGGGGTGACGTCATCCTGGAGTTGGGTGCGGTCGTGGCTGCGCCGAGGCCTCGACCGGGCCGGCGGGTGCAGACCCTCTGGTGGTTTTTCCGACGGAAGCCCCTGGGGGCAGCCGGCGGTCTCCTTGTACTGGTCATCATCCTCATGGCCGTTTTTGCGGACGTCTTGGCCAGGCAGGACCCGGTCCGCACCAATCCTGCCCGCACCTTGAGCCCCCCGACCACGCTCCACTGGCTGGGGACGGATCACCTGGGCCGGGACATCTACAGCCGGATCGTCCACGGGGCACGGGTGTCGTTGGTTGTTGGCCTTGCGTCCACGCTCTTGGGGGCGGTGCTGGGTGGGGTGGCCGGCCTTCTGAGTGGGTATGTGGGAGGGATCACGGATTTGGTGAGTCAGCGGATCCTGGACATCATGCAGGGGCTGCCCCTCTTGATTCTGGCCCTGGTCATGTCGGCGGCGTTGGGCCCCTCGCTCACCAATGTGATCATCGCCATCTCGGTTCCGATCATCCCGCGCGCGGGGCGGGTGATCCGCTCCAGCGTTCTGGCGATCCGGGAGATGCCCTATGTGGAAGCGGCCCAAGCGCTGGGGGTCCGGCGTCCCCGCATCGCCTTCCGGCATATCCTGCCCAACACCATGGGGCCGTTCCTGGTCCTCATCACGGCCCAACTGGGCAGCGCCATCCTGGTCGAGGCGGCCCTGTCCTACCTGGGTCTTGGTGTTCCAGAACCCTATCCGTCTTGGGGGCGGATGCTGTCGGTCTCCGCGGCCGAATATGCGCAGAAGGCGCCCTGGCTCGTTCTCTTTCCGGGGGTCGCCATCAGTCTCGCGGTGTTCGGGACGAATCTTCTGGGCGATGCGCTCCGCGACGTCCTGGACCCACGCCTGCGGCAGGCGTGAGGGGGAAGGTAGCGGGACCGCGGATGCTCGAATCGCGATGGCGCCTGCTCCAGGATGGCCCGGCCGACGGCGCCTGGAACATGGCGGTGGATGAGACCATCGCCAAGGCAGTCGGCGACGGCCTGGCGTCGGCCACCCTGCGCTTCTACACGTGGAGCGCGCCCACCGTGTCTCTCGGATATCTCCAGAAGACGGCGGGCGGGGTGGACCTGGCTGCATGCCGCGAGCAGGGGATCGCCGTGGTGCGGCGGGTAACCGGCGGTCGCGCCGTCCTGCATGCCGCCGAGGTCACCTACAGCGTGGCCGTTCCGCTGGAAGGAGCCTGGCGCAGCCTGTCGGTCGGGGAGAGCTTCGCACTCTTCTGTCGCGGGCTGATCGCCGGCCTGGCACTCCTGGGTGTGGCGGCGGAGGTGGGGGAGGGCGACACCGAGCGGGCGGGCGCCAGCAAAGTGGGATCCCGCGAGGCCGGTGCGTGCTTCCTGCTGCGCGGGATGCCGGCCATCCTGGTGGGCGGGCGGAAGCTCATCGGCTCCGCCCAGCGCCGGTGGGACCGCTCCCTCCTCCAGCACGGGTCCCTCCTGCTGGACTTCGATCCGCACCTGCATCAGGCGATCTTCCCCGCTTGGTCGCGCACCGATCCGACGGCCGGCATCACCTGCCTACGTTCTCTCCTGGGGCGTCTCCCGACGACCGGTGAGCTGATGTCAGCCTTGGCTGCGGGGTGGGGTGACGTCTTCGGTCGTCCATGCGTGACGGGGGATCTCGGCCCGGAGGAGCAGCGAGCTGCCACAGCGCTCGCCGACGTGCGGTATCGGTCCGCCGAGTGGACGTTTCAGCGGTGAGCCGAGCCCCGCGGAGGGAAACGGGGGAGGCCGAGACCGAACTTCCAGCCGTCCGGGTGATCCCGGGCGTGTCCTAATCGAGGCCGGCGGGGACCCGAGGGGGGCGGACCGGCGGCAAAGGCGCTTGACACCCCCTGGGGGCTCTGTTAGTCTAAGCTGTCGTTTTTCTTCACGTCAGCGGGGTTTCCTGCGGATGGCCTTCGACAAGCGAAAAGCCTTTCAAAACGCCCTGAACTTCGCGCAACAAGGCAAGTGGGACAAGGCCATCGCCGAATATCAGGCGATCCTCAAGGCCGATCCCCGTGACCTCACCGCCTGCAACAACCTCGGGGACCTGTACGCCCGGTTCGGGAAGGTGAGCGAGGCCATCGAGCAATACCTCAAGCTGGGAGAGCTGTTCCGCGCTGACGGCCTGGCGGTGAAGGCCATCGCGGTCTACAAGAAGATCGTCAAGCTGGCCCCCACCCGGAACGACGTCCTCCTGGCCTGTGCAGACCTGTACGAAGAACAAGGACTCACGGGAGAAGCCAAGATCCAGCTGGCCGCCGTCGCCGAGCATTACGGAAAGGCAGGCCAAACGGACAAGCTCGTCGAGGTCTACCAGCGCCTGGCGCAGCTCGACCCGACGAACCACGTCCTGATCACGAAGCTCGGCGATCTCCTCCTGCGCGAGGGGAAGCAGGAGGCCGCGGCGGCCCAGTACGAGATGGCCGCCCAGGCCGCGCAGGCTGCCGGACATGCCGCCGAAACCAAGCGCTTGCTGAAGAAGGTGCGCGAGCTCAGGCCGGATTCGCCCGGAGCCAGCCTGGGCCTGGCGGAAGCCAGGATGCGCGACGGGCGGCACGCCGAGGCGGTCGAGGCGCTTACCAGGGTCACGAGTGCCGATCCCCGGAATGGGGAAGCCTGGCGACTCTTGGGCGAAGCCAACAGCCAGCTGGGACAGGCCCCCGAGGCCATCGCGGCCCTGGAGAAGGCCGTAGCTCTCGGCGTTCCGAAGGCAAAGATCCGGCGTCCGATGGCCACGGCCTTGGTCCAAGCGGGCCGGACGGAGGAAGGGATGACCCTCTGCCGGCAGATCGCCGAAGAGGCCCTCAGCCGGCGCGAACCCGACGAAGCCATCGCCGCGTGCCAGGGGATCCTCACGGTTGCGCCGCATCTGAGCTCCATGCATGCCTATCTGGCCGAACTCCTGGAAGGGCTCGGCCGGCCTGAGGAGGCACGAGCGGAGACCTGGGCTCTGGCGGCTGCGCACGAGGCCGCCGGGGAGACCGAGTCCGCCGTCCAGGTCTATCACCGACTGCTGGAACGCGACCCCTCGGACACCGAGGCGCAAGCCCGGCTGGATGTGCTGCAGGGCGTACCCGTCGCCCCACCGCTGGTGGCGCCACCAACGGTGGCGCCGGCATCGCTGGTGGAACCCGTACCGGAGACGGTGGCCGAGGAGGCGGTCGCCGGACTGCCCACCGATTCGGTAAGCTTCGAGACGGAGCCGATAGACATGGAATCGGCATCGCTGGTTGTGGAATCGGTATCCCTGGTCGAGGAGCCGATAGACGTGGACTCGGCACCCCTGGTCGAGGAAAAGCCGGAGTTCATCCTGGAAGAGGTTGTCCCGGAGGGAGCGCCGGCCCCGGATCTTTCCTTGTCCATGGAGGATGCCCAGACACTCCTCGACGAGCCATCGCTCGCGGCCCGGGAGGCGTTCGAAACAGAGCTCCGACCGCGGCGCTCCTTCGAGCCGGATGAGAGCGGGGAGCTTGGGGGCCCCCCCCGCTGGACGGAGCAGCCAGCCGGCGGCTCACTGGATCGCGTGGCAAAGGTCGGGGGGACCCCGGTCGAGTTCCCCGGGGAGGAGAAGGCGGAGGCGCCCGTTGACCTGGAGGCACTGGCCGCGGAAGAAGAGCCGGCGGGAGAGGTTGCGGAGCAGCTCGCGGAAGCCGAGGTATATCTGAAGTATGGCTTGACCGAGAAGGCCCGCGAGCGGCTGCTGGAGGTCGTGCGGCTCACTCCAGAAAACCTGACCGCGCACCTCCGACTGAAGGACCTGTACCTTGAGCGATCCCAAAATCAGGACGCGTGCCGGGAGATCGTCGCCATCGCCCGGATCCTCGACGCCCGTGCGCACGGGGATGCGGCGCTGGCTGTGGTGCGCGAGGGCCTGTCCCTGGCGCCACACCAAGCAGAGTTGCTAGCCCTCGCGGCTAAGCTCTCCGGGGGAACGGTCGCTCCCGCGAAGAGGCCAGCAGCCAGCCCTCCGGCGAAACCCGCGAAACCCATTGATGAGGGGGTACAGCCCTTTGACATCCCGGAGCCGGGCGGTGCCCCCGAGGATCTGGGACTCGCGGCCGGGATCAGCGCGCCCCTCGAGCGGGATGCTACCCTGGAGGCGATACCCGGGCTGGAAGAGATCGAGGTCTCGCCCCTCGGCCTGGCGCCACCGGAGGAGACCTTGTCGGCCCTGGTGCCTGCTGACGAGGCGTTTCCGGCGGGCGGAGGGGATATTGAGCCCCAGGAGGATCTGGACAAGCTCTTGGCCGAGCCAGGCCTGGCGGGGAGCCCGGCGACTGTTCAGGAAGAGGAGCTCCCACCCGAACTACACGCGCTCTTGGAGGAGCCGGGACCGGAGGAGGAGCCGGCCCTGGTCGTCGAGGATGGGGAAGCCAACCTGGACCAGGCGATGGCAGACGATCTGGCCGAGGCGGAATTCTATCTCTCGCAAGGCATGGCGGAGGAAGCCCGGGCGGTCTATCAACGCATGCGGGCCCTGGCGCCAGAGCACCCGGCGGTCGTCCGGCTCGCGTTGCAGGTCCCGGCCCCAGCTGTCGCGCCGGCGGAAGCGGTGGAACCCTCCACGCCACCCGGAAAGGCGCCCTCCGAGGTCACGGAGAGCCCGGAGGGGTCAGTCCTGGCTGAACTGTTCGGTCTGTCCGGGAGCGAGGCAGGAGACGCGCCGCCATTCGGCGCCGCACCGGTCGGTGTGGAGCCACCGGCGGCCCAGCCAGCCGCCGGACAGAGGCTGCAGGCGCCTCCCCCGCCCGCCAAGGGGAAGGCGACGGAACCGCCTCCGGCCCGAGTGGCCATGCCCCCCGCTCCGCTGCCGGGGAAGGAACGGCAGGCTGCGCCGCCGGCGCCCGATCCTGTCGCGTCCCCGACCCAGGGGCTGCCCCTGGATCAGGTGGTCCCAAAATTCAGCGTCCTCGATTCCGAGCGCAGGCCGGGTGACGGGGGATTCGTCAACCTCGGTGCCGAACTGGAGGAGGAACTGGCCGCCGAGGACGGTGGCACCGCGGGCGCCCCCGGCGGCCCGCTGGTGGAGGACCTGCTCAAAGAGTTCCAGAAGGGGGTGCGGGAGCACCTCGACGAGAAGGACTTTGAGACGCACTACAACCTGGGCATCGCCTACAAGGAGATGCAGCTGTACGACGAGGCGATCGAGGCTTTCCAGTTGGCGCGGAAGGATCCGGGGCGGACGTTGGTTTGCGCGAACCTGATGGGGCTGTGCTTCCTGGCCAAGGGGCAGGCGGAGGTGGCGATTCGGGAATTGCGTGCGGGACTCGAGGTCCGGGGCCACCCGCGGGAAGCCTATCAGGCCCTGCGGTATGATCTGGGGGCGGCGTATGACACGCAGGGGGACCTGGAACGGGCCCTGGAGGTTTTCGACTCGCTGATGGCCGAGAACGAGCGGTTCCGGGACGTCCGGAACCGGGTGAAAGGCCTACGGGAACGGGTGCAGCAACAGCGCGCCGCCGCCGCTGTGCCCGTCGAGGTGCAGGCACCCCCGCCGCCTGCCAAGAGCAAGAAGAAGATTTCCTTCATCTGATCACAAGTCCCGCTGGCGGGACGGGCTTGAGGATGAGCTACGAGCAATTTTACCACCTCCGGGAGCAGCCCTTCTCCAATACGCCGGACCCCCGCTTTTTCTTCGAGGTGCCCCAGCACGCCGAGGTGCTGGCCCGGCTCATGCACGCCGTCAACACCATGAAGGGGCTGGCGGTGGTGATCGGGGATGTGGGGACGGGGAAGACGATGCTCGCCCGGCGGATGCTGGACCAGCTCGACGATGACCACTACGAGTCGGCGCTCCTGGTGATCATCCACTCGGCCATCAGCTCAGAGTGGCTCCTGCGCAAGATCGCCTCCCAGATCGGGGTGGACCAGGTCGGCGATGACAAGGTGAGCATCATGTCCCAGATCTACCAGCGCCTGTTGGAGCTCCACCAGACCGGCCGGAAGGCCGTGGTCCTCATCGACGAGGCCAACATGCTGCAGCAGCGGGAGCTCATGGAGGAAGTGCGGGGCTTCCTCAACCTGGAGGTGCCTGGCAGCAAGCTCATCACCTTCATCCTCTTCGGCCTGCCCAACCTCGAGACCAACCTGGCGCTGGACGCGCCGTTGGTGCAGCGGGTGGCGCTGAAGAGTCGCCTGGCCCCCCTGAAGCCCGAGACGGTCAAGGCCTACATCCGCCACCGCCTCAAGGTGGCCGGCGCCAGCCGCGAGATCTTCTCGGAGGAGGTCCTGGCGCAGATCGCCACCGAGTCCCAGGGGATTCCCCGCCTGATCAACACCATCGGGGACAACGTCCTGCTGGAAGGGTATCTGCTCAAGAAGGAGAAGGTCGACGTGCAGCTCGTCAAGAACGTGGCACGAGATCTAGGGGTCCCGGCCTGAGTGCTTGCACGAACCGCCCTTGGCAAAGGGCGATCCGTATCGGGGGAAACCTGATACGGATTTATGAAATCAAGCACTGAGGCCATGGCGAGGGTCGTGTGAATCTTCCGAATGCGCTGAGCCTGGTCCGGATCTTCCTGGTCCCGGTCCTGGTAGTGTTCCTGATCGTTGTGCCGCGGCCGTACAATCTGACGGCCGCGGTGGTGTTTCTGGCGGCCGTTCTCACCGACTGGCTCGACGGTCGCATCGCGCGGAGCATGCGCCAGGTCACCACCCTGGGGAAGCTCCTGGACCCGGTGGCGGACAAGCTCTTGATCTCCGCCAGCCTGATCTCCTTGGTGCAGGTGGGGCGGGTGCCGGCCTGGATGGTCGTGCTGATCGTGGGCCGCGATCTGGCCATCACCGGGCTGCGGGGGATCGCAGCGTCCCAGAACGTGGTGATCCAGGCCAGCGACTTCGGCAAGGCCACCATGACCGCCGAGGTCATCGCCGTGGCCCTGATGATCATGAACTGGCCCCCGTTCTCGGTGCCTCTGGGCAAGGCGGTCTTGGCCGTCGGTATCTTGCTCTCCCTGGGCTCGGGCATGGCGTACTTCCAGAAATTCTGGCGGAGCGTGGATCTCGCCAAATAATGCGCGGCAATCTGGCGCACCCAGGGGGTACCCGGCAACCTGGCAATTTGGAAGAGCCGGCAGCAACGCCCCCCCAGATTGCCTAGTTGCCTGGTTGCCAAGTTGCCGGATTGCCATCGCCGGGGGAGCGTGTGATCCACGACCTGGTTCTGGTGGCGGTCGCGTACCTGCTGGGCTCGATCCCTTTCGGGGTCGTGGTCGCCCGGGCCCAAGGCGGCGTGGACCTTCGCCGGGTGGGGAGCGGGAACATCGGCGCCACCAACGTGCTGCGGGCCGTGGGGAAAGGGGCGGCGGCGCTCACGCTGCTGGCGGATATCGGCAAGGGGGCCCTCTCCGTCGCGCTGGGCCGCTGGCTCGGAGTGGCAGCACCGGTCCTGGCGACCATCGCCCTGGCCGCGGTGGGGGGCCACCTGTTCCCCGTCTTCGCCCGGTTCCGCGGGGGCAAGGGGGTGGCGACCACGCTGGGAGTCGTCCTGGTTGCCATGCCAGTGGTGGGCAGCCTCCTGATCCTGATCTGGCTCGCCGTGGCCACCCTGTCGCGATATTCCTCGCTGGCGTCCCTGACGGCCTCGGCGGCGCTGCCGATCCTCACCTGGGTCCTGGATGGGCGACCGGCGATGCTGGCGCTGAGCGGCGTGCTCCTGGCCCTCGTGGTCTTCCGGCACCGGGAGAATATCGCCCGCCTGCTGGAAGGGACGGAGGCGAAGATTGGTCAGAGGGTCCGGGTGTCGAATGGTCAAATGGTCAAATAGTCAAATAGTCGATTGGTCAATTCGTCAAGCCGTGAGAGCGGTGACCACTTGACTATTCGACCAATTGACGAGTTGACCGAGGAAGAGAGATGGCGCTGATCGTCCAGAAGTACGGGGGAACATCAGTCGGGGATGTGGACCGCATCAAGAACGTGGCCCGCCGGGTCACGGAGGCCCGGCAGGCGGGCCACGATGTGGTGGTGGTCGTCTCGGCCATGGCCGGAGAGACGGATCGTCTGATCGGCTTGGCCCACAAGGTCGCGGAGCGCCCTGACGAGCGCGAGCTGGATGTGATCCTGGCCACGGGTGAGCAGGTCAGCATCGGGCTCCTCTCCCTGGCCATCCAGGCGCTGAAGCTCCGCGCCCGGAGCTTCACCGGCGCTCAGGTGCGCATCCAGACGGATCAGGTCCACACCAAGGCCCGGATCGTGAGCATCGACGCCGAGCGGGTCCGGCAGGCCCTGGCCGAGGGTGAGATCGCCATCGTAGCTGGCTTCCAGGGGGTGAGCGCCGAGGATGAGATCACGACCCTGGGGCGGGGGGGCTCCGACCTCACGGCCGTGGCCATGGCGGCGGCGCTTTCCGCCGACGTGTGCGAGATCTACACCGATGTGGATGGGGTGTACACCGCGGATCCCACCATCGTCCCCGAGGCCCGGAAGCTCCCTCGCATCTCGTACGACGAGATGCTGGAGATGGCCAGCCTGGGGGCCAAGGTGCTCCAGACGCGCTCGGTGGAGTACGCCAAGAACTATGGGGTCCCGGTCCACGTGCGCTCCAGCTTCAATTCCAATCCCGGCACAATGGTGGTGAAGGAGGACGCGGCCATGGAGAAAGTGGTGGTCTCGGGCATCGCCTACAACAAGCACGAGGCCAAGATCACCGTGACCCGGGTCGCAGACCGCCCCGGGATCGCCGCCTCGCTGTTCGGCCGCGTGGCCGAGGCCAGCATCGTGGTGGACATGATCGTCCAGAACATCAGTCAGGACGGATTCACCGACATCTCCTTCACCGTCCCCAAGGCGGACTACGCCAAGACCATGGACATCGTCAAGGCGGTGGCCAGTGAGATCGGGGCGGACAAGGTCATCGGGGACGACAAGATCGCGAAGGTCTCCATCGTCGGCGTGGGGATGCGAACGCATTCGGGGGTGGCCGCCCGGATGTTTGAGAGCCTGGGCAAGGAGAAGATCAACATCCTGATGATCAGCACGTCGGAGATCAAGGTCTCCTGCGTGATCGAGGCCAAGTACACCGAGCTGGCGGTGCGCATCCTGCACGAGGCCTTCGGGCTCGGGGCGGAGGCAGGGACCCAGGAGAAAGTGTGACCCACCAAACCTGGCCTGCGCCCGGGACCCAGGCTCGCGGCATCCGGGATGTCCACGCCCTGGCTGTGCTGCTGCTGGCCGTGGCCATGGGGGTGGGGACGGGCCTTCCGCTCCTCGTCCCGGGGCGCTCGGACGCGCCACCGCCCCGGTCGCCGGACAGGGGTGCCCAGGTGGGCGTTCACGCCATGCAGCCGCGCGCAGGGGCCACCCCCAGCCGATCCCCGTCCAGCATCGTCGGCAGCCTCAACCTGAACACGGCCGACGCCCTGACCCTGCAGGCGTTGCCGGGTATCGGGCCGGCCCTGGCGGAGCGGATCCTGGCCTACCGGCAAGCGCACGGGCCATTCCAGACCGTCGAGGATCTGCTGCAGGTGCCCGGCATCGGGGCGAAACGGTGGGAGCGGATGCGCCAGGCGATCCGCGTGACGGCGGAGGAGGCATGACCTATCAGATCAAGCTGGAGATGTTCGAAGGCCCGCTGGATCTCCTCCTCCATCTCACCCGCGAGCACCAGATCGACATCCTGGATATCCCCATCGCCAAGATTACCCAGGAGTATCTCCGGTACCTGGCCCTGATGCAGGAGCTGGACCTGGACGTGGCGGGGGAATTCCTGCTGATGGCCGCAACGCTGATCCACATCAAGTCCAAGATGCTCCTGCCGCCGGAGGAGGGAGCGGAGGGCGAGCCGGCCGAAGAGGAAGATCCACGGGCGGAGCTGGTGGATCGCCTCCTGGCCTACAAGAAGTTCAAGGAAGCCGCCCAGACGCTAGGCCTCTTGGAAGCGGAGCAGGCCCGGCTCCACCGGCGGGGGGGCCCCAGCATCGAGCTCACGATCGAGGGGCCGCTCGCCGTGTCGCTCCTCGAGCTGTTGCGGGCCTTCCGGGACGTCCTGCGGCGGGCGGACGTGCCGGCGCCGCTGGAGATCACCCCGGAGGAACTGAACGTCGGCCAGCGGATCATCCGCCTCCTCGACCGCCTGGCCAGCGAAAGCCCCCTGGAGTTCAGCGGGCTGTTCGAGGGGAGCGTGCGACGGACGGAGATCATTGTTACGTTCCTGGCGCTCCTGGAGCTTCTGCGCCGCCGCCTGGCCACGGCGCGCCAGGCCGAACCCCTGGGGCCCATCATGGTGTACCGGAGCGTGGAGCGCGTCGAGGAGG
>CAZNWB010000019.1:31926-42651 GCA_964576535.1 uncultured bacterium | reverse complement strand
CTAGAAACCCTTGGATGTCGGTGCGTGCCTCGTGCCCTGCACGAACACGATCAGTGAAAACAGCAGCGCGAGAAACATCGCCGCACCGGCGATCCAGGTGATTGGATACAGAATCGGTCCAAGTCCGCTGGGGGCACCGCTAGGATTCAGCCAGCGTGTCCAGAAACTGACCGCATCCCGCAGCGGATAGAATACGACCCCGACGATCGCGAGCCTGGATGCCCAGGAGCGCAAAGCCCTACTGGCTTCTGCTTGCAACCCTACGATGATCCCCACAACCACCCCGAAAAGGGCGAAGACCCACCCATAGAGCCGCATGTTATAGCCGGCATCCCGGGCGGAATTCGGCACCGCGATGTACGAGGCGGGATAGTAGTTTGTGAAGTAAATCCCGCCTGTTCTGTAGGCGGGTCCGCGGCGCACATCCGTAACTTGATCATCCAGCAAGTCCGGCGTGCCCTTGGTGTCCACCACCGCGGCCGCTGCCTTACTATGAAAGCCGTGAAGCGCCGCAGTCCGCTCGATAAAAAAGCTCATAGCCATGTACACCATGATCACCACCAGCCCCACAACCACATTCTTGTTGCCCATCGAAAGGTTCATGGTTTCCTCCTTCCCCCCGCCGGGACGACTGCCTTGATGGTTCTGTGTCGAGCCCACCCATTCAAAGGGTCGGTCGTATGCCGGGGCCGGGCAAGCGCCCTTCCCCAGAAACACGACGGCCCCTTGGAGATGCCCATCCCCCAAGGGGCCGCGCTCCCGGGCAAGGAAAGGAGCAGGCCGCCCGTGCTCGAGTGCTCGCCGCCCTTCGGCATCGCCCCGCCCTATCTCATCTCTCGTCTAGTGGAGCCATCCAGGCGGACAGACCCTACCCCGACTTCCAACAGACTGTCAAGGTGAAGGACGACGCGAACCTAGCCTCACGCACGCAGAGGTCCGCCCTAGCCTACCTGCTCCACCAGGTAGTTCTGGATGCCCATCTGCTTGATCTGGTCGAGCTGGGCCTCGAGCCAGTCAATGTGGTTCTCCTCATCCCTCAGGATGCCTTCCAGCAGCTCGCGGGTCCCGTTGTCGCCCACCTCCACGGACAGCCGGATCTCCTCGTTATACGCCTTGACCGCGCCTGCCTCGGCCTTCCAGTTGTTCTTGTGCTGGGTCGCAACGTCATTCCCGATGTGGATGGGGTTCAGCTTGCTGACGATCGGGGCGCCTTCAAGGAAGAGGATCCGCCCGATCAGCTTCTCGGCGTGCTTCATCTCTTCGATGGCGCGCTTCTCGATTGCCTTGTGGAGTTTTTCATAGCCCCAGTTCGCGCACATCTCGGACTGCACCATGTACTGGTTGATGGCGCTCAGCTCGTCAGCCAGCAGCTCATTCAGTTGCCCGATGATCCTGTCGTTTCCTTTCATGATTGCCTCCTGTGATCCATGAGATTCGAGACACTGCATTGAGGCTGCAGGTTCAGTCGCACGAGATGTGGGATCTACGGGACCAAGACGATCTTGCCGAATTGCTGGCCCTCATCCATGCGGCGGTGAGCTGCCGGGTTGCCTTATCGCCTAATTGCCGGTCATCGGTCTTGGCGTTCTTGTCCCGCCTGGGGCGGGATTAGCGGTTTGTATCTTCTCTCCGGGAGAAAAAACACAACGGCCGGGACCAAGTGGCGGGGAGGGGGGAGGGTTGCCACAAGGTCCCGACCGTCGTGATACGGGCAAGGATCCTAGAGGGCTTCCCCCAAGTCCGCCCGCATCGAAAGGACTATACCGGCTCAACCTGGATTCGCCAAGCTCAATTGTGAATTGTATCGCATACTGGACAACTGGCTCTCTCTGGTCAAAAACCCAAGAAGTTCCGAGGCAGAAATCGCTGGACGGCGTTTCGCTTTACTGGTATGTGCAACAGGAGCATTCGGCTATCAGCCAACAGCGGTCAGCCCCGTACGCTCTCCATCCGCACGCCGCGGGCTGACGGCTGAATGCTGCTCCAGCCAGAGCGCTTGGCGTACTCTCCAGACCAGAGGAGGGGCGATGGCAACTGACCTGTTCGATCTCAGCGGCCGCGTAGCCGTCGTGACGGGGGGCGGCACCGGCCTGGGCAAAGGCATGGCGGCCGGCCTGGCGCAGGCTGGGGCCCTGGTCGTCCTGGCCAGCCGGCGACAGGACGTGGTGGATCGGGCGGCCGCCGAGATTCGCGCGACGGGAAGCAAAGCCGAGGGCATGGTCTTGGACGTCACGCGCATCACGGAGCTCCCTGCATTCTTCGGGGCGGTGGCCAAGCGCCACGGCCGCCTGGACATCTTGGTCAACAATGCCGGCACGAACCGGCGCTCTCCGGCCCTACACTACACCGAGCAGGACTGGGACACCGTGATGGACCTGAACCTCAAGTCCGTCTTTTTTTGCTGCCAGGCCGCGGGCCGCATCATGAAGGCGCAGGGTGGCGGCAAGCTCATCAATACCGCCTCGCTGGCGAGCACCTACACCTCCGTCAACCAAGGGGCCTACGCGCCGAGCAAGGGCGGACTCAAGTTGCTCACCCGGCAGCTCGCCCTGGAGTTGGCCCCGTTCCGGATCAATGTGAACGCCATCGGTCCAGGCTGGTACCGGACGCCCCTCAACGACGATCTGTTCCGGGACGAGGCCTGGGCCCGCGGTGTCACAGCGATGATCCCCTGGGGGCGGACCGGGACGGCTGAGGACCTCATGGGAGCCGTCGTGTTCCTGGCCTCCCGGGCCTCGGACTACGTGACGGGGCAGATCCTCTACGTGGACGGAGGGATGCTGGCCGGGTACCGGGTCCAGCGCCTGCCAAGAGAATTGCCGTAAATGCAACCGCAGATGAACGCCGATATACGCAGATGCTCCCTCCTGGGGCAATTCAAGACTGACAACAGACAACTGAGATCCGGACACTTATCGGTTGTCCGTTTCCCGACGATGGGGGTATCTGTGTGTATCTGTGCTCATCTGTAGTGAGAGAGAGGAAACGGGTAGCATGCGCCGCACGAAGATCGTCTGCACCATCGGACCGGCATCCTCCTCGCCCGAGCTGATCCAGCAACTGATCGAGGCGGGCATGGATGTCGCGCGCCTCAACTTCTCGCATGGGACGTGGGATGACCACGCGCGGGTCATCGCCCACACTCGCGAGATCTCGACCCGCCTGGGGAGGCCGGTGGCGATTCTCCAAGACCTCCAGGGGTTGAAGATCCGCCTGGGGACCTTCCAGGGCGGCCGCGCCACGCTGAAGGCCGGGGCCGAGTTCTTGATCACCACCCGCAATGTGGAGGGAACGGCCTCGCAGGCCAGCACCGGCTACGCCCATCTGCCCAGGGACGTGAAGCCCGGAGACCGCGTCCTCATTGCCGATGGCATCATCGAGCTGCAGGTGCTGGGGGCCGACGAAACGACGGTGCGGTGCCGGGTCGTGGTGGGCGGTGAGGTCAGCGATCACAAGGGCATCAACCTTCCCGGAGTGACGATCAGCGCCAGCTCCCTGACGACCAAAGACCAGGCCGACCTCCATTTCGGCATCCAGCAGGGCGTGGACTACGTGGCCGTCTCCTTCGTCCGGGGACCCGCGGGTGTCCTGGAGGTGAAAGAGCTGGTCAGCGAGGCCGGCGCCAACACCCCTGTGATCGCCAAGCTGGAGAAGCCCGAGGCGATTCAGCACCTGGAGGAGATCCTCCGCGTGTCTGACGGCGTCATGGTGGCGCGGGGCGACCTGGGCGTGGAGATACCGCTGGAGGAAGTGCCCCTGGTTCAGAAAGATGTCATCCGCCGCGCCCGGGACCACGCCATCCCCGTAATCACCGCGACCCAGATGCTGGAGTCCATGGTCGAGCACTCCCGCCCCACCCGGGCCGAGGCGTCGGACGTCGCCAACGCCATCTTTGACGGGACGGACGCGGTCATGCTCTCGGCCGAGACGGCCGTGGGGAAGTATCCCGTGGAAGCGGTTCGGATCATGTCGCGCATCGTGACGCAGGCGGACCAGGCGCCACGCCCCCGGGCAGCGGAAAGGGTAACGGACCGCGCCTCGACCTTTCCCGACGTGATCAGCGAGGCGGCTTGCCGGGCCGCCCGCGAGCTGCGTGCCCGGGCCATCGTCGCCTTCACCCAGAGCGGGTCCACCGCGCGCCTCTTGGCCAAGTACCGGCCGGAGGTGCCGATCCTGGCGTTCTCGCCCTCGGAGCAGATCCGACAGCGCCTGTCCCTCTGCTGGGGGGTGGTGCCCAAGACCATCCGGCCGATCCAGCACACCGACGAGCTGGTGGACGAGATCGAGGCGGCCCTGCTCGAGGAGAAGGCCGTCCACCCTAACGATGCCCTCGTCATTGTCGCCGGGGCCCCCATGTGGGTGCGGGGGACGACGAACCTGATGAAGCTGCACCGCGTCGGGGGAAAATGATGATGGCCCCCCGGCGCAATGCCACCGATTTCGGATGACGGGCGGGCGGCTGCTGGCTATACTTCCTGGCACGAATCCCTTTCCTGCACGGCTCCGCCACGCCAGGATACGAGGAACGGATGCCAGAAGACCTCCCGGAGGTCCGGGACGCAGAGCGACCTCGATTCAACACGGGCCTGTGGATCTGGATCGGGGCGGCCGGCCTGCTCTTGATCGGGGCCCTGCTCTACTTCACCCTCTCCAGCAATCCCCTCATCGTCAAGTACCGAGAGCTGGCCCGCTTCTACTCCAGCCGGAAAGAAGTCAAGCATCTGTTGGAGCGGGCCGGCCCCTATGCCCCGATCGTCTTCATTCTCCTTCAGGCCCTGCAAGTGGTGCTGGCCCCGATCCCAGGCGAGGCCACCGGGCTGCTCGGGGGCTGGGCCTTCGGAACCGGGCTGGGCTTCCTGTACTCGACGATCGGCCTCACACTTGGGTCCATCCTCGCCTTTGGCCTCGGCCGCTGGCTGGGCCTGCCGGTCGCACGGCGCCTCGTCTCGGAAGCGATGTACCACAAGTTTGATTTCGTTGCCCGCACCGGCGGGGAGCTGGTCGCCCTGCTGTTCTTCCTGATCCCCGGATTCCCCAAGGACTACTTGTGCTTTCTCCTGGGGGTGAGTCCCCTCCCCTTCGGGACGTTCCTGGTCATCACCACCTTTGGACGGATGCCCGGGACCTGGCTCCTCTCCATCCAGGGAGCCAAGGTGGGGAGCGCGCGCTATACCGAGTTCGTCATCTTCCTCACCGTCGCGGCCGCGGCCGCCCTCCTGGCCTACATCTACCGGGAGGACATCTTCCATTGGATGCGCCGCCGGCACACGACCGACACCCCCCAGGACAAGCGAGACCGGATGAGCCTGTAGGGGCGTCCGGGCGGGACTTGCCAACAGCGGATGCCTCACGCATAAGAGGACAACGCAGATCCCGGGCCGCGTCCCATGACGTGCGGCTGTAGCCCCCGCCGGTGGCGGGGCAGGGCTGTCCAAAGGATCGAATGGCCGAGCGGCGTGTCACCTTCCTCTCCCGAGGAAGCCGCTTCAGCACCGAGGCGGATGCCAGCTTTCTGGAGCTGGCGCGCCTCGTAGGGCTGAGCCTTCCCTCCCTCTGCGGCGGCCGGGGCAAGTGCACGAAGTGTCGCTGCCAGCCCCGGGGCCCCGTGACGGAACCCAGCGCGCTCGAGCTGGAGATGCTGACAGAGCAGGAACTGGCTCGGGGGATCCGCCTCGGCTGCCAGGCGCGTCCCCTGGGCGAGGTGGAACTCGACATCGAGGAGGAAGTCCTCGACAAGGGTGGGTACGTCGAGCGCGCCACGGAGCCGGAGCCGCTCCTGCGGAAGGTCTGCCTGGAACTGCCCCCGGCCGCGTTACACGACGATCTGTCGGATGTGGAACGGATCCAGAAGGGACTGGGCACGCCCATCCGCGTCGGCCTGGAGACGCTGCGGTGGCTGCCCGCGGCCCTTCGGCAGGGCGCGTTCCGGGTGACGGCCACCCTCTGGAATCCCGGGGACGGTGTCACGGAGCTGCTGGCCGTCGAGACCGGCGACACGCGGGACCGGGCCTACGGCATCGCCTTTGACATCGGGACGACGAGCGTCGTGGGCTACCTCATCGACCTGTTCTCCGGAAGGGAGATCGCCCGGTCCTCCCGCCTCAACGGGCAGCAGCCCTGGGGGGCGGACGTCCTGTCCCGGGCCAGCCACGCCCTGGAGCATGCCCACGGCGTCACCGACCTCCAGACCGCCATCGTCGGCACCCTCAACCAGATCATCGCCGACTGCGGCGCCAGCGTGGATCCGCGCCACGTCTATTACATGACGGTAGTCGGCAACCCCATCATGCACCACCTGGCCCTGGGGCTCACCCCCATGACCATCGCCCTGAGCCCCTATGTGCCCGTAACCCGGGACGGCCTGAGTCTGCGCGCGGCCGACCTGGGGATCGCCCTGCCCAACGCCCAGGCGTACTTCCTGCCCCTCATCGGGGCCTACGTCGGGGCCGACACACTGGGGGTGATCCTGGCCACGGGCCTGGATGAGTCGGACGAGATCCGCCTGGCGGTGGACATCGGGACAAACGGTGAGATGGCCCTGGGCTCGCGGGACCATATCCTGGCCTGCTCCGCGCCGGCGGGCCCGGCCTTCGAGGGGGCGGAGATCCGGCAGGGCATGCGGGCCTCGGCCGGCGCCATTGACCGGGTCCGGATCCTGGAGGACGTCCGGGCGTGGACCATCGGGGACGTCCCACCCAAAGGGATCTGCGGGTCGGGTCTGATCGACGCCCTGGCCCAGATGGTCCGCCGGGGCGTCGTGGACGAGGGCGGGCGCCTGCTGCCGCGAGCCGACCTGGAAGGAAAGCTGCCGCCGAAGGTCCTGGAGCGTATCGTGGGGCAGGACTACACCTGGGAGTTCGTCCTGTCGTGGGACCCGTACGTCGCCGTCACGCAGGACGACGTGCGCCAGCTTCAGCTTGGCAAGGGAACGATCCTATGCGGCGTCCGCATCCTGATGGAAGAGTTGGGGATCGAGGCCAGCCAGATCGCTCAGGTGTTCCTGGCGGGTGCGTTTGGCAACTTCGTGGACAAGCGGAGCGCGCTCGGCATCGGCATGCTCCCCCCCGCCATCGCGCCCGATCGGATCTTGGGAGTGGGAAACGCCGCCGGCCAGGGATCGCGCATGACCCTGCTCTCGAAATCCATTCGCCGTCGCGCCGAGACGCTGGCCCGGCGCGTCGAGTATTTCGAGCTCTCCAAGCATCCCCGCTTCGAGGAGATCTTCATCGACTCGATGAGCTTCGCCCGACCAAACGCCTAATCCCAAACATATCACCACCGGTACCAACGGCGTTGCCGTTGGTGCACCAAGGCACCATTGACCTCATTGGGACAAGGACTTCCAGGGGCCAGTGCAGGACGGTCCGATGCACGAGGCCCCTGGATGCCCTACCCGGTGGAGGGCAGCGTTTCTGGGCTGCGTCACCTTGGTGGCTTGTCCCGCCCTTGGCGGGATTGGTGGTTGAACTGCGATGTCCGGTTGGATAGAGGTGCCCGCTCTGCCGGCCCGCCGGGACAGCGGGGCCATGACGGCCGAGACTCCGAGCACCGACCAGCCCCGCGTAGCGGGGCTGACGTGACAGGCCGATCGGAACGGGACGGCGTCGGTCCGCAGTCAGATCGAAAAGAAGAGGAACACGCCCAGGGCGAGCACGGTCACCCCTGATCCGACCAGGATCAGCGGACCCGGTGCCCCCACGCTGGTGAGGAACGGCACCGAGGTGACCACCACCCCGAGAAACGCGACGAACAGGGAAAGCAGCCGGGACATACTCGGCTTGGTTGCCTCTGCCACTGCCATTGTCTCCTCCTTTTTCTTTCTTCGTTAGGCCGCGAGGGCCCGTCCAGCCCTCCCCCACTCCGGACCCCGCGCCTGTTCAGAGTCCGGGACCGGATCGCCTCCCGCCGCGGAACTCGCCCGTTGCCCCAGGGGACGCGTGCCGGACCTGGGACTCGTACCTCTCACCCTGCTCAGCATGCCTGACGCTCCGAAATCGTCAAGACCTCCTCCAGCCCCTTGATCGCCGACAGGAGCCCGTCAAACGGGCCCATGACCTGATCCCACGCTCCCGAGGCCATCCCGGCCGTGATGGCTCGCACCAGTTCGTCCCTTCGGGCCAGAAGCTCCCGGACCATCGCAGCGTCCACGGAGATCATGGTCGGATTCGCGGGCATCGGCGGCCCTCCGGACGGTCAGCGTAACCATTTCACCACCCAGGAACCACCCGGTCATCCCTAACGAGCAGCCCCTGAATTGTCAACATGGAAAACTTTTTTCCGCCGCTCCAGTGGTCTGACCAGGATTCCCCCTCCTCGCCCGCACCGGGCATTGGGCGTGGTGGCTCGGCGGTTCAGCGGCAATATCCAGGCTCAGCGCGCCGGGACCGGCGCCGGCGTGCTCCGGAATTGCCCCACCAGCCTCCGCCAGAGTTGCAGCCGCCAAAAATCCGCCAGCGCCTGGTACTCGTGCAGGACGGCCTTGGCGTCAAAGCGGTCCTGCCACCACCGGGCGGGATCGTAGGGATCGTTGGGAACGGGATGCATGATCAATTGAACCTTCGAGCCCAGCCCGGCGGCGAAGATCTTGTGTGCCCGGGTGGAGTGGCCCTTGGACGTCACGATGATCATCCGCTTGACCGGATGCGTTGCCAGGAACCGTGCGACCGCGTGCATCTCCGCCCGCGTGCTGTTCGCCCGCTCCTGAATGGTCAGGATTGCGTCCCGGGGGACCCGGAGCTCCTCCAGGATCTTCAGCGCGATCTCCTGCCTGTCCGGGAACCGGATCCCCATCCGCAGCAGCTCGTCTGTCCCGCGCTCCTTGGGCTCGTTGGTCAGCAGGATCTTGGGGGCATACGCCTCGTGGTAAAGACGCGCCGCCTCCGGGACACGCAGCAGCGGTTCGCCCGACAGCACGAGAGCCAGATCCGCCTTGGCCAGGGGATGCTCGGTGACCAGATAGCGGCCCACAACGGTGAGGAGCGATGGGTACGCGAGATACAGGCCGAGGCCCAGAACCAGCCCCACGGCCGCGAGGCCGGCTAGCCGCCGCATCAGGCGCAGCATGCCCACCGGCGCAACTGTGCGTCCCTCCTTCCTCGACCCACCGTCCCGCTCCCCTCGCCCCATTCCGACAAGAGACCCGAACGCAGGGTGATGGAGACTGAACGGCGCCTTGGCGCTCGATCCGAGCCGGTCGGGGACGCTCACCCCGATGGCTGCCCCAACGAATCGCCCCGCAAGACCGCCGCTGCCTCTCCCGAGGCCCTCTTCCGGCATCGTGTAGCCGATCCGATCGGGAGTGCGGATCGGGGCTAGCCTTCCTGCGCCAGCGGCAGTGCCCGGAGGTGCTGCTCCAACTCCAGGGCCCAGGCGGACGTGGCGGTGATCTGCCCCAGGAAGGCGTCCATCCGTAAAACCGTGGCCCGCAGCAGGGCCAGAAGCACTTTTCCAGTCAGGGCGGGCTGACGTGCCATGAGGAGCTGAAATTCCCGCCGCCCGATCTCGAACACCCGGCTTCGCCCGACGCTCTGGACGGTCACCGGCGATGGGTCGTCGTTGAAGAAGGTCAGGAACCCCCCCACGTCTCCGGGTCGGAGCCTCAGCACGACCTTGGCGCGTTCTGTTCGGATCCGCTTCACGTACTGCAGCTCTCCCTCCAGTACCACGTAGAGGGTCCGGCGTTGCTTTCGTGTGCCCTCGGTCGCCAGGAGTTCCCCGTCGGCGTACGAGCGCAGCCCGCCAACCCCGGCTAGCCTGCGGAGTTCCGGCGGCGCCAACTCCCGAAAGAAGCCCAGCCGGGCCAGGCGCGCCGGCTGCAGGACTCGCGGCAGCTCTGCCCGGGAATTCATAGGGTGATGTTCATCCCGATCAGAATCACCCAGGCGACGGAACCAACGACCCCCCAGCCGGGGGACCGGTTGATCCGGTCGAACATGTTCCGCTCGATGGTCATGGCGGCCCAGAGGTCGTGGGCCATCTCTTCGATCGCTCCCTCTTCATCAACCGCCCGGGGGTGCCTCAGGTACTCATCCACCGGGTACCGGAGCACCAGGACAACCGCCGGTGTCCCGCCTTCGCCGCCAACAACTCCAGGCGCGGAGCAATGGTTTTGAGGCCGTACAGCAGCGAGACGACCATGGTCGCCAGGAACATAAGGAAGAACAGGTTGAACAGGAGCCGGAGTCCACCGGCTCGGACCTGGTCCGCCAGGATGAGCAGAATCCGGTCACCCTGGATGCCGAAAATTGACAAGCTGATAGCAAGGAATACGAACCTCGTCTTCTCGCTCGACACTCGAATCCTTCGCTGGGCCGTATTTGAGGCAGAAATCACGAAACTCAGGTGCAACAGCGACCTGTCGCGCCATGTTCCCGTCGTTCCGGCCGATTCCGGCGGCATTGGAGCCCCCACGGAACCCCTCTCAAACATTGGCCCGGCTCCTGCAAAAATCCCCGGTGCCCGGGTCCAACTAGCCGAGAATCGGTCAATTACGGCCACTCAGTTAATGGGAGGGCTCCATGAAGACGCGTGAGTACCTGGCCATCAAGCGCCGGATCGACGACTTCGAGTTGTCCGAGCAGCTGACCCGGACGAAGCTCATGCAGGGAGCGAGGGCCGGGGACGTGAGGGCTCTTATCCTGCTTCGCGAAAAGTACGGCCTTCGCCTCCCGCTTGTGGAGGAAACCATCAAGGTCCCGCTTCCTTGGAAGAGCAAGAACGGCAACA
>CAZNWB010000019.1:11272-31826 GCA_964576535.1 uncultured bacterium | reverse complement strand
AACAACGGCAATCATTGGAAGAGCAAGAACGGCAACAACGGCGATCACCGGTACTGAGTCCTGCCGGACGCCGCACCCCTCAGGAGGCTCCGATGTACAACACGGTCGTAATCCTCATCCTGCTCTTCCCATGGTCCATCCTGGGGATCATGGTCGTCGGATCCTTCGGACACCGGATGCGGTTGCGGAAAGTCGCCATCCGCTCACGCTGAATCTTCCGAGTCCCGCCTCGCCGACAGCCACGCCAGCCAGATCACCAGCGCGATCAGCGCGAACATCGATCCAATCGCCGCCACCAGAATCGACACCTGTTCCATCTGCTCGCTCCCGCTCTTTCAAAATCGGAATCCGGAATGCGGAATGTGGAATGGCGGGGAACCCCGACCCGGATCCTTCGACTCATTCCGCAATCCGCATTCCGCATTCCGCAATCAGTCTTTGACTGCCGTCACCAGGCGCGTCGAGGCCAGGGCAGCAACCCCCGGCAGCGTCCCCAGCGCCGCGTCCAGCCGCCGCAGCACCTGCGAGGCGAACCGCCATCCCACCCCCACCTCTTTTGGGTGGCCCATGAGAACACGTTCCGGCAACAGACAGTGGAAGATGTTTATGCCCCTGCATCGGACCACCCGCAGTCCAGCTCGCGCCAGGAACAATCGCAGCTCCGGTTGGGTGAAGGTCTTGCAGGGAATCCCCTCCCAGATCCGCATGTGTCCTACCCTGCGGGCCGCCCACGCCCGTGCCCGCTCGGCCGGATGGTGCAGCAGCATGTCCAGTTCCCACTTGCCGTCCACTTCAAAGGCCATCAGGCCACCTGGGACCAGCACCCGGCCACTCTCCTGGAAGACTTGGGCATATTCGTCGTGCACGTGGGAGATCACGTCGCCGTAGGAGAAGATTGCGTCCACCGACCCATCCTCGGCGGGAAGCGTCACGATGCTTTGTTGAAGAAACTTCACGTTGCGGACTCCGGCGCGAGCGCAGCGCGCCTGGGCCTGGCGCAGCGACTCGGACGAGAGGTCGATGGCCCACACCTCCTCCGCGTGAGGTGCCAGCAGGACCGTCTGCTTGCCCGTGCCGCAGCCCAGGTCCAGGATGCGCCGGAAGCGGCGGCCGCGGGCGATCCGGCCGATTTCGGCCTCGTACAGCGGATCGCAGGCCAGAAAGTACAGGGACCGATCGTAAGTGTTGCCGACGACATCGTAGAACTCCGCCACCCACTGTTCGTCCATCCGCCCGAGCGCCCCTCCTCCCCCGACCCCCTTCCACCGGTCACGCCCGCACCAGGACTCCCCCGATCAGGCCTGATCCTCCGTCTTCAGGTGGGCCTCGACGATCGCTTCGATCTCCTCCTTGTACATCAGGAGGGCGGTGTAGATGCGGCGCGTGAAGTACTCGCGCCAGCCCTCCGGCGGCTCCCGCAGGCTGCCGCGGAGCTGCCGGGTCTCCCCCAGGACCCGCAGGCACTCCTGCCGGAACCCCGCGATCACCCGGTCCACCTCTGCCTGGGTCTCCAACCGCACCGCTCCCCCCCGGTTTCCCCATCGGCGGGGCGATGGATCAGGGCCGCTGGCACAACCTCGGGAAGCGCACCGTCCGCTCGAAGCAGCGGAGGCAGATACCCATCTGCTCCGCGACCGATCCCCGCAGGCATGGGTATCGCTTGCCGCAGCCGCCGCAGGTCCGGCTGACGACCGCCGGTCCGCGTTCCCTGCGCGACCGGGCGCCGGAGACACCGGGTCCTTTCATGCCCCCGTCCGGAGGCCGCTCAGGGCCTCCTGGAAGGCGGCGGCGGTCGCCTCCAGGCCCGTGAGAAGCCGGCGCAGGACCGGGACCAGTTCCGGCTCGTCCAGCAGCTCCCCGTGCCTCAGCTTGTGCAGGGTGAGGTGGATCTCCTGGCGCATCGCCTCGAGCACATGAGGGTACGGCAGATTCCGAAGGCGCCGTTCTTCGTCGAACCGGTACAGGATATCGCAGCCAGCCGCCAGGATCCGCAACCCCTCCGGCGAGCCCGGCGGGATCGCTCGCGGGATGCCACCCGCGCCCCGCCCGATCAGGGTTCGGACGCACCCGTCGGGCTCCACGGTCGCCTGGTAGCGGAACTCTGCGTCGCCCACCCGGCTCCCCTACCCGGTGTCGCCGGTCCACGGTTGGGAGCAGACCGCTGGGTGCTGACGGCTTCCGAAGCGCTTGCCCCGGAACGCGCGGACGTTCCTCAGTCCGAGCAATCCCCCCGGGGATACAGGAACCCGCAGTTCGGGCACGGCCACCTGCACCCCAGCGGACGCTCCGGGACGGGGAGCCCGCAGCACACGCAGTGGGCCTCCTCCCCTGGCGGGTCCAGGATACTGCGCATCCTCTCCGGACCCACTCCCGCCTCAGCGGGACACATCGGCGAACGCCCCCAGGAAGCCCAGCAGATCAGTCAGCTCCCCCTCGTTGAAGATCGGGTATGGGATGCCGCTCGCACCGATCCGTTCCAGCATGGTCGGCGCCTTGTTCCACAGGGCGGTGGCCAGGGGCACCGGGTTCCGGAACTCGCGGAACCGGGCCAGGTCTGGGGCGGCGCGGCTCCCCTCGCCGGCCAGGGCATGGCACTTGAGGCATCCTTTCTGGACCAGCAGCAGCCGACCGCGATCCAGGTTCGCGGCGCGTTCCCGGTCGGAGTCCGCTCCGAGAAAGGACAGCAGATCCGTCATCTCCTGGACGCTGAACGCCGGCCAGGCCAATCCCCGCGCCCCGTAGTGCTGGCGCATCCCGGGGATATGATTCCAGAGGCGGCGCAGCACCTCCGACGCCGCTTCGGGGGAGGCCGGCGACAGGAAGGGGGGGCCGGGTTTCTTCCCGCGCGCCTCTCCCGGCAGGGCGTGGCAGGTGCCGCAGCCCTTGGCTGCCGCCACCCGCCCGCCCCGTTCCGGGGTGGCGACCAGCTCGGCCGCCCACGTCGGTGCCGGGGCAGGGAGGGCCGTGAGCGTCAGCCCGAGGCCGACGGCCGCTCCAATTCGTCGCGACCTCACCTCTTCTGCCCTGTGGGCTTCTCCAGCGCCGCCGCCACCTTGGCCGCAAGCTGGGGATACTGACGGAGGAAATTCCCCGTCACCCTCAGGTCCAAAAGGTTCCGCCTGACCTTCTTCAGGTCCGCCACGCCACGCCTCCTCGCCTCACATCCCCAGCGCCGCCGCCAGGGCCGCGAGGCGCCCCCCGCTCAGGTCCCAACCGCGGAGGAAGAAAGGACGGTGCCGCTCCCTTCGCAGCGGTTACAGGGAAGCACCCCCTCGCCCTCGCAGGCCTCGCAATGGACCACTCCCCCGCCGGACTGCCACTCGCCACCGCTCCCCCTGCAGTGGTTGCAGGGGGACGTTCCCTCGCCGGCACAGCCCGGACACAGCACGCGTTCCATGCTCCTGTCCTAGCGGGGTTGGCGTTCCTCAGCGGACGCGCGAAATCACGACGTCCACCGCGCGCGCGCCGACCGTCACCGGACCGGAGTGCTCGCCCTCTAGGTCGCCCCGCTCCGCGGGCCCCGCCCCGCCCGTCTTGCTCACCCGGGCGCTGACGGTGACCTGACCCTCGAAGGGCGTGCCGGCCATCATCACATCCTCCGGTCCCATCTGATATCGCACCGGGAACTGCGGTCCGCCGATGCGCTTGACCGCAAAGGGAGGGCCAGGACCCTTGCGGAGGATGATGAAGAGGGTATCCCCCGCTGCCAGACGCCCACGCAGTTCCGGTGCCACCGAGATCGTGCCGCCGAGAGTCGCGCCGTCCCGCCCGGCGCCGGATTCCCGTCCAGAAGTTCCGGCCGCGGGGCCTGAATCGGGCGCCGATCCCGCGGGCGGGCCTATGCTGCTCCACAGGACCCCGATGGCAATCCCCGCCAGGGCGACCAACGCCAGGACCGACAGGACCACGGTGCGAACGCCGCCGTGGGGACCCAATTCACCCGGCTGAGCGGGCGCCTCGTGGCTTGGGGAACCTTGCCCACCCGGCTGCCTTGCAGCTTCGTGGGCTGGGCGACCCAATCCACCCGACTGCGTTGCAGCCTCGTGGATTGGGTGCCCGGGGCCCGCATTCCCTGCGGGCCAGCCCGTCTCCAGGCTGCGGCGGTCTCCACCCAAGGTCACGCTGCGCACCTGTCGGATCCGGACGTTTCCCTCAGGCAGCTACATCCGTCCCCCACAGGCAGGGATCCCGGACCGTCAGCGTCCACGGGGAAATCAGGCTTCCCGAAAGGGATCGAGAGAAGTGGGGAGGAGAGGAGCGGTCGCCAGGTCCGCGGCAACCACCTCGGCGACCTCGTGCGCGGTCCCGGGACGCGTGAGCGTCGGCCCCCAGTGCCAGCCTGCCAGGTACGCCTCGGTGTCGGTGGCCCCCGCCTGCATGGCGGCATCGTCGATGGCGTCCTGGAAGCGTTGCGGGAGGCGCACGCTCGCCTCGCTGGTGCCGTCAGTCGCCTTGACCAGGGATGGGATCTCGCGCCAGTACAGGACTTGGTATTCGGCCATGGGCATCCCCGGAGGCCCCTCACGGCGACCTGAGATATCGCTCCAGAGCCCTCTCCACCACCAGGGAGATGGTTGCGCCCTCGCGGCGCGCGCGATCCCGTACCTTCCGCAATATCTCGTGGGGGAGCCGTAACGTTGTCCGGGCCAGCGCAGGGAAGCCGCGGCTGCCCGGGGTCCGGATGGCCTCGGTCCTGCGCAGGTGGACCTGCAGGCGGGCCATAGCGATGTCCTCGGCGTCCAGGGGAACCACCGGGCCCGCTGGACGCCGGCCTACCCCAGCCCGGCTCCTTTTCTGTCCCGGTCGCTTCTTGGCCACGCTTCCGTCTCCCGCCGCGGCTCTACCACAAGAGCCCGGCGGCGGCCCAGAGGAACCCGGCGATGCCAAGACCACCAATGAGGAGAAACGGCCAGAATTCCCGCAGGCCCCGCACCCGCCGGCCGACCGCGTGCCGCGCCATGGAGCCCTCTCTGTCCTGGACGCCCGAATGAAGAGCCGGTTACCGGATGGGCTGAGGTTCGCCGGCCAGGTACTTGCCCCAGGCCTCCTGCCGCTCCGCAAGGTAGCGCCGCTCTTCCAGGCTCAGTCCCACGAATTCCGGCAGCGGTGCGGAGAAGAGGAAGTACCCGGGCTCCATCATTCCATACTGGACCATGTTCCCGGCCATGTGGAAACCCTGCGCAATCAACCGAAGTGGGTGCATCAGGTATTCAGGGTTCTCGCCCCTCACCATGCCACCCAGATCCTCCCGGTTCGCCGCCTGGGTGGCGCAGCCGGCCAGCAGTCCCACCAACAGCACGCCGATCGCCAGGACCCGCAGACATCGTGTCTTCATGCCTGTCTCCTTTCTATTCTATGGCTCGCGTTCCGGCCCCAGGGCGCGACTGAGGTACCACACCCCAAAGAGGAACGCGACCCCGCCCGCCAGGATCGAGAGGCCGACGCCCCATCGTCCGTGGACGGCAAAGAGCAACGCCAGCCCCAGGGCTGCCACGAAGACCGTGGCGCCCCAGAACCAGATGGCCCCTCCGAGCGTCACGGCAAATCGTCGGTCACCGCCGGGCCCACGTCTTGAGCGTGGCCAGAACGTGGGTCACGATCGACACGCTGGCCGCGACCAGCATCAGGGGCACGGTGGCGGCGGGCTCGGCCTGTCCGCTCAAGACCGAGAGACCGATCGTCACCAGCCAGCCGAGGAGTGCGGTGGAGAGCACCCCCAGCCCGATCATCACGAGTCGCATGCGGTCTGTCATCCCGGGGGCCTGGACCGGCCACACCGCCTCCGGGTCCACGGGCACCTCCTGAGACGCGGCCCACGCACCCCTGCGTGGCTGATCCCTCCGCTGAACCCCGGGGCCATCGTACAGCGGGCACTCCGGCTGGCGGCCCCAGTAGGCGCAGGCGACGCTGCGGGGATCACTGGCCAGCTCGCCCTCCTTCACCAGCAGGCGGCACGCCGCGAAGATCGGCAGCGCCTCGCCCGTGGGCCGCACGTATCGGTGCCAGTCCGGCACCGTGTGCCGGCAATCCATCCGACCGCCCCATCACCCCAGGCTGTCCAGGGCCTCATCCAGCCGCCGCGCCAGGCAGGTGAAGGTCGGCGTGTCGCGCAACGTGTAGCGGCTGGCCTCGGTCCCCCGCAGCTCCATCACCAGGTCGAGGAAGTCCCCGGGCTTGTCCGTCTCGAAGGCCACCACGAACTCCTGATCGTCCAGGCCGAAGGAGTAGGTGGTGTTGAGCTTCACCGAGCGGTATTTCGTGCCGACCTCGATGTGCTCGTCCATCATCCCCTGGCGTGCCGCCTGGGTCATCCGGTACCAGTCCCGGTTCTTCACGAACGGATACACGAACAGGTACTTGGCCTTGCCGGGCACGATGCGGGTGCGGTCCGCAGGATGGTCTGGGTCCAGCTTGTCCACGTAGACGGACCGCTTGGTCATGGCCAGGTAGGAATAGGCCGGGCTGAGGTACCTCCCCAGCCCGGTCATGAGCAGCTTGGTCGTCATGCGCTGGATCAGGTCCAGGTCCACACTCACCCGCCACAGCATCAGGTCCGCATCCGCGCGGATACCCACGAGGGTATAGGGAAGGATGAGCATCTGCGACGTGAACTCCTCCACGACGGCCTTGAAGTCCTTCTTCCCCACCTCCCGTTCGTGGTGCGGGAGGCGCCGCCACGCAGGGTCCACGCGGTAGAAGGCGAAGTTCACGTATTGCCGCGGCGTCTCGGACGATTGCCCGTCGCCTTGAGCGCCGCGGGCGCTCCCGGGTCTGGTCATCCAACACCTCCAAACCCCGCCCCGAGCCTTGGGGTGGGGGGACGGCTTGATACCTTAATGTTTACCCTGTCCTTCGTCAACGAAAATATGTGTCCCTGTGGGTTCTCCCGCCTCGCCCGCCAACCCCCCAGGGGGGACGTGGGTCGGGCCCCGTCTGGCCGGACGCGTTGCGTATGCCTGATTGACAAGTCCTCGGAGGTCAGGTACACAGCAGCCAGAATTTCGGCCAGAGCTCCTGAGAGGACTGTCACCCCCACATGCCGACGCTGGTTCGCGCTGCCGCCATACGCGACATTCCCCCGGGCCACGCCAAGGTCCTCCACATCCACGGTCGGGAGATCGCCCTGTTCAACGCCGACGGGGCCTTCTACGCCGTGAAGAACATCTGCCCGCACCGCGGCACGTCCCTGGATCGGGGCGCCGTCCAAAACGGCGTCCTCACCTGTCCCGGCCACGCGTGGCGGTTCGACCTCCGGACCGGGGACTGCGTGAGCCATCCGCCTGCGGGCATCCGCTGCTACCCTGTCGAGATTCGCGAGGACGCCATCTGGATCGAGGTGCCCTAGGTCGAGAGCGCATCGTGACCCGACACGTCCAGGCGGATCCGCCCGATCCTCTCACGGAAATTGCCCATCCGCCTCTCGGTGCTTCCACTCCGTACGCGATTGCACAGCAAGAATTTCTTGGCGCCCTTGTCCCGCCCGCGGCGGGATTGGCGGTTCGCCTCTTAGGACAGGCTTGGCACCGCCTCCCTCCTGTGCTATAAGGACCCCGCCGTTTCGTGGTCCCGTGCCCCCCGGCCCCCTGGCAGCCCGGCCCAAAAAGTCCCCATCGTCTAGCCCGGCCTAGGACATCGGCCCTTCAAGCCGAGAACGGGGGTTCGAATCCCCCTGGGGACACCACCACCGCCCTCTCCGGCTCTCCGCGTCACACGACTCCACCAATCGACAATCAAGCCTGCTCGCGGGATTGCCGTCGGAAGGATCTTGCACTGACCACGAGAACGGGCCGCGTCTCGCCTTCTGGGGTCTCAAGAGGGGCCCGGCTGGTGACGGGAGACACCGAATTGGTGCCTGGCAACACCCGGGAGGTGGGATGAGGGGAGCGAAAGGCGGAAACTGCCTCGGCAGGAAAGAAACGGGCGGGTTCTCCCTTTTCGGATCAGGCTTGTCAGTGTTTGTCCGGCTGTCCCTTCTGCTGCGGGGCGTCCTCGTCGACCTCCGCCACAAGGAAGAGACCTAAGGACAGCGAGGTGGACCAGCCCAGGACGGTGAACTGCAGGCCGTGCCGAATCGGCTCCCCTGGCGTCCGCCGCTCTGGCGGCTCGACCCACACGACCTCCCCCTCGGCCGTGAGCGGCCCCTGGGGGGTGTGCAGGGTGATCTCCACAACCGTTTCCGGCGGAATGGGCTCGGAGAGGTGAAGCAGCATCCCCCCGCGACTCATGTTGCCGGTCCGTCCCTGGACCGACACGCCTTCGCTCCCCCTCGGCTGACACGTGACAGAGAGATCTAACGGCAGGCGAACCCCCGCCAGCCGCTTCTCCCCCTTGGAGACGATCAGATCCTGGAGGGCTTGGTGCTGCTCG
The DNA here is from genome assembly GCA_964576535.1 of uncultured bacterium. Classification (GTDB taxonomy): domain Bacteria; phylum Methylomirabilota; class Methylomirabilia; order Methylomirabilales; family 2-02-FULL-66-22; genus 2-02-FULL-66-22. Next base: position 23,459 of record CAZNWB010000019.1, on the reverse strand, counting down.
GGGCTGATCGGGGCGAAGGCCAGGCCGTGGCGGATGCCTCCTCCCCCTGGAGACGGCTCTCCGGCCCAGGCCACCTGGGCCTCTAGCTCGATGGTGCCTTGATCCGTCTGGAGGCGGACACGGAGAGGTGTCTGGAGCCGGAGACTCTCGGCCAGGTCCACACAGGTGCCCCCTTCGCCCACATTCCGGGTCCACCCCACCCCGACGCTTCCGGCCGCGGGATCCTCGGGCTTGTGCAGGATTGGGAGCACGATCAAGTACCGGCCGAACTGTCTTCGCTCGGAGCTATCGGGCATGGCCGCGCCCCGGACCGCGCCTGCGGGTGAACCGCTCCACACTGGTCGCGAGGGCGGTCCGTTGGTTCGTTGTGAGGTCCGCGAAGGTCAACCCGCTTTGATAGATCAGATGCCGCTCCCCCTCGGGGGTCTGCTCCCCCCCGAAGACGCCGCTCCACATGACGCGGGCAGAGAGCGTGAGCGATCCCAGCGCGGGCGGAAGTTCGAGTACGCAGGAGGCTCCATGCTCCAGCAGCTCGCTGAGCGTGATGCGCGCCCCGGTGGCACTGATATCGACGAGCCAGACCTCCAGGGGTGCCGGCACCCGGGCCCTGGCACCCGCGAGGATGGCGATGCGCATCGCCCCGCGCCGCTCCTGACGTTCAGCCATGGCGACCCTGTGTGCTCCTCGAGCATTCCCCGCAAGACGGGGAAGCCTCGCGCAGCCGGATGCGCGTTTCCGCCCGCCGCGCCTCCCGATGAGCCCGTCTGCCCCCAAGAGCTGACCCCGGTCGGAACACTCAAGATCACCAAGGCCCCGGGAAGCCGACGCATGATACACCGGAACTCGGGAACACGTGAGAGAAATCGAAGGTGCGGGGTGGTAGGGACCGGGCCGTCAGGATCGAGGGAAGTGGACGGCCCGGTCCCCACTGTGCGACGCGGTTGGCCGATGCGGACGCCTTGCCACGGCGGAAGCGCGGGGTCCCTTGGGGTCTCCCCTGTTCGAAGTCATCCCACTCCCTGCCCCTCGGCTACAAGACGATCAATGTAGGCGGCCAGACGCCTGGCGGCGTCCCGCTCAAGCTTGACGAATTCCATTCCCGTTCGGTACACCACGTGTTTCTCGCCATCCTCGCCTTTGAGGAAATGGCTCGCATAGGCGCGAATCGCCCGCGCCGACACTTGGATCTGATGCCCCTCGACCGGGATGGAAATGCGGTACAGGCTGCCGATCCGGACGGGAATGGAGTGTTCGATGAGGGCTCCCGAGACGCTGAGGTCAATCAGCTTGGTTTCACGGAGCTGGAGCAAGATTGTGCACGCTTCCGGCATGCGCACCCGAGCTGCCCGATCCCGCAGGACGCGGGTGATGGGAGGCGGCAATGCTTCCCTCCCCCCCGGCTCATCCTGCCCGTTGCTGGGAGAAGCCATTCGTGCGTCTGGGTGCACCTCCACCGGCACCTGGACGATTTCGTCAGACTCGGCCGTGCTTGCGGTGGGTTGGGTCCCCGAATCCATCTCCGCCAAGGCACCTTCCAGGGGCTGGCCGATGTCCCCGGCCGCAGCCTCTGCCAGCCTCAGGACGTCTGACGCCCCGGGGGACTGGGCGATGCTGGCCACCTCAGGCGCGATTGGATCACGGGTCCGGGCCGCGGGTTGCGCCGCATCGGCCGGGATGCTGGCCTCGCGGCGCTCCTCCCTGACGGTGGTCTTTTCGTCGGCGACGTCTTCCTGGCCGTTCGTGGACCCTGCCCCGGCCGGCACGCCGTGCGGGCGCGTCGCCTTGCGGGATCGGGCAGTTTGCGTCACCGGCTTGGGCGCCACCCCTGGGACCTCGTCTTGCGGGGCAGCCAGGGCGGTGCGGATGGCCTGCAGCCTGCTCTCCCGGCCCGAGAGCAGAGCGGGGACCTCGTCTCCTCGCTGGGCTTGGCCGTACCGCAAATCCTCAGCGGTATCCGTCTCCTCCGCCCGGGCCAGGAGTTCCTTGATCTGTGCCTCAAGGCCGCTGGCAGTCCCCGGCTTCCGGCGAGACCCCTTGCCCTTGGGCTTCGAGGCGCGGGACGGGGTCGTCGTCTCCGTCAAGGGGAGGGACCCCAGCTTCTCCAGGCCGATGTGCCGGCAACACCGCAGAATCTGGAAGAAGAGCGTGGGGAGGGCAGACAGATGCCGCTGCCGGAATTCACTGAGGACTCGGAAGTCCGGGGGGTAGCTCGCATTAAGGACCTGAAAGGCGATGTTCTCCACGCACTGCCGGGCGATTTCACGAGAGGAGAAGATGCCGAGGGCATAGGCGTACAGCAGGAGCTTCACCAACATCCGGGGATCAGTGGGCAGGCTGGCCCGGCTGCCGTCGTCATCGGTACCGGTGACGGATGAGAGATCGAGTTCGTCCACGATCTCGGAGAGAACGTAGGCCGGGTGATCCTCGGGCAGCCACTCTTGCAAACGCTTCTCCATCACACCGTTCTCTCAGCGGGGGCCAAGAACAGAGGGGAGCATACCAGCTTCGACGCTGAGCGGGAATCTCGCTCGGACCGACGCTTCAGGACATAGGGGATCTGGCCAGTGACCACGTTGGCTCCTGCGGGGGAGGCGAACCGTGTGGGGTCTCCGTCCGATGGGCGTGTCCTCAGCCAGGCCCGTAACCGTAGAAGGCGATGGCACATACAAGCAAAATTCGTTCCCCAGACTTCCAAGCGCCAGACTCAGGGTTTGCCCGGTCAGCATCCAACAGTTCCAAGGGGTTAGCCCCACAGGCGTCCAACCTTCTCATGTCCCTGAAAGCATCGGGCAACGGAATGTGCCCGAGATTCTGGCACGCCTTCCGGAGATGGGAGAGAAAAATCCTGCAACACGCTTTCCTGCCAGGCTATCGAGTTCTGGCGAGCGGGAACCACCCCACAGCCTGCCCCTCCAGATTCACCTGACTCAGTGGACAGGACGAGACTCAAGGCTGTCCCCCTGCATTGGTCCTTATCAGACCACTTCGAACTTTTCAAGCCGCCTCCCGTTCGCGCCAATTGGCGGCCAGACAAATCGACCAATTCACCCCCGGCGCTCGGAGCCGGCCGGGCTCCGGACTCAACGCAAGGGACAGAGTTCGCCACGGATTGGTCCCGCATGACCACGTGACGGACCCTGCGGCCCCGCGATCACTGAACCTCGCTGGACGCCTGCTTGACAAGCTGCCGGTGCCAGGAGAATACTTCTGGCCTGGACGCCAGTCGGAGCATCGACGAGGGCTCGAAGGCATGCGGATGCATGACAGGCCGGAGCGACGGCATGGCCGCCGGTATCCGATCCAGCTCCCGCTCGTCCACACCCCAAGAGCCTTCAGGGTAGAGAGGGGCGGGATAGGCTGGACCCGCAACCTGAGCGAACTGGGGGCCTGCGTGGAGCTGGCCGAGCGCCTTCAGTCTCCCATGCCCTTCCTGCTCTGCGTCCAGACGGATCGCGGGGTCATCGATGTGGAAGCGGCGCTGGCCTGGTGCGGTCAATCCCCGCAGTCGGAGGGAGGGATCCTCCACGGCGTGACCTTCACCCGCTTCGACCCCGACCAGCGTCGGGACCTGCAGGGGCTGCTCCTCTCCAGAGGATTGATGCGTCCCACCAAGGTCCGCCTGCCCTTCGAGGTCATCGTCACCTGTCGCACCAAGGGGCGGGTCAGGATACAGCTCCAGGGACGGACGCGAGACATCAGTCGCGGCGGGCTGTTGCTTCGCCTGGGCCAGGTCGTGCCCCCGGGCACGGCGCTGGAACTCACCCTGCATACCCCCGCCTGGCCGGTCACGGTGGGGGCCACGGTCGTGTGGGTGGCTCCGCCGGAGCGGCGGACGCCCGGTGGCCCGATCGGCCACGGCATGCGGTTCACCGCCCTCGGCTGGACCGCCACCCTGGCCCTGGCGCGCTTCCTCCTGGAGCAGGATTAGGATCCTCGACGGGCCCTGCATTTCCGAGGTGAGGACTCCGCCCAGGCCGGCGGGGAGAGGCGGAGCAGGCAAGTCCGATGAAGGCCAGAACTGTCTGGGCGGTCACGCTCTTGATCCTGGCCGCCTGCTCGCGGTCGGGCAGCGTGTATGGGGACGTCTTCATCCCCACGCGTTCCGGGGAGCTGCAGCGGGCCGCCCGCATCAACGTGCTGGCGGTCCCGTCCACAAAGGGCTTCGAGCGCGAGTGGACCGTGGTCGTGGCGGCCTTCCAGGAAGAGGTGGAGCCCGCCCGCCAGGCACAGAAGGTGGCGGCGGATTCGGCCGAGGCGGCCAGGCTGGCGTGGGACAAGTCACTGGCCGTTCGGGGAAAGGCTCGCACCGGCGCGAGCCGGCGGATCAGATTCTCCGGGATGTCCACCCAGGACCGCCACCTGTGGAACCAGATGCTCGCAGCGGAGGACCGCTTGTTCAAGGCCAAGAGCCGGGTGGAGGAGATCGCCCGCAAGCACGACGCGCATGCGGCGTCCCTGCTCGACAGGCGCATGGCGCAGCGCGTGTTGACCGACGAGAACGGCCACTACATCCTGGCAGGCGTCCCGGCGGGGAAGGGGTATGTGTACGCCCGATTCACGGTCGGCGATCGGACGCTGGTCTGGTTCCGCCCTGTCGAGGTGCGCTCCCGCCCGCAGCAGGTCGATCTGACCGCCGCGAACAGCGGAGGCTGGCCGTTCATCCCGTGACTGCCGAGGGCCCCGCGCGTGCGGGAGAGGGCGGAGACATCCGGGGGCATAGCGAATGAGGTTGGGGGTTATGAGGCTGCGCCTGCGCTCCTGTCTCTGGCTGGGCACCCTCCTGCTCTGCCTTGCCTGCCAGGCCGGTATCCGGGCCGGGCCGGCGGAGACGATCGTCCTGGGGGCCCAGGACTTGGCCGGCGTGGCAGAGGGCGAGCTGGAGGAGAAGATCGCCCGGGACTTCGTCACGGTCCAGAACGTGATTCAAGGGCTCGGCCAGCTCGAGCGGGAGGCCGGCGAGGTGGCGAGCGCGCTTGGACGGATCCCCGCCCGAACCTACACGCAGGCCGAGGACAACCGGATCCGGGCCATGCTCCAGAGCTACCTGAACTACCGCTCCGTCCTGCTCAGGCTCCTCGGGTACTACAGCGCCTACGAAACCGCCCCCCGTGAAGAGCTGCGCCTGAAGAGCTTCCTGCTGGCCTACGTCTCCGGCCTGACGCTCTTCCGGGAAGGGATCATCCTGGTGACCATGTTCCGGGACCAGCCCAAGGCCCGCGCCAAGCTGAACGAGGCCGAGCCGGTCTGGGGAATCCCGCCCGATATCTTCGAGCGGGTCTACAGCAACATCACGAATAGCGCCAATGTCCGCCTCCTGGGGGAGGCCTGGGAGTACTACACCGGGAAGCTCCACTGGATGGCGCAGCATGGGCTCACGCAGGAGTCGGCGTACGGCTGGCTCCACGAAACCATCCGGGCCCAGCAGCGGTTCATCGAAGAGAACGCCATTGATGTCTGGGCGGGAAAGTGGGACCTCCTGTGGCGGCAGGCCGAGGTTCTCCGCCGGTTCCCGACGTACAACGCCACGGCCGTCGTGGGAACCTTTCTCGGCAACACGAAAGTCTGGATCTCCCCGCCCCTCATCAGCCGCGCCCAGCGGCAGGAGCTGAAGCAGCGCCTGCAGCCGGGGGACATCATCCTGGAGCGGCGGAACTGGTACCTGAGCAACGGGTTCCTCCCGGGCTTCTGGACCCACATGGCGCTGTACGTGGGGAGCGCCGCGGATCTGGAGAGCCGGGGCCTGGCGAGCCACCCGTTCGTCCGGCAGCACCTGGAAAAATTCCGGCAACCCGATCGCCACGGGGACGAGCGGCGGGTGATCGAGGCCATCGCCCCCGGGGTGGTCTTCTCCTCGCTGGAAGAGGTGGCGGCCGCCGACCACTTCGCCGTCCTCCGGCCGCGCGTGTCCGAGGCGCGAAAGAACGCCGCCATCGCCCGGGCCTTTTCCCATTACGGCAAGCCGTACGACTTCGATTTCGACTTCTTCTCCACCGACAAGCTGGTCTGCTCCGAGCTGATCTACCGCGCCTATGACGAGTTCATTGCGGGAGAGGGCGTCAGGTTCCCCCTGGTGCGCATCCTGGGGCGTGACACGTTGCCGCCCAACGAGGCGGTCCGGATGTTCGCACAGGAGCGGGCGATGGACGGCGAGCGGGCGGCGCACCGCCTGCCACCGGCCAGTCAACTGGATCTGGTCGTCTTCCTGGACGGCGACCCCGGGTCGAGGCAGGCCCGCGACGTGGGCGTGGAGGAATTCATCCGTACTTTGGACCGGCCGGCCGAGTGGCACGCCCCCGGACCGCGGGAAGAGCGGTAGCCGACCTCCACGAGGCTTTCCGCTTGACAAGGAGAATTGGTTCTCGGTAGCTTCGCTCGTACCCGCTTGTCCCGAGGGCCGGCCCCGCCTGCTCATGTCGCACGGGGGGAGCAGTGTCGGCCCGTGGGTTCTTCCCCGGCGCATTGCGCGATCGCGAGGTCCGCTTTGGCCTCTGGGTGCTGAGCCATGGCCGATTTTCGAGAGCGACGCCGCGTGATTCGAGTCCCGGTCGCAGGGGAACTCGACGCGCGGGCACGGGCCACCCTGCCGGTCCGCCTCCTCGATCTCAGCCCCTACGGCGCCCGCATAGAGCACCTCGATCTCCTGCGTCCAGGGTCCGCCTGCACCTTCGAACTCCCGCCTGCCATAGGGCCGCTGATGCTTTTCGCACGCGTCGTCCACAGCAGCGTCGTCGGCGCCGCCCCGACTCCCGACGGGGAGCGGATGCTGCGGTACCACAGCGGCCTGGCCTTCACCGGCATCACGACAGCCCAGCAGACCACCCTGGCGAGCGCCCTGGAAAGGCTCCTTCCCGGGAGTGAGCCGCGGGGCGGCCGGCTCCCGGTGTGAGGCATCTCCAACCGGCACCTCGGGTGGTGCCTCCATCCTCTGCATCCCCCCGCAGCCAGTCTCGCCTCACAGGACACGACGTCAGAAAATATCGAATGTCGAACACCGAATGACGAACGGCGAAGCATGGCGCTTTCAACGGCAGCTTCCCCCTGTTCATCATTCGATATTCCTTGTTCAGGATTCGAAATTTCGCGACGAGGATCCAGACGACCTGGGGCCTCATCCAAGCGACGGACTGCCCATCCAGATGGACAAGACCCGGCCTGCGTGGGATGCGCAGCCGGAGGTGTGCACGGATTTGCGGATGCAGCAATTCACCGGGTCGTGGCTGGGGAGGTCAGTGGGAGGACGTGCAGCAGTCCATCGAAGAGGCGGGGAACGGATCGCTACGACGGCGCCGTCAGCAAGAGTCCGAGGGCCAGCGAGCTTGACCAGTTCAGCGACGTGAACCGCATGCCGTGTGGGATGGGCACCTCCGGCTCCCGTCCCTCGGGCGATCCCGCCCAGGCGATGACCCCCCCTGCCTTCAGGGGGCCGGTGGACGTGTGCAGGATCACTTCCAGCTCTGTCCGGGGTGGCAGGCTCTCGGGAAGCCGAAGCATGAGTCCCCCGCGACTCACATCGCCGGTGCGTCCCTGGAACGTTGCCGCCGGGCCCTTGGGCAGGCACGTCACCGGAAGGTCCACGGGCATACGAACCCCGGCCTCCCGCATGTCTCCCTTGAAGAGGAGCAGGCCAGCGAGGGCCTGGAGCTGGGTCGGGGCCAGATGGGTGAAGGTGATGCCGTGGAGGACGCCGCCCCGTCCCGGCCGGAACTCTCCGGTCCAGACCACCTGCGCCTCCGCCTCGATGGGACCCTGATCCGTCTGGAGGCGGATGCGAAGCGGCATCTGGGGCTGGAGGGCTTCGGCCAGTTCCACACAGGCGCCCCCTTCGCTCAGGTCCCGCGTCCAGCCGACCCCGGCCCTGACCGGCGCAGGAGCCTGTGGTTTGTGCAGGAAGGGGAGCCGCATCGGATAACGGGGCGGCCGCTGTAGCATAAACGTCTGGAGCATGTGGTGGTCTCCTGATCGTCCGAATCAACCTGGGCAGGTACGCGGGGTCGGCCAGTGGGTGCCGACTCCCGCCGGTGCCCCGATGGGAAAGCAACCCCGATGCCGATGGACAGCCGATGCGGGCAAAAGGGGATCCCGGCCTGCATTCATGGGCAGTTGCGGGGAGCCGAAGAGCGGGGGAATCAGGACCAGAACGCCCTCGGGAACCATGTAAGAGTTACACGGGTCCCGACGCAGCGGAGAGGGGTCGCGCCACCGAACCCGCGACTGAATCGGAAGTTAGGGCATGCCTGCTGGTCCTCTTCGAGCGGATACTTTTTACATGGGGCCTTCGCCGAGAAGGGAGAGACCCTGACTGTCGGGGCAAGGGACTCTGTCATGGCCCGAAGGGCTAACCCTTCCAGGGATCGGGAGACAAAGGCGTCGTGCCTACTGCGATGAATTCACGCCCGGGGAGTCGTGGGCGGCGAGTGACTGCCCCGGTCACGATCGTCAGTCCCGACCATTCCGCGATCGGAGTGTTGGCATTCTTCCGCCGTCATCCGCCGGCGCGCTGCTCGTAGTCTTCGGGGACCCGGTCCCAGACCGGCATGAAAATCCACAGGAGGAGGTACAGCAGGATGCCGAAACCATAGGCGAACACCAGGAGCGACCAGGCCAGGCGAACAAGCCAGGTCGGGGCCCCCAGCCAATACCCGACGCCTGCGCACACGCCGCCGAGCCAGTGCTTGCCCTGGATACGCCGGAGCTTGGGTCGCACCCCGGGATTGCTGGTCATCGCCTCTCCTTCTCTGGAACGCGATCGAGTGGTCGCCACCCCATCACCTCAGGCCAAGCCGTCCGAACCTGCCCCCGAGACCAGGGCGCACACCGTACGGCCTTTCCGAGGTTGGACCTTCCCGCTCTGCAGCGCGGCTACCGATGCCGCGCCACTGAGGTCCGCGGCAATCCCCATCTCGAACCAGAGCCACCGGGCGGCCTCCCACATCTCGTCGTCGGTGACGAGGACGATCTCGTCCACGCATCGCTGGACGATCTCCAGGTTGATGGGTTCTGTCCGGAGGGCCGCCAGCGTCGGTACCCTCGTGGTAATGTCTGGAAGCTCGACGACCTGGCCGGCCTTCACACTCTCGAACAGCGTGGCTGCCCCCGTCGGCTCCACGCCGACGATGCGGACGGACGGGCGAAGCGCCTTGACCGCCAGGCTGATCCCGCTGATCAGCCCGCCCCCGCCGATGGCGACCAGCAACTCGTCAACTTCGGGTGCCTGTTCCAGGATCTCCAGGGCCGTCGTGCCCTGTCCCGCGATCACCGCGGGGTCGGCGAACGGGTGAAAGTAGGCAAGCCCGTCCCGATCCGCCAGGGCCAACGCCTCCCGATTCGCCTCGTGCCAGTGGCGCCCCCTGACCACCACCGTGGCGCCCCACGCCTGGAGCTTCCTCGCCTTTTCGGGCGAGACATTTTCCGGCACGAACACCGTGGTCTTCACCTGTCCCAGCCAGCCGGCATATGCCGCGGCCAGGCCGTGATTTCCGCCCGAGGCCGTCACGATCCCGCGCCGGATCGCCTCCCTGGAAAGGGACAGCAGCTTGTGGGTGGCACCGCGGGCCTTGAAGGACCCGGTGACCTGCAGGCACTCCAGTTTCAGCAGCAGCTCCCCGTCAGGGAACGGGGTCTCCTTTGTACACCGCGCCCTCAGCAGCGGCGTCGGCCGGATGTACGGTGCGATGCGCTCCGCGGCGCGTCTCACATCCTCGAGCGAGATCATCGAATCTCCAGGTCATGCGGGGAAGCTAGCCTGCTCCTCATACCCCCACCCGGAACGTCCTGTCAACCCCGATCCACCCCGCCGACGGCTTGACCCTGGAGTGGGCCCACAGGTATGCTGATCATGCACTCGGGACGCGGGACGCGGCCCGGAGCCCACAGAGGCGAAGACGGGGTGTGAGCCATGCACCGGCCCGACGTCATCATCGTGGGTGGCGGGATCATCGGATGCGCCATTGGCTTCTTCCTGGCGAAAGCCGGGGTGCGGCCGTTGATCCTCGAGCGGGGGAAGATTGGCGGGGAGGCGTCAAGCGGCGCGGCCGGCATGCTGACGGCCCAGGCCCACACCGACGAGCCGGGCCTCCTCTTTGACCTGAAACTGGCCAGCCGGGCCCTGTATGAGCCTCTGGCCGAGGAGCTTCGCCAGCGGACGGATCTCGACATCGAGCATCGGAAACTCGGACACCTCGTCCCCGCCCTGACAGAAGAAGAGGACGACCTCGTGGCGCAGCGGGTCGCGTGGCAGGCGGCCCGGGGTCTCCCGGCCGTCCGGCTCACCGCCAAGGAGGCGCATGAGCTGGAGCCGGGGCTGTCCCCGGAGGTGCGGGGAGCGGGCTGGTTCCCCGAGGATCACCACGTGAACAATACCGCCGTGACCCAGGCCCTGGCCAGCGCCAGCCTGCGGCAGGGCGGCCAGGTCCGCGTGGACTGCACCGTGGTGGATCTCGTCCGGGATGGGGAGCGGGTGACGGGCGTCCGCACGCTCGAGGAGACCATCTCGGCTGACACCGTGATTCTCTGCGCGGGTTCGTGGTCCAGGCAATTCGAGACCGCGGCCGGCCTTCCGCTGCCCATCCTTCCCGCCAAGGGCCAGATCGTGGTGGCGCGCCTCACCACCCCCGCCCTCCGGCACGTGGTGTATGGGACCGGGGCGTATGCGATCCCCCGGCCTTCGGGCGAACACATCATCGGCAGCACGGTTGAGTACGTCGGCTACGACAAGCGGGTGACAGTCGAGGCGGTCACCGGCATCCTGGCGCGGATGACGGCCCTGGCCCCCGCCCTGCGCGAGGCGGAGATGGTGGCAAGCTGGGCGTGCCTGCGACCTGCGGCACCGGACGGCCTCCCCATCCTGGGGCCGATCCCCGGCCGGCGCGGCCTGCTGGTGGCCACGGGCCACTTCCGGAACGGCATCCTGCTCGCTCCCATCACCGGAAAACTGATCGCCCAGCTCGTCACGGACGGCACGTCGTCAATCTCCCTGGAGCCCTTCCGCCCCGACCGGCCGTTTCCGTCCGGCCTGCCCACGAATCCCTAGCCCGGACCCGAAATCAACGACCAATGGCGGATCTGCTTTCGATGGGAAAAGGGCAACGCGTCTGATGTCGAGATCACCGACTCTCATTGAGGAGTGAGCCGTGACCAAGAAGCTGCTGGACCCCATCCCACCCGGGGAGATCCTGCTCGAGGAATTCATGAAGCCCCTGGGCATCAGCATCAACGGGCTGGCCCGAGACATTGACGTTCCGCCGAACCGAATCAGCGAGATCGTCAGTGGCAAGCGGGCGGTTACGGCGGACACCGCCCTCAGGCTCGGGAAGTACTTCGGCGTTTCGCCCGAGGTCTGGCTCGACCTGCAATCGGATTACGAGCTCCGCGTGATGCGGCGTACCACCTGGCCCAAGATCGAGGCGAAGGTTCGCGTGCGTGTTGCTTGACGAACCATCTGGACGACCCGACTCGTGGTGCTGGTATGAATTCAAGGTAGGTATTGCCAAGTATGCATTCGTGGACTATTATCCATACCGACGTCGGAACCCAGGAGGTGTCCATGAAAGCTGTGGTGGCTGAACGAGGGCAGGTCACAATCCCGAAGCGGCTGCGGGAGAGGCTGGGCATACGCCCCGGAACCGTGCTGGAGTTCCGTGAAGAGGCCGACAGGCTCGTCGCCGAGAAGGCGGAGACGGCCGACGCCTTGGACCGCTGGTACGGCAGTCTCGGCCAGAAGCGGCGGACGGACGATGTCATCCGGTCGCTGCGGGGCGAGCCGTGATTACGGCCGTCGATTCGAGCATCATCATCGACCTCCTCGAGCCCGATCCCAACCATGGTCCCAGTTCCCGGGAGGCCCTCCGACGCTGCCTGCGCGAAGGATCCATGGTTGCCTGTGATGTCGTGTGGGCCGAAGTGGCAACCGCCTTCGGTCACAGCCAGGCGCGCGCCGTCGAGGCTCTCCGCGAGATCGGGATCGCTTATTCAGCCATGAGCGAGGAGGCGGCGCTCCGCGCCGCGGAGTGCTGGTACCGGTTCCGGAAACGATCCGGCGGGAAGGAGCGCATCGTGGCCGACTTCCTGGTGGGCGCCCACGCCCTCGTCCAAGCGGACAGGCTGCTGACGCGGGACCGGGGCTTCTATCGGAACTACTTCAAGCCACTCAAGCTGGTCGTGCCCTGAGCTGGACGGTCCCGCGATTCCC
>CAZNWB010000019.1:0-11172 GCA_964576535.1 uncultured bacterium | reverse complement strand
GGGAAGCACTTGATCAGGGTGAGGGGGGCCTCGGTGGCGTGGTAGGCCTCGTGCTCCGAGGCGGCGGGAACGAACAGGGTCGTCCCGGGCAGAAGCGGGAGGTCGCACGCCCGGCCGGTGAGGCGACCCCGTCCCCCGGTGACGATCCCGATGTAGCACCGCCCCCGATCGCGGTCCGGGACCGCTCCCCGCACGGTCAGCCGGGCGGCGCCGAAACAGGGGGTGTGCTCGGGACCGATCAGGACCTCTTCGCGGCCCCGGCCATCCTCGTGGAGGATGCGCGGGGCGAGCCGGCGCCGGTCCACGAAGGACGCGCCCGCGGCCCGGTAGTCGAAGCACCGCAGCGCCAGGTCGAAGTGGAGTCCCATGAAGCACTGGGCCTCCGTCCGACGGACCTCGCCGATGGTGAACTCGGTGTTGACGACCAGATCGCTGGGCTCCTGCACCTCCACCATGAGCACCCCCGGCCCGATGGCGTGCGGGGTCCCGGCGGCGACGAGATAGACCTCGCCGGGGCGGACCTCGACCCGGTTGAGCGCCGCCACCTGGGCGGGAATATCCTGCGCCTGCACCATCCGCCGGAAGGCCTCTTCACTGACGCCGTCTTGAAAGCCAAACAGGATGTAGGGTGGAACCCCGCCGATGACCCGGGTGCCCAAAATGATCCAGGATTCCGTCTTGCCGAAGTCTGAGCTGAGGTGTTGCCGCGCGAAGGCCCGATCCGGATGGCACTGGATGGGCAAACGCATGGCCGTGTCCAGGATCTTGCAGAGAACCGCCAGCTCCTTCCCGTGCCTCGCCACGTGGGCGCTGCCGAGCATCGCCTCGGGCAAGGCATCGATCAGGGACGTCAGGAGAAGCGGAGATCCATCCGGGAGCACCACCCGGCTCAGCCCCTCATGCGGAGGCCGGCCCGGCAGGCGGCTGACCGTGGTGGACCCCACCCACTCCTCCGGGAAGTGCGCGTCCTCGGGCTGTGACCGGCCCTGCAGGCGATCCAGCAACGCCCCGCCCCTCCAGACCCGGTACACACGATTGGGGGCGAGGGGCAACGGGTGCCGGGTCAGCTGCTCCAAGGACGCAGTGCCGGACATGGGCATGGGTGTCTCTGCAATGCCACCCGAAGCGAGGAGGGCCGTCGCGATCTCGGAAGACAATAGGCTGCTCCCCTCTCGGGGTCAAGCCCGCGCCGGCCGCGGCCTTTCCCTCTGGACAATGCCGCGATGGTTTGCTAGGGTCCTTTCCGCCTTTTCCGTTCAGCCCGGATCTGCTCCCAGCCAATCGGACTTCGCTGCTTCACCTGTCAGGAGGCAGCATGGCAGACCAGTCGCCGTCCGAGTTCTGCCCAAAGTGCCAGCTCGTCCAGCCGACCTTTGATTTCACCGAGGAAAGCCGGACTGTCCGGCGCTGCATGATGTGCGGCTTCCCGGTGGGGAGCGGCCTCGTCCTGGAGGCCGCCGAGGCCCTCGGCCTCCCCCGGCCGCCGGAGGTCAAGATTCTCTGCGTGGACGACGATCCCCTCATCTTGCAGCTCAACGGAGACATCCTGCGTTTCCACGGGTACAAGGTCCTGACGGCCCTGGATGGTTCGTCGGCCCTGGAGATCGCGGCCAGAGAACGTCCCGCTCTCGTCCTCCTGGACATCATGATGCCCGGCATGGACGGATTCGAGGTATGCCGCCACCTGAAAACCGACCCCCTGCTGAAGACCGTCCCCATCATCATCCTGACCGCGATGACCGACACCAAGTTGAACGTACGGGCCTTCGACGCCGGGGCGGAGCTGGCCCTGAGAAAGCCGGCCGACCCGGCCGTGGTCCTGCGGACCGTTGAAGCCGCGCTGGCCCTGGCCGCCTCCCGGATGGTCGGGGCCGTCCCCGGGATGACGCCCGAGGCGGCCCTTCTCACCAGACCCGAGCGGGACGAACGCGAGCTGGAGGCGCAGGCGGACTTGGCCATCCCGGTCCGGCCGGTCCCCCTGACCCTCTGGACCGTGGATGGCGCCGTCCTCGACGGGCGGCTCTCCCTGCGCCTGCATGTCGAGACCCACGCCGGCCCCGAGACGGTGCAGGACCGGCTGAACGATCCCGACCTGTTCCTCACCATCACGCTGTCGGGCGAGACCCCCCTGGTCTTCGTCAACAAGATCCAGGTGATCCGGGTGGAGGTCTCGGAGGAGGAGGACCGGATCCCCGGCGTCCCGGACAGCCTGGTGGGCGTGAGCATCGAGGCGATCCGGGTCCAGCTCATCAACGGGGAGCAGTTGAGCGGCACGGCGCGGATCGAGGCGCCGTCGGGCAAGCGCCGGCTCTCGGACTTCCTGAACACCCAGCCGGCCTTCCTGCCCCTGAAGGGTGGAGGCCGTCTGCACTTTCTCCACAAGCGGTTCATCTCGCGCGTCCTGCCACAGGTCGCCTGAGGGACTCCCGATCCCTAGAGGGAACAGTCCATGGCCAAGATTGACGCCTTCTTCAAGTTGATGTATGACACCGGGGCCTCGGACCTGCACCTGATCTCGGGGAACCCCCCCATCCTGCGGATCCGGGGCGACATGGAGCGGGTGAAGTACAAGGTGCTGGATCACCCGGAGCTCAAGGCCATGCTCTTCGAGATCTGTCCCGAGGACAAGGCCAAGCTCTTCGAGGAGACGGGGGACATTGACTTCGGCTACGAGATCCCCGGCCTGGCCCGCTACCGGGCCAACTTCTATATGCAGCGGAGCGGGATCGCCGCCGTCTTCCGCCAGATCCCACACAAGATCATGACCGTGGAGGAGCTGGGCCTCCCCAGCATCGTGTCCAAGCTGGCCATTCTGAGAAAAGGGCTGGTCCTGGTGACGGGCCCTACCGGCAGCGGCAAGTCCACGACCTTGGCGGCCATCGTGGATCATGCCAACAAGATTCGCCGGGACAACATCATCACCATCGAGGACCCGGTGGAGTTCATCCACCAGAGCCAGAACTGCGTCATCAGCCACCGGGAGGTCACCCGGGACACCCGGACCTTCGCCGCCGCCCTGCGCGGCGCCCTGCGCGAGGACCCCGACATCATCCTAGTGGGCGAGATGCGGGACCTGGAGACCACCTTCCTGGCCATCGAGGCGGCCTCTACCGGCCACCTGGTCTTCGGCACCCTGCATACCCAGAACGCCTCCAAGACGGTGGACCGGATGATCGACATCTTCCCGGCGGAGCAGCAGGCTCAGATCCGTGCCACGCTGGCCGACACCCTGAAGGCCGTGGTGGCCCAGACCCTGTTCAAGCGGATCGACGTGAAGGGCCGCGTGGCCTGTCTGGAGATCCTCATCGTGACGCCGGCCGTCTCCAACCTGATTCGCGAGGGAAAGACCTACCAGATCCCGGGCGTGATCCAGACCGGGAAGAAGTACGGCATGATTACCCTGGAGGACTCCATCCTGGAGTTCCTGAAGAAGAAGATGATCACCCCCGAGGAGGCCTACGACAAGGCGGTGGATAAGGCCCGCTTCCTCTCCTTCCTGTCCAAGCCGCCGGAAGAGCTGGGCCTCTAGCCCGCACCCGCCCCGGGCCGCGGGAAGGTCGGCCCGCAATGTAGAGGTCGCGTCATGCAGCGCCACGAATTGGATCGGATCCTGAGCCGCATGCTGGAGGCCCACGGGCCCGTCTCGGACCTGAACTTCACCGCGGGGCGTTCGCCCCAGGTGGAGCTGCACGGTGAGCTGCTTCCGGTCGTCACCGATCCACCGCTTCCGCGGCTGACCCCGTTCCAGACCGAGGCCATCGCGCTGGCGCTGATCGGCTCGGACCGGCGCCTGACCGAGGCCCTGGTCCGCACCGGCTCCTGCGACCTGCCGTATGGGCTGGGATCCACGGCCCGCTTCCGCGTCAACATCTTCCAGCAGCGGGGCTGCTACTCCATCGTCCTCCGCCGCCTGGCCAGCGGGGTCCCGACCGTGGAGACGATGGGCCTGCCGGATGTCCTGCACACCATGGCCCAGGAGCGCAACGGTCTCATCCTGGTCACGGGGGCCACCGGCAGCGGCAAGTCCACGACGCTGGCCGCCATGCTGGACATCATCAACGAGGAGAAGGCCGTCCACGTGGTGACGCTGGAGGACCCCGTGGAGTTCGTCCACCCCCAGAAGAAGTCGACCTTCAACCAGCGGGAGCTGGGGACGGACTTCGACACCTTCGCCAGCGGCCTGCGCGCCGCCCTGCGCCAGGCCCCCAAGGTGATCCTGGTGGGCGAGATGCGGGACCGCGAGACCCTGGAGATCGGCCTCAGCGCGGCCGAGACCGGCCACCTGGTCCTGAGCACCCTGCACACGGTGGACGCCGGTCAGACGGTCAACCGCATGTTGGGCATGTTTGACAAGGATGAGGAGCGCCAGATCCGCCAGCGCCTGGCGGACACCCTGCGCTGGGTGGTCTGCCAGCGGCTGCTGCCCCTGGTGGGCGGAGGCCGGGTGGCCGCCGTGGAGATCATGGGGATGAACCTCCGCATCGAAGAGGTCATCCTGAACGGCGAATCGGAAGGCAAGACGTTCTACGACATCATCTCCGACGCCGAGGCCCTGGGGATGCAGACCTTCGACACCCACATCCTGCAGATGGTCCAGCAGGACCTCATCACCGAGGAGACGGCGCTGTCCTACGCCTCCAGGCGGTCGGTGGTGGCCCGGGGCCTGGACCAGATCAAGGCCACCCGGGGCGAGAAGACCAGCGACATCGAGGGACTCGCGCTGGATGCCGACTACAGCAGGCGGACGGGCCGGCCCGGGCGACCGGCGCGACCGGCCCCCCCGCCTAAGCGATGAGGCACCGGCCATGACCGTGACCTGCCCCTCCTGCAAGACCACCCTGGTCATCCCGGACGATCGGCTGCCCAAGGGAAAAGCGGTCACCGCCGGCTGCCCCCAGTGCAAGGGCAAGATCGTCATTGGCCCGACCGAGACTCCATCCGCTCCCGACTTAGCAGAGACCGCGGTGCAGGCAGCGGAGGTACCGGCCATCTACAACGTACTGCGGCAACGGCCGGCCCTGGTGTGCGTGAGCGTGCCGGCGGAGCGGGACCAGGTGGTCGCCGCCCTCAAGGCCGAGGGCTACGCGCCGCTGGTCGCCACGAGTGCGGCCCATGCCATCCAGCAGCTCCGCTTCATGGCGTATGCTCTGGTGGTGATCCGGGAGGGGTTCGGCACCCCGGCCGGCGACGGCAATCCCGTCCTGGATCACGTGGCCGAGATGCCCATGGAGGTGCGCCGCTCCATGCACGTGGTCTTCATCAGCCCCAGCATCACCTCCCAATTTTCCACCGCGGCCTTCGCCAGGAGCGTGAATCTGACGCTCAACCTGAATGACCTGCCCCACCTGACCGAGGCCTTGAAGCGATCGGTCCCTGAGACGGAGCAGGTCTATCGTGTGCTCCTCGAATCCCTCCACGCCCAGGGCAAAGGCTAGCCCCGATCCGAAATTTCGCCCCTCGGCTGGGCTCGGGGCCGTGAGTCCTTCGACAAGCTCAGGACCCTGAGCAACGCCGAAGGGCCTGCCGAACGGCTAAGGCCGAATGTTCTGCTCTCTTCCCCGCTCTTTTTTCGGATCGGGGCTAGCGATTTTTCCCCCAGCCTGAAGTCAGCGCTCCCGCCACAGCCACCAGGTCCGGCGGGCCCAGGATGGATACGCCTCCGGGAAGGCCAGCGCGAGCTTCCGCTCCTCCAGGCGGGAGCGGTACAACTGGAGACCGGCGAAGAGGACCAGCAGGGCGCCGTTGGCCAACGAGGGCCGCCAGGTGGTCACGATGGCGGCCGAGAGGACCTCTCCCAGATAGACCGGGTGCCGGACCCAGCGGTAGGGCCCCTCGGTCACCAGGTCCCGGGCCTCCACCGTGATGGAGAATGAGCGACGCAGGGTCCAGATCCCCCAGACGGTGAGGACGGAGGCGAGGGTCATGGCCCAGAAGACGGCCAGGAGAAGGGGGCGGCGGGCAGTCACGGCGGGAGAGGGCGGCGTGGCCAGGAGGGCGAAGGGGAGGGCGGCGACCGCCAGGGGGAGGAGGATCTCCTTCACCCCCCGGGATCTCTCGTGGGGGTCGGTTCGGACCAAGTAGGCCAGGAGCAGGGCGGCGAAGATAGCGGTCTCGACCGCCCAGAGGGGCTTGAGCAGAAAGCCCCGGTACTGTCGGAGGCGCAGGACCAGGAACGCCCCGAACAGGACGACCCCACCCACACGGAGGAGGCGGTGGAGCCAGCGCTCAGGGACGTAACGGGCCAGCCAGCCGAATGGGTCAAAGGGGCTCACGGGCGCTCCCTCCGTCCCTGCAGAGTAGCCGATCCCCGCCCCCCTGCCAAGAGCCCCTCGCCTTCGTCTTGCCCGCGGCGCCGCCGGGCGCCCGTAAGTTCTCCTCGCCCCCCACCTGGACCCCCCCTTGCAACTCCCTTCGCCCCACGCCCCGCCTATTTCTAGCCCCCGTGTTACTTGACAGGGGGGGCTGAACCCTGTACGAATCTGCGCCGTAAGAGGTAAGACGTTTCCGAAGAATCTCCGCCACCCTTGATGTCGAGGTAACCGATGGCGACGAATGCCGGCTTCGCCTTTTTGAGCCTCATTTTTCTCACTGGGATCGTTCTGCCGTGCCCCGCGGCGGGCGGAACACTCAGTCGTTCAAATGTTGGCCTCATGGTTTTCCGTGCGACTAAGGATGAGGAGGCGTACAAACGCAATTCCACGCAGTACGACCAAGTGTCAGGTCCTGAGCAGCAGCCTGAAGTGGTCTTCGTGGAACGGATACCCTCGCTTGAAATAAGCCTCGGAGAAATCCGAGCCGTGGTCATCACGAAGGAGAGAATAGCAAAGAACCAGGAGGAGATGGAGGAGCTCATTCTGGAGAAGTTGCGCAAGATTCCAAGGAAGGCCGTCCCGAAAGACACACCTCCCCGGTACTACTACTTTAATGCGAGGTTCTTTTTGAACCAGCGGGCGGCGAAGAAGCTTGGAGACTTCATGTTCTCTCGGGCGCGACTCAACGATCTTTTCATGCTAAGTCTGGGATCGGAGAAGCTCGCTGTAGTGACTATAACCCGGGCGCCTCGTCCTGAGGCTATGAAAGAGATTGCGATTGCGTTGGAAGAGAAAGACGAGGATAAGCTCAGGGCCGTGTTCTCACCGGTCAGGGATAGGGTGACCTGGAAGTGAGGAACAGAAGGGCGGATCAACAGTAGAACCCCCCAATTTGGACCCCCTCCTCCCAGTGCCCAGATTCGCCCTGCGCGGGGAGCCGCGCCAGGCTCGATATTGATGCCAGATGCCTGGGCAATCGCCTCTCGCCCCATTCTGCCCAAATGCCCCTCGTCTGAGGCCCTCCTCACCCCCTGACCGGGTGCGCCAAAAACACCTGATTTCGCCTGCTGGCGAGCACCATATGGTTCTGGTATCTGCGGTCAGACGCAAAGGTTTCGGACATCTACGAACTGAGTGATTCGTGGACCGCACATCGGCTGGCATTACTAAGCGAATCCCATGACATGACGCTCATTGAAATTGGTGCCATCATTTTCTGGGTTGACAAAATAGGCAACCCAACATAAGATGCGCGTGGGTTGACAGAATAGGCAACCCTATCCCAGATGGTCGGAGGCAGGCATGAGCTTTGGAAAATTGATTGCTGACCTTCGCTCGAAAGAGGGTTTGGGCATTAAGGGTTTGGCCCCCCGAATTGGGATCAGTTACACCTATTTGAGCAAGCTTGAAAACGACCGCGCGGTCCCGTCACCTGACGTGATCGGCAAGCTTGCCCGCTACTTCAGGTACGACGTAGACGTTCTGATGCTCGCGGCAGGTCGAATCCCCCCAGAGGCACTAGAGATCCTGCAACGGAACCCGCAGGAGGCCATCGCTTTCCTCAGGGAGAAATTTGGCGGTGCCCGACGACCAAAGCGAGGAAATCCTAAGACTGATTGAAGCACAGCCATACATCGCTGGCCGGTTCACTGGGCAAAAACGGTTGCCAGGCGGCCAGCCGGGGTATTTTTCCTTGGTCCTATCTGCGGCCGACTGCGTTACCGGCAGGCCGGTAGCTCTCAAATTCCATAAGATCGGGGGAGAGGGGGACACCGACTATCGCCGGGCAGCGTTTGAGCGGGAAGCCCGTATGCTAGAGGCACTACGTGGCCAGGAGCACATCATTCAGCTCGTAGTTCCCCGGACGACCATTGAGATACCTCTCCTTCATCAGCCGACGGGACTGACCGTTCGGCTCCCCCTCGAATTCTTCGCCTTGGAGTGGGCGTCGTCTAGTCTGGAAGCTGTAATCGCAAGAGGCCACCTTGATCCGAGAAAGCTTATTCAGCGATTCCGCCATGTCTGCAAAGGGCTCCAGCGGCTCCACAGCCGGAAAATCTGCCATCGAGACCTCAAACCGGGGAATTGCCTATTGCTCCCGAGTGGTACGGTCGTGATCGGAGATTTTGGCACAGCACGTGAGTATAGGCCTGGTATTCCCCCCCTGAAGTCGACCTACGACCGTCCTGTCGGAGACATAGGCTACACTGGATTAGAGCTGATTTGCGGTCTCGGCGATGATCCCTCGCTTTCCTTCGCCTCCGATTTCTTCAGCTTGGCCGCGATTCTCTTCGAGATGGTTACGCTCACTCCGCTCTCAACATACATTTACGGTGAGGCGCTTGAATTGGCAGTACACTTGTGGGCAATTCCGGCCGATAGGCGCCGGCTGGTCTTTGACGGAACAATCTCCGCGATTGCCGAACCTTTGCGCTTACCCGACTTGGGAGACTTCCCGATCGTGCTCCCTCTCGTCATAAGGGATCGACTGAATCGCCTGTATCAGAGAATGGCACAGCTTGACTACAGGAAGCGGTTGACGAGCTTCGATCAGATATTCAGAGAACTGGAGATATGTGGTCGCCTCCTCGAGAAGGAATCCGCCTATCGCCGATTGCTAGAGCTACGGCGGCGGTGGCGTGAGGCCCGTGCCGTTCAGGGTCCCAGGTGATGGGGTCTTCACACCTGGGCCCGGGGGGTGAATTATGCTTTCCCTAGAGACGCCGAAAGATCCAAGCCGCAGGCTGCTTGGCCGCGACCGGCTCACCGCAACTCCAGAGACAGGCAACGTCTTTGGTCTGACTCAGGGCCTCGAGGTGTCCGAAAAGGAGGGCGGGGGGTTCCCTGCCACTCCTCCGTTGGCCTCCGAGGTCATCAGTTTCACTGGCCTAGAAGCAACTCGTGAGAAACAAAGAGAGCTGGCCTTCAAGCGGGTTCACAAGTACCCGGATAGTAGTCACGCCTTGAATGCGGCTGCCCAGACTCTTCTTTCCATTGGAGATAATGAAGCGGCGACACAATTCTTTCGGAAGGCCCTTGAACTCGATCCAAGGAATCAGGTCGTCAGACTCAACCTTGCGAGAGCTCTGACATCTTCCGGCAATTTGGCAGGCGCTGAAGAGCTGTATCGTGAATTGAGCAAAGAATCAGGCGCTACAAGCGCTCAGGCGCTGAAGAATCTCGCCCAGCTGCTTATTCGGGCCAATCGCTTCAGTGAGGCAGAAGCGCTTCTCTCGACAGTCTTGGACAACGATGGGGAAGACGCTGGCGCGTACAATCAACGTGGCGTCACGAGGATTGCACAACGCAAGGCTGGTGAGGCAATTCGAGACTTCCGCTCGGCCATTCGTCTCGAAACGCGATTCGCGGCAGCTCATAACAATCTTGGAGTGGCCTTTCTTCTCTCTGGCAGCCTACGTCGTGCGCTTTCATCGTTCCGAACCGCAGTGAGACTGAAGCCAGCATACGGCGACGCCGCCCTTAATTTGGCTGGAGTAGTGACGCGAGCTGGTCGACCAGAGGAAGGCATCGAAGTCCTTGAAAACTATTTGTCGCTCAAGGGGAGGGACATAAGAGCGACTGAAGAGCTAGCACTGCTGTACATTGGGGCGGGCCACCCCGAAAGAGGACTACGTCTGCTTGATGCCCTGAATGCAGCTGGTGACTTCGGTGGTAACCCGGCTGAAGCGGCTCGCTTAGCCAACAACATTGGCGCTGCCTACCTGCTCCTGGGGCGCGTAGATAGCGCCCTCGAACGCTTTCGGCGTTCAATAGCATTGGGGCCACGCGACTGCACGCCTTATTGCAATCTTGCTGAAGTGCTGCTTGCGCGGGGACGCGGGGAGGAGGCAAATACGTTACTGACTGAGGCTCTAGCTCGGTACCGTAACGATGCTCGCGCTCAGCAGTTGCTCGCCTCGTATTACATGAGGAGAGATTCGCCGGAGACCGCGGTTGCATGCCTCCGCCGCGCACTCGAATTGAACTCTCATGACTGGCTCAGCTATGCGTGGCTGGGATCTATTGTATCCGACGCTTTCGGACAGCACGACGAGGCGGTGAAGATCCTAAGGGAGGGAATAAGGGTAGCGCCCGAAGCTGAGCTACTGAAGAATAACCTTGCGTATGTCCTTCTAATGAAGGGTTCCGTTAGTGAGGCACGCCAAGTCTTGGAGTTAGTCGCACAACCAACCGCGCAAGACTTAGTCTTTCTGACCGCAACCCGTGGTCTTCTCGCGCTAAGAGAGGGGCGCATTCAGGAAGGACAGCGGCTTTACAATGAAGCGGCACGTCTGGCGTTTAACCAGGACATTAGAAAGTTGGTTCTTCAGAAGAAAGCAGTGGAGGTAGCACGCGTCTATGTCAAACAAGGAGACTACAGACGAGCGGCGGAATTGCTCGCTGAAGCTCGAAAAATTGAGCCGACTTCGCATAAGCTATTCCTCAACCAAGCGCGTGGCCTTCAACAGGCACTAACACAGGGGGAAGGAGCCGGCGACAGGGCCGAACAGCAACGGTAACCATGCTGCAACAATACTGATTTCCGTGCCTTCTGCACGACGCGGGGGACCGCGCGGCTCACCCGCCCCATTTGGGGGCAGGGGAAAAGTGGAGGCCACGACGCCGGGTATCCTAACTCGCCACACGCGGCGTTAGTGAACCTCAATCTATACTGGGGGACGTACTGGGGGACGTAGGTTCTAAAACAACTTGACGATCTCTGGAGAAATGTAGCAGCCTCCCCACATGCCGAGACAGCGTCGGGTAAGACGGTGGCGCGATTCCTCGGGGGGACGACCTCCGCGGTCAACCGGCTGGCGGTGTCCCCTGCGCTGCCAGAGTACCGGAAATACCTGAAAGC
>CAZNWB010000018.1:0-42696 GCA_964576535.1 uncultured bacterium | reverse complement strand
CCTGGGCGAGGTCGTGGATCGCCTGACCAAACTGCCGGAGCGGGAGTACGCCTAGCAGGCTGCTGAAAAAGGCCCATCTGCGGGGACCCATCCTTCGGACGGGTACCCCGCACGCTCGGGCACTCGTTGCGGCGTACCCGGAGTACGCCTCACTCGGCCCTTCGCGCGCCGCCTTGCATCTGGACCTTTTTGAGCAGCCTGGGCGAAACGAGTTGTTTGGTGCCAGGGGCAATGCAAAATCCAAAACTGACAATGAGAAACCGACAATGGACTGATCTGGGGACCAGCGTGGAGTCTGCGTGGCTCTGGTGCGTCATCATTGTCAGTTGTCGGTTGTCGGTTTGCCCTTGTCCATTGGGAAAGAATTCGTGATGAAAGACTGGGTGCGAACCCTTTACTGCGGCGAGCTACGGGCCACCCATGCGGGTCGGGTGGTCACCCTGAACGGCTGGGTGGACCGCCGGCGGGACCTCGGGGGGCTCATCTTCGTGCACCTCCGCGACCGGGAGGGGGTCGCGCAGGTTGTCTTCAACCCGGAGCGATTCCCGGACGCCCACGAGACGGCCAAGGCCATGCGCTCGGAATTCGTAGTGGCGGTCCGGGGCGAGGTCTGCCGTCGCCCCCCGGGGACCGAGAACCTGACCCTCGCGACTGGCGAGATCGAGGTGGTGGCCCAGGGCGCGGTCATCCTGAACGACGCCAAAACGCCGGTCTTTCCCATCGACGATGAAAGCGACGTGGCCGAGGATATCCGCCTGGCCTACCGATACCTGGACCTGCGGCGGCCGCCGCTGCAGCGGAACCTCTTCCTCCGGCACCGGTTCTACCAGGTGACCCGGCGCTACCTGGACTCCCAGGGGTTCATCGAGGTGGAGACTCCCGTCCTCACCAAGAGCACGCCCGAGGGCGCCCGCGACTATCTGGTCCCGAGCCGGGTGAACCCGGGGGAGTTCTTTGCCCTGCCCCAGTCACCGCAGCTGTTCAAGCAGTTGCTCATGATCTCGGGGTTCGACCGGTACTTCCAGATCGTGAAATGCTTCCGGGACGAGGACCTGCGCGCCGACCGCCAGCCGGAGTTCACCCAGATCGATCTGGAGATGTCCTTCGTGGACCGGGAGGCGGTCCTCGCCACCATGGAGGGACTGGTCGTCGAGATCTTTCGCGAGGTCAAGGGCGTGGAGCTTCCCCGGCCCTTCCCGCGCCTCGCGTATGACGAGGCGATCCGGCGCTTCGGCCTGGACGCGCCGGACACCCGCTTCGGCCTGGAGCTGCAGGACGTGGGGGAGCTGTTCACCGGTAGTACGTTCCGGGCCTTCGCCCAGCCGCTGGAGAGTGGGGGGCGGGCCATGGCCTTGAATGCCAAGGGGTGCGGAGGGTACTCCCGGAGCCAACTCGATCAACTCGAAGACTTTGCCAAGAGCTTCGGGGCCAAGGGGCTGGCATGGTTCAAGATCGGACCCGAGGGCATCCAGTCCCCGATCGCCAAGTTCCTGCCTGAAGAGACCCTGCAGCGATTCCGGGAGCGAATGGGAGGGGAGGAGGGGGATCTGCTGCTGCTCTCTGTGGATCGCCCCAAGCCCGCGGCCGACGCCATGGGCCGCCTGCGCCTCCGGTTCGGCCAGGAGCTGAAGCTGATTGACCCGGATGCGCTGGCCGTGACGTGGGTCACCGACTTCCCTTTGCTGGAATGGGACGAGAAGGAGGGGCGGTGGTCGGCGATGCACCATCCCTTCACCTCCCCGGAGGACGAGGACATTCCCCTGTTCGGCACGGACCCGGGGAAGATCCGGGCCAAGGCCTATGACCTGGTTTTGAACGGGGCCGAGATCGGCGGGGGCAGCATCCGGATCCATCGACGCGACGTGCAGAGCCAGATGTTCCAGGTCCTGGGTATCGCCCCGGAAGAGGCGCGGGAGCGCTTCGGCTTCCTGCTGGACGCGCTGGAGTACGGGACGCCCCCGCACGGGGGGATCGCCTTCGGCCTGGACCGGATGGTGATGATCCTGACCGGGGCGCAGTCCATCCGCGACGTCATCGCCTTCCCCAAGACGCAGCGGGCCCAGGACATGATGACCAAGGCCCCCTCGCCCGTGAACCCCGCCCAACTGAAAGAACTTCACATCAAGCTCGACCTCCCCTGACCGAATATAAAGTTAGCAAGGCCTGACCCCATCGGGGTCAGGCCTTGCTAACTTTATTGTTGGGGTTCGGAGGTATCGTAGGGTCCTGAAGTCGTGCTGTTTCGGAACAGCCGAACAACCGAACGCTCGAACGCCCTGTGGTTACGCGCGCGGGTGGTGTTTGTCGTAGATGGCCTTGAGGTGGGCGCGGGTGAGATGGGTGTAGATCTGGGTGGTACCGATGTCGGCATGGCCCAGCATCAACTGGACGGAACGCAGGTCCGCTCCCCGCTCCAGCAGGTGGGTGGCGAAGCAGTGCCGCAGGGTGTGGGGCGTCACCGGTTTCGTGATCCCGGCCGCCCGGACGTATCGCTTCAGGAGCTGCCAGAACATCTGACGCGTGAGGCCACGCCCGTGCCGGCCGAGGAACAGGTGCGGACTGGCCCTGCGCCGCTCCAGCTTGGGCCGGCCGTCCGCCAGGTAGACCCGCAGGCTCTCGACCGCCGTATCCCCCATGGGCACCAGGCGTTCCTTGTTTCCCTTCCCCAGGACCCGAAGGATCCCCCCGGCGAGATTCAGATCGGCCAGCCGCAGACCCACCAGCTCCGACACGCGCAGTCCGGACGCGTACAAGACTTCCAGCATGGCCCGGTCCCGGAGGCCCTGCGGTGTGGTCGGCTGGCCAGGGGCAAGGAGACGCTCCACCTCGTCGCTGCTCAGCACCGTGGGCAGGCGGCGCCAAGGGCGGGGCGACTCCAGGTGGGACGTTGGGTCTTCGCTGGCATGGCCCTCGCGGACCAGGAAGCGGTGAAACTGCCGGATCGCCGAGAGATGGCGGGCCACGGACCGGGGGCTCAAGCCCGCCTCGCGCAACGCCAGGAGATACCGGGGCACCTCGGCCCGATCCAGGCTGGTGACCTGGCTGCCGCGGGCCGTGAGATGGGCCGAATAGCGGGCCAGGTCTCGCCGGTAGGCCTCCAGGCTATTCTGGGCCAGCCCGCGTTCGACCACCAGGTGTTCCAGAAACACGTCGATAAGAGGGTCCATCACGGGATCACATTCTTGCAATGAAAAACCGACAACCGACAATGGAAAACCGGCCAACCGGGTTTTTTCGGTTGTCCGTTGTCAGTGGTCGGTTTTGCATTTTCCATTGGCTTACGATATCCGTCAGGCTTCCCTGGGACGCACGGCGCTTGCCCGGACCGGGGCTGTTTGGCGGGCGCGGATCACATCCCGGTAGAGGTCGAGCAACGTCGAGGCACACGCCTCCGGCGCGTAGCCTGCCGCGATCCGCCGGCCCGCCGCGGCCATGGTCCTCCGTCGCTCCGGCTGTCCCCAGAGATCCGCCACAGCTCCCGCGAATCCCGGCAGATCCTCTGTCGTCATGACGCCGGCCTCGCTGTCGCCGAGGAGATCTGCCGCCGCATCCGAGGCCACGGCCACGACGGGGAGACCGGCCGCCATCGCCTCCAGGACCACGATCCCCTGGGTTTCGGAGGTGGATGGGAACAGGAACAGATCCGCCGCGAGGTAGTACTCGCCGACCCGTTCGTGCGGGACGGCCCCGACGAACTGGACAGATCCACCGATGCCCAGGCCGCATGTCATCTTTTCCAGGCGCGGCCGATCATCCCCTTCTCCCACCAAGAGCAACCGCGCGGCGGGAAGACGCGTGAGGATAGCAGCAAAGGCCGTCAGCAGGAAGGCTTGGTTCTTCTCCCGCGCCAGCCGGCCGACGCTGAGGCACAGCGGGGTACCCTCCTTCGATCCGAGCGCCTGTCGGCGGCGAATCCTCTTGGCTTCCTCGGCTGCCCCCGGCAGGGTGACGCCCGTCGGAACGATCGCGATGGGGGACGTCACCCCCTGGGCACGGAGCGCCCTGGCCACGGAGGGGCCGGGCGCAATCACCAGGTCGGCGCGGTTCGCGAAGGCCGTGGCCTGCCGGACCGCCATCCGGGCCACCAGGCGCGAGGGGCCGGGGACGTAGTGGGCGTAGCGATCGTAGTAGGTGTGATAGGTGAAGACCAGCGGCCTCTGCGACCGGCGGGCCCAGCGAGCCGCGGCCGCCCCCAGCAGCGTGGGATGCTGCGCGTGGAAAACGTCGAGCCGGAGGGCGCCTACCGCCCTGCCCACGCCGGGCAACCATGCCATGGGCAGGACATAGGCGTGATGCGTGGGTGCTCGCAGGCCGGGAACCCGCAGGACGTCCGGCTCGCCTTCAGGGCTGCCGGTGTATCGGGGGGCCACGACGGTCACGGCATGGCCGGCACGGCGGAAGGCTTGGGCGAAGCCCTCCACCGACGTCGCCAGGCCGTTGACCAGCGGTCGGTAGTTGTTGGTGAACAGTCCGATCCGCACGTTTGAGCGCTCAGCGGTCAGCTATCAGCGATCAGCGGCGATCCGGAAAGTCTTCCCGAGAAGCAGGTCCCTGGACCTCCCTCTGGGGACGCGTCTGAGCGAGCCACCTTTCGGGCTTCCAGCCAATATCCGCTGAAGGCTGACCGCTGACGGCTGACAGCTTCCCGGGTCATTTCCGGGTGACCGGCGTGTGGGTGATGGGCAAGCCCAGCGCCAACTTGCCCTGGGTGTACAGTTGGGCCGAGGCCATGAGGAAGTAACTGTGCAGGTTGATGGGGGTGAAGACCAGGCGGAACCACTCCACGAACTTGCGGGTCCGCTGCCAGCGCCGCGGTGGCCGCTGGTGGATGATCGGCTTCAGAGTATGGGGGACGACCACCATGCCCAGCAGCATGGACGAGGTGAGCACGATGGTTTGGAAGACCAGGTTGAATGCCGCCATGTGGCTCACGCACAGGCTCTTCCCGCCCAGCTTGAGGGCCAGGACGTCGGGCGACAGGAACACGTGCACCGGCCACAGGTCCCGCACACACGGGCTGATCCAGGAGATCAGGATGAGCTGGGCGGGGAGCAGAACGGTGAGAGGCGGCATCGCATTCGCGAGAAGCGCCCGAAGGGCTTGATAGGTCTTGCTCTTCAACAGGGGCAGCGCCGGCCCGCGAAGCGTGCGGCGGTAGCGCACGACGAACTTCACGTCCACGGCGCCCCGCGCCCAGCGGGCGATCTGTCCCCACGATTCCCGGGTCGTGAGGGGGGCCTGGCCCCAGGTCGGGATCTTGAGCGGCGCCACCCGGTACCCCTCCATCACGACCTTGTACCGGAACTGCATGTCCTCGTTGTGGCGGTTGGGCTCGAAGTAGTCCACCGCCCGGAACGCCGCGAAGTCCAGGCTGGTCCCCGGCCCCAGGACCAGGTAGTCCCCCCGGGTCTGCATCTTCCCCATCTGGTACAGGACGAACCCGGTGTTGTGCAGCCGGGGGAGCATGGGGACTTTCCAGTAGTTCGCCGTGTAGGTCGTCAGGGACTGGAGGACCACGCCCCGGCCGCCGCCGGCCGCCGCCTGCGCGGTCTCCTCGCGGTGCGTCCACTCGCGGAAGGCCAGGTCCTGCGGGTGCAGCAGGGTGTCGGCGTCAATGATGAGGACCCTGACACCCCCCGCCGGGACCGGGAGTCTGCCCGTGTCGATTCGCTCTGCCAGCCAGCGGCCGGCTGTGCTGATGGAGGTCGCCTTGCACTTCACCGGCAGCCCGGCAGTCGGGTAGATGAACGGCTCGACCCGCACCCGCGCCTGGAAGAGCGCCATGACCTCTTCCAGCTTCTCCAGCGTGACCTGGTCCTCGGCCTCCACGATGGGGACCAGGGTGACCAGGGACTTGGGATAGCGCAGCCGCTCCACCGAGAGGAAGGTCTGGAAAAGCACGTGCCGGTTGCTCTCGTTCTTGAGGGGCATGAAGAGGACGAAATGACCAAGGGCGACCCCATGGGAGCGGAGGCGGTCCAGCCAGTTCACCTCCATGTTCTGGAGAATGGCCTGCCGGGTTTTCTGGGCCCGGACCATGTTCACGATCAGGAAGCCGATCCAGAAGGAGATGAAGGCGAAGCGGAACACCTCGGCCGGGAAGGGATCCCGCAGGAGGTAGCGGAGCAGCGGATACACTGAAAGGAGGAGGACCGTGGTGAGGAACGGCGCAATCTCCAGCAGGCGATCGGTCCCGGGTTGAACGACCGAATCCTGGGCCTTTTGCCACGAGCGCCGGAGAAAAGAAAAGGCCCGCCCGTGGTCCTCCAGATGTGCCGGGCGAGCCATGGGGAGGGCGTCCAGGGCCGCCTCAGCCCCGGTGAAGAGCGCTGCCATGGCCTTATGACTCCAAATGACCCCCGGGCTATCCCCGGGGCGAATCCAGCATGATCGTGACCGGCCCGTCGTTCACCAACTCGACCTGCATACTCGCCTGGAACCGGCCAGGGGCTGTTTGTATTCCACGGGAGGTCAGATTGTCAACGAATTTCTCGAAGAGCGGCCGGGCCTTGTCCGCAGGGGCGGACGCGTCGAAGCTGGGTCGCCGCCCCTTCCGGGCATCGCCGTACAGGGTGAACTGCGAGACGATCAACGCCTGCCCGCCCACCTCCAGGAGGGAGCGGTTCATCTTGTTCGCCTCGTCTTCGAAGATCCGGAGGTGGGCGACCTTGTCTGCCATCCAGGTGAGATCGGCCTCCCCGTCTCCGTCCTTGAAGGCCACGAACAGGAGAAGGCCGGGGCCGATGGAGGCCACGGTCTCCCCCTCACTATGCACCGCCGCTCGGGCGACGCGCTGAACCAGGACTCGCATGCCACCTCCGACCCCTTACTCGGCGTAGCGGGAGCCAAACAGGACAGGTCTTCGGCGAATATCGAATGTCGAACAGTGAATGATGAATGTCGAAGGATAGCGGTTTCAGGGGCGGCTTCCCATCGGCGTCCATCATTCGATATTCCGTGTTCGATATTCGACATTTCGCCGAGAATTTCATTCGAAAGGGACTAAAGAATCTTCTCCATAATGATGGTGTCCACCCACTGCCCGTCCAGGAGCCCTTGCTCCTTGTAGATGCCGACCGTGCGGAAGCCGTACTTCTGGTACAGGGCCATGCCGAGCGCATTCCAGGGAAAGGCCGAGAGGACCATCTTGTGATAGCCGAGCTGCTCGGCCCGCGCGATCAGGGCGCGAAGCAGCGCGCTGCCCACCCCCTTACCGCGCCACGCACGCTCCACGTACACGGAGAAGTCGGCCACATACTCGTAGGCCTTCCGGGGGTTGAACGGGTTCAGGCTCCCCCAGCCAACGACCACCCGCTCCCGCTCCGCCACCAGGACCGGGTGCCGCGGTCCGCGGGCGGCCAGCCAGGCAACCCGCTCCTCCGGAGTGCGCTCCACAGTCTCCAGGGTCGCGATCCGGTCAATGATCCCCTGGTTATAGATGGTGGCGATGGCCGCGGCATCGTCGGCTCGCGCATCACGGACCGTCAGCTCAGCAGAAGGCATAGGTCCTCTTCTGAAAAGGGGAAGAGCGGCTCCAAGTCGCGGTCAGGCCCCACCGTCTAGGTAGTTCGAGACTTCGATCAGGTTGCCGTCCGGGTCACGAACGTAGATGGATTCAATAGGCCCCACGGCCCCCGTCCGCCTCACGGGCCCCTCGATGATCTTGACGCCGCACGACCGGATATGCCCCATGACCTGGGGGAGAGGGGTCTCGGTGATGAAGCAGAGGTCTCCGGATCCCGGGGTGGGATTCGCGGCTTTCGGGTCGAACTCCTTCCCGCGCTCGTGGAGGTTGATCTTCTGCCGGCCGAACTGCAACGCCTTTCGGTCGTTTCCGAACGTGGCCACCTTCATGCCGAGGACCCGCGAGTAGAAATCACACGTGATCGCGATACTCTGAACCGTCAGCACCAGGTGATCGAGCCGCTCAATCCTCATCCTTGGTCATCTCCAGGATCCGGCCGAGGCATTCCCGAGGGCCCCGCGCCCGCATCCCTCGAGTCAGCGATCACGGCGTCAGCTTCGATCTCCACGAGGATCTCGGGCGAGATCAGGCGGCGCACCTCCACCATGCTGGTGGCCGGCCGGATCTCGCCGAAGAACTCCCCGTGGGCCTTGCCGACCTTTTCCCAGTCGTCAATGTTGGTGACGTACATGCGCGTCCGGACCACGTCCTTGAGGCCGGCGCCGGCCCTACGCAGCGCCGTCTCGATGTTCCGCAGGGTCTGGACCGCCTGGGCGTATGGATCCCCGATGCCCACGATTCGCCCGTCCTTGTCGGTGGCCGTCGTCCCGGATACGTACACTGTGTTACCGACGCGGACGGCCCGCGAGTACCCCACGATGGGCTCCCACGGCGTTCCCGTCGCGATGTTTTGTCTCTGCATTCTCAATTCACCTCGACAACGAACGGATCGTCCAAGTGTCGGTCACACAACCAACCGGGCATCTCGAAGCTTGTCCATTGGATGGTGTCAAAGGATTCGCCGAAACTCAAGCGAGTTCTTGCTGGCTGGAGCTGCGGAAGTGTCGTGTTGCAGAGGTCGGGGAGAGCTGTCGAGCCGGTGTTGTTTGTGGACCAGGCAGATCACCGGGAGGGGCGGGGGGATCCGGCATGGATAGGAACGGTAGGGGGGGAGCGGGGCGAGTCCCATACGCCCTGCAAGACTCCCCTCGGGGCGGCCTAGGGCGGCGGGTTGCCTGGGCGTCCGGCCTCTCCTTGGGGGCTCCCGTGGTCTTCGGAAGGGAGCAACCCTTCCCATTCGAGTTGGGCCAGCTTCTCCTGGATCACGCGTTCCACGTCGATCGTCTTGGTGCCACCGGCGAACGGCGTCAGCTCGATCCGAGTCAGATCCTGCAGCGCCCGCAGGACGGCCGTGATCCTCTTCACGGATCCCTGGATTCCGTCCAAGGCGTACCGAACCTGCCAGTCCGCCTGCTCGCTCAGCGTGGCGGCCAGCACGTCGCGACAGCCCTCGATCCCTGCCGTGGCATTATTGATGTGGTGGGAGAGGGTGACGGTGGCGGCTTGCACCGCCTCCAAAGCGGCGATTTGCCGTTCCCGTTCGACAATGGCTGCTTGCGACTGGCGGAGCTCTTCGGTTCGCTCTGCGACCCGAATCTCCAGTTCCGCCCCCCAGCGCCGGGCCGCATCGAGATGCTCGAGGATCCGGGATCGCATTTGGTCAAGCGTTCGCGCTAGCTCCCCCACCTCGTCGGGTCGGTGGAGGATCAGGGGCGTGTCATACTTGCCGGCTTGGATCGCCAGCGCCGCCCGCCCCAGCTCGGCCAGGGGACTGACCACCAAGCGTCGGAGCACCGCGTAGGTCGTGGCCGTGAGCAAGAGAAAGGCCAGGCCGGCCGATCCCAGCATGTAGGCCAGGCTGGTCCGAAGCTGCTGTTCCATCTGATGGAGTGACCGGTCCACGACAAGAGCCCCGAGGATCGGCTGGGAAGGCGGATGGCAGCCCTGACACCGAGGGGCGTTGGGGATCAGGCTGGTACTGCGAAGAGTTTGGAGAGGCTGCCGTGGGAGGACAACAGCGCTGCTACGGTCCTCCCTCCCGCCCTCCGGCGTGTCGGTCGGCAGCCCCGGTGGCCCGTCGCGGAGCGGCTGACCAAGCTGGCCTGGATCGGAGCTGACCTTCACCATCCCGGAACGATCCAGGATGAAGACTGATTCGATCCCAGGCTGCCTGCCCACCGTCAAGACGATCCGCTGGATCTCCGCCGGATCGTTGGCCAGCATGGCGTGCTCCAGAGTCGCCCGGATGGTATTGGCGAGGTGGGCAATCGCCTGAGAGGTGTTGCGGAGCAGTTGGGCGCGCTGGTAGCGGATCAGGACCAGGAAGGATCCGCCGACCGTGATGGCGAGGACGAGGGCCATGGCCCCCAGGATCTTCGTCCGGAGTCCCACGGGGCGCCTCCAGAACATCCGAGTCAACGACGCGACGTCCTGGTTCCCTCAGAAACCAGGTCAGGCAGCCTCCCCAGGTTTCGAGAGCAGACTGGCCAGCATCTGTGCCAGGCGAGGAATCACGAAGGGTTTTTCGATCATGCCGACCACACCAAGCCGTCCCAGATCAGCCGGCAGAGGTCGGGACTCGGCGGCGGCGAGGAGAATGATCTGCGGCCGCGGGCGAAGGCTCTGGCAGTGGTCCACGAATCCCCATCCCCCCCCGCCGGAGCGCACATCCGCGATGAGAAGATCCACGGGCCATTCTCGGAGGAGCGCCAGTGCCAGCTCCCCTGAGGCTACCGAACGGGCCTCCTGGCAGTGTCTGTCCAGGAAGCGGACCAGCGACCAGCGGACCCAGGGGTCCTTGTCCAGCACGAGACATCGTGCGCATTGCCCGGGAGGCATGACGATGCTCCAGGCTGAAACACAAACGGGGGCAAGCCTATCGGCCACGCCCCCGTTCGTTAGACTCAATAGCTTGGATGGTTCCGTCAAACTTTCACCAACCGGACCCGGGTATCGTAAAACGAGACGCTGCCACCGACCAGGTCCACCATGCACATGTTCTTGAAATAATCGTCCACCCGCATGGCGGCGTTGGCATGCACGCCGGTGGTTCGGCGAGGATCGCCCTTGATGAGGCGCCCGTCAATGGTGAGGTCATGGGCGCCCGTGGCCCAGTGGCCGAAGCCCAGGGAGAAGGCCACGACCCCGGGGCGGATCCCCTGGATCACCTTCGCCTTGCCCACCATGGGCTTCTTGCCCAGGGCTTTCAGGTCCCATGCCCCCTCGGGATTCGAGGCGGACGTGACCTTGACCCGATCTCCATCTTTCAGGCCCAGGCGCTGGGCGTCCTTCGCGTTCACCAGAATGGAGTTTTCCGGGGTCACCTGGAGCAGCCAGTAGTTGGTGATCGTCCGGCTCTTGGTGTGGGCGATCTCTCGGAACGTGATCAGGTTCAGGTCGTAGCCCTTGGCCTCGTCCAGCTTGGTGACGTCCCGCCCCTGGGCGTCCAGGATGGGAAGGTGGGTGGCGATCCCCGGAAAGGGTTTTCCGGTGATGGGATTCTTGCCCTTGGCCACCTTCTCGACGTACAGGTTGATCAGCTTCCCGTACTTGTTGGCCACCTGGTCGCCCGTGTAGGCCTTGTCATAATCCTGGAACCGGCCGCCGCGGTTCAGCAGGTAAATCACTTTCTTCCACCACTTCTCCCCGACCACCTTCTCCCACCGAACCGGGTCAAAGACGGTCTTGGGCAGGTGCCGCCGCGACTGGAGGAAGAGCTTCACCTCGGCCTCGTCGGCATCCGGGACGGGCTCTCTGCCGCCCGCCACGTTGGCCGCCATCCGGAGGTACATGTCCTCGTCCCGCTTGAAGTCCAGCCCGGGCCCGAAGCCATTGGGGCCGAAGCCTGGCAGGCCCAGTTTCTCCGCGATGGCCAGGAGCATGCTCTCCAGGCTGATGGGCTGCTCCTCGCCGAAGACCTTCACCGTCTCGGTGAGGGGGGCCATCACCGGCTGCCGGATCGGTTGGACCTGGGGGGGAATGTTCGGGTGGGATCCATGGAACTCCCACCGCTCCAGGTATGTGAGGTCCGGGAAGATGTAGTCGGCGTACAGAGAGGTCGTGCCGACGAGGATGTCGTTCACGACCACCAGAGGGATCTTGGTGGGATCCGCCAGGATCTCAATGTTGGTGTGGCCGGCCGGCAAGGAGTAGGCCGGGCTCCCCATGTAGAGGAACATGGCCTTGATCTGGTAGGGATACATGTCCCCCATGGAGGGAATGATCTCCTCGTAAATGTCGCTGCTGAACGGGTACCAGGCCCGCTTCGCCGGGTAACCCTGGAAGATCGTGGACTCCTCGTAAGTCGTTTCGTGCCGGATGATGCTGATCCCGAATGGCGTCGTCTTGCCCGGCATCATCTTCCCGAAGTCGAAGGCGCCACTGGTGATAGAGTAGGTCGTGGCCTTGATCAGCCCGCCCTTGTAATCATGGTTCCCATTGAGGAGGTTCAGGGTCATCCAGGCCAGGACGTTGTAGAAGCCGTTAGTGTGCTGGGCCACCCCGCGGTGAATATCGGCCACCGCCTTTCGCCCGTGACTCACGAACTCCCGCGCCAGGTCCACGATGTCCTTGGCCTCGATGCCACAGATCCGGGCACACTCCTCGATAGACTGGCCAGTGGCCGAATCGTACAGGACCATGAACGCCGTCTTGGCCTTCACCCCCTGCACCGTCGGCTCGGCGATGAGATCGCCTTCCACTGCGGTCTTGTCGTCGTTGGGATCGAAGGGGACCGCCTTGCCGTCCTTCCAGACGAGGAAGACATCGAACTCCCACGTCTTGCCGTCCTGGGTCTTCCGTTCTTCCTTCTTGAGGCCGATGTCCGACCCGCGGAGAAACGCCCCTGGCTTGCTGTCGGGGCCGATCTTCACCAGCCAGGCGGCGTTGGTCCACGTCGGCTCCTTGTCGGCCTTGGCCGCCGCCTGATTGGCATTGCGGAGGTACACGCCGTTATAGTGGCCGTTCTCCATGATCCAGCGGATAATCCCCAGGGCCAGCGCACCCTCGGTCCCCGGCTTGGCCGGGATCCATTTCCAGGCCTTGCTGGCCGTCTTGGAATGGCGAGGGTCAACCACCGCAAACTTCAGCCGGCCGTCGGTGATCCCCTCGGTGAGAGCCTTGGAGCGGTTCGTCGGGCCGTAGTTTCCCTCCAGGGGCGAGGCGCCCACGAAGATGATGAACTCCGAATTCTGGGCGTCACCCTGCCAGTAGAACTTCGGCCCGCCGGTGAACTTTCCCTCCACAAACTGGTCGGCCATGGCCTTGCAGGTGAAGTAGAGGGACCCCTGGCAGACCGTGGTGTGCCCGTGAGCGTTGAACGACCCGAAGGCATCCCGGGTGAAGCGGGAAATCAGGTCGCCGCGCCCGGCCTTCAGTCGGCCCCATACGAAGGCCATCTGATTGTTCTTGGGTCCGAAGTCCGGGTGGTCCGGATCGATCAACTTGTCGAGATGCTGGGCGTACTTGGCCTTGAATTCGGGCACGGTCATCTTCTTAGCACGGATGGCATTCACGTCGGCCGCCATGTCCGCCGCCACTTTCGGATCGCGCAGGGCCCACAGCTCTCGCAGTCCTGTGACCTTGCGGTTCTCCTCCCCCGGCACGTTCCGGAAAAGCAGCCCGCCCTCGACGATCTCCGTGATGGCCTGATCGAAGGGGATGCTTACCCACTTGTTCTCGCCACGCTTGCCAGCCCGCTTCAGCACGCGGACAATCCGGTACGGGTCGTAGGCGGATTGGATCCCCGCCTGACCCTTGATACAAAGAGGCGCATCTACCTTGGCCACCTCGGACGGCGAGGTCTTGTAGGGCAGGTGTGGCTGCAGCGTCCACGGGCTTAAGGGGCTGCCGTCAATCTTCACGACCACGCCGTCCAGGAGCTTCGCCTTGATCCCGCAGCCGGTGTTGCACTGCAGGCAGACGGTGTAGAGGATGTTCTCCGGCTTGGACAGGAGGTACTCTTCGCCAGCGGCCAGGGCGCCGGTCTCGGCCCGCCGGACTAGGTCCTGAATCCACTGCATCCGCTCGGCCAGAACCATGGAACCACCCAAGAGGGCCGATCCCTTCAGGAACCCTCGGCGCGTGAGGGCGCAGCCGTTTGCCGGTACGGCCTCGTGCTCTTTGACTCGCTCTGCCATTGTCCTCACCTCCTCCATAATGTCCTAGGCCCCGTGGCAGGCCAGGCAGGCCTTCAGATTGTCCGCCGTCACCCCCTCGGCGGTCAGATAGTAGACGCGCGGTTCCGTCCCCTGGCTCACCTTCAGCCGGATGCCCCGATTGAAGGCAAGAAGCTGCATGGCCAGGCCCTTCGGGTTGTTCTTGTCGCCGAAGTACATGGCGCCGCAGGGGCAGGTGGTCACGCATGCCGGGAGCATGCCGGCGTTGAGCCGGTGCAGGCAGAAGTGGCACTTGCGGCCGCTGCCCGCGGGGGGTTTCCCCTCGGTGCGGTTGAACCGCTGCTCGTATTCGAAATTGGCTTGCTGTTCGTAGGGCTGGAAGCTCGCCAGCTCCTTGGTGAAGAAGGTTCCGTTGTCATAGTAGAGGGCCCGGTACGGGCAGGCTTTTTGTGCGGCATCGAAGGCGTTCTTGTCCCGAAACTTCTCGTAGTTGATGGCCACGATGCCGTCGGGCCGCTTGGTGATGGCGTCGGCACTGATGGGGTTGGCGGCCTTGGCGCAGGGCGGGTTATCGCACTGCACGCAGTTGGTGGGCATGAAGATCCGGGAGACCTGGGGATACTCCCCAACCTCCACCTCGGGGACGGCGCGGTATGTGACGCCGGGCGGCGACATGTTCTCCGCCATGCAGGCTACGGCGCACGAGCTACAGCCTGAGCATTTCTTGGTGTTGATCACCATGATCCAGCTACGCTGGTTCACCGGCTTCTTCAAGGCCTGCTGGATGTCCTCCTGCATGGCCTGGAGTTCCGCCGTCCGCGTCGGAGCTGAACTCAGCATTGGCCCCCACCTCCTTCGGGATACATGGCATCCCGGTCTTGAGGCACCACCCAGTCAGGTGACCCTCGGATGCAAAAAGAAAAAGGAAACCGGTCCCGCTGGTGCGGGACGGGTCTCCTTTGCCGATTCCGGTTCCCGCGGCCTCGCGGGAACCGGAACCCTGAGCTTGTCGAAGGGTTCCAGACCGCGAAACCGCACACCTTCGGGCTGGCCCCGGAATCACTCCCGGGACCGTCGAGTCCGTCCTATCCCCGGGGGACAGGGCGGATCGGAGGACCCACGATCGGCCCTCAATCTACGCCCGGGCTTGTGACCTGTCTGTCAGGGAAGGTCCGAAAAAAGAGGGAATGTGTGTCAGGGAAAACCCGACACTCTCGAATGCGGAATTCGGAATGGCGAATGCGGAATGACAACGCCCGATTAGAAATTCCGCATTCCGCACTCCGCATTCCGCATTGAGGAGTTAGTCAGTGTCTTTGAGCAGGCCGTGCTGGAGGGCGTAGCGGACGAGTTCGGCCCGGCCCTTGAGGCCCAGCTTTTCCATGAGGCGTGCCTTGTACGTCTCGACGGACTTTACGCTGATGCAGAGGCGGTCGGCGACCTGCTGGTTGGTGTGGCCGTGGGCGAGGAGCCGCAGGACTTCTCGCTCCCGGTCGCTCAACGCCGGGGGCTCGACACTCGCCGCCTTGGGCTCCATCACCTCATCGACCAGCGCCTTCGCCAGGGCGGGATCGAGGAAGACTTCGCCGCGTGCCGCGGCACGGATGGCCGCCAGGAGTTCCGTGTCGGCCGCCTTCTTCAGAACGTATCCTGAGGCCCCAACCCGCAGCACCTGCCGCAGGTACCCGCGATCATCGTGCATGGACAGGATCAGAACTTTGACAGAGGGAAGGTCGCGTTTGATGCGCGCTGTTGCATCGATGCCACTCACCCCGGGCATGCCGATGTCCATGACCACCACGTCGGGACGCAGCGTCTGACACAGCCGGATTGCCTCGGCACCGTCCGAGGCTTCGCCCACAACCTCCAGGTCATCCTGGGCCGCCAAGAGGGCACGAAGGCCGGCCCGGAGGACGGCGTGGTCATCCGCCAGCAGGATGCGGATCCGCTTTGCTCCGATCATCCAAGACCTCCGTGGGTAGTGGCACTTCCACGAAGACGGTGGTTCCACTGCCCGGAGTGGATTCGATGGTCAGCGCTCCCCCCAGGAGGGTGGCCCGTTCCCGCATTCCGAACACTCCCAGGCTTCGCTCGTCCCGTCCTTCACTCATGTAGTGGGCAACGTCGAAACCGCGACCGTCGTCCTCCACGATCAGCGAGACGGAGCCATCACGGGCCTCGACAAGCAGGCTGACCGTGTGCGCCCCGGCGTGGCGGGCCACGTTGGTCAGGGCCTCCTGGGTGATTCGGTACAGGGCGGTTTCAACCGCCGCGGGGAGCCTCGGCCCTAGCCGGCAGTTGGTTTCGAAGGCCGCCTGGATCCCATGGGTCCGCTGAAAATCTGCAACTAGGCGGTCCACCGCGGGGACCAAGCCGAGATCATCGAGCACGCTGGGGCGTAGTTGTAAGGCCAGGTCGTGGACTGCATCCAGGGTCTTGCCTGTCAGCGCCCGAAGGTCCGCCAGGGTCTCCCGCATTCCCGCCAGCTCCGGTCGCACTTCCAGGACCTTCAACCCGACCATCAAAGAGGTGAGGGCCTGGCTGGTTTCATCGTGAAGCTCCCGGGCGATGCGCTTGCGTTCGTCCTCCTGAGCGGTGATGACCTGTTCCAGCAGACGGGCACGCATCTCTTCCTTCCGTTCCAGCTCAGTCCGCGAGCGGGCAAGGTCAGCGGTCATGGCGTTGAAGGCCGAACTCAGCTCCCCAATTTCGTCTTGTCGGTCCACAGCGACCCGCTGGCTCAGATCTCCTGCCTGGACGGCCTTGGCGCTGTCCCGCAATTGTTGGATGGGCTGCACCATTCGCCGAGAGAACCGCCAGATGCTGCCCACGCCCACCAGCATCAGCAAGAACAGGACGCCGAGAACCTTGAGGGCAAGATCCCGCAGCATCTGGTCCACACCCGCCCGCGAGACCCCCAGGCGGACGACCCCAACCGGGAGCCCTCGCATCCGAATGGGAACGGCCACATCGTACAGGTGCTCGCCGGTGGGACTGGTGACGGGGACGACCGAGGACTCGGGTCGAGCTAGGATCTCTCGCGTGCGGGTGTCGGTAAGCGTGGCGTGGACTTGGGCCGGATCGGTGTGGGCCAGGGCCTGCCCCCGAGTATCCAGGACCATGGCGTAGCCGATCCTCTCTTCACCGACGGCGTCCCGACCGTGGCTGCCGCGGAAGCCCTGCACGACCTTGAAGAGGGCGTAGTCATCCTCGCGCAGGATGGGGTCCAGGCTCTGCTGCGCAAGGTGGGTCGCGGTGATGAGGCCGCGCGCCTGCAGCTCCTTCTCCAGCACCTGCTGCTCATGCCAGAGCAGATACCCCACCACTCCCAAGATCACCAGGGACACGAACCCGAAGATGCGGGTCGTCACCGTAAACGCCAGGGAGTGGCGCAGGGCCGTCCAGGTGCTCATCGAATCTTCGCCCCCTCCACAACCTGGAGCATCTTCCGGATGCTGTCATACAGACTGTCGTCCCCGGGAATGAACCTGTCCACTCCCAGCTTCTTCAGAATGCCGCGACCTGTGGGGTCCTGGTCCAGCCCCAGGAACAGGTCGCGCAGGGCCTGCTTCGTCTCCGGCTCGAGATTGCGGGGAACCCCAACGGGCTGGGCTCCAAAGGGGGGTGACCGATTAATGATCCGGGTGCGAGCCACCAGTGCGGGGTTGGTCGTCTGGAGGTAATCGTAGATCAGGCTGTCCACCGCCGCTCCGTCCACCACGCTTTCGGCGACGGCCTCGATGGAGTTGTCGTGACTGTAGGTGAACAGGGTCTTGGCAAAGAAAGTGGCGGGCTGGCGTCCCTGGGATATCAAGGCGTACACCGGGTACAGGTAGCCGGACGTGGACAAGGGGTCCGTGAAGGCGAACCGCTTCCGGTGCAGCTCCTCGAACGATGCTGCTGTGCTCGAGGAGGGCACGATGATGTACGAGCGATAGGTCGGAGTGCCATTGATGACGGGCACCGCCAGGAGTTCCACCCCATACCGGCGTTTCGCGTGCACGTAGGGGCCCGAGCACAGGATTGCGGCGTCCAGCTTGCCGGTCCCCAACATATCATTGACTTCCTGGTAGGTGCGCCGTTGTTTGATCTCTACCGGACGGCCGAGCTTAGCCGCGATGTAGTCCATCAACTCCTGATAGACCGTGAGCGTCTCCTCCGGCGAAATCATGGCCGCGACAGCGATCCGGAGGGGAGCCTTCCGCTCCGGGACCGTGGCCGATGCTCCCCAGGAGACGTCCACCCCGGCCGTCAGAGCACCCAAGCCCATCACGAGCATCCGCAAGTTCCTGCCGAGATCTCTGCGCCGCATGCACTCTCCTCCACCGCCCCGATGGGCACGACCACCCAGCCGCAGACCTCGATGCCAGACTCTAAACCGCGCCTCGCCCGGCGCCAAGGGGAAAGGATTCGGGCGCCCGGAAGGAGCCTGAAAGCAGACAAACTTGGTGGGGAAGGAGTGATGGTTGGCGGCTGGGAGTCACTTTCGCGGAAACCCAGGCGCAGCCATGATGCCCCTGATCCGGGAGACGTGGTGGGCCTCGTGCCACGCCTGGAGCTTTACCCAGCCGCCAAGGGTGTACCAGACGCCGGTGGCGGGGTCCGGCGACCGGAGCGCCTCGGGGTCCTCGCCTCGAAACTGCTCAAGCTCTTTTCGAAAGCGAGCGTGCGCGACGCCCAGTTCCCGCTCCAACTCCACCTGGTCCCGGGCCGGTCCCGGATGCAACTCCTGTGGTGCCGTGAGTTGCCCGTAGGGATACCGGTCGAGTTCCGCGGTGTAGAACGTCGCGTCGGCCGGCATCCTCCATGTCGCGTAATCACCTCGGATGAGCTTTCTCGCCATCTTGCTCGAGCCGATCTCGGCGCGCAACAGGTGGTCCACCACGTGGGCGATGGACCAGGAGCCTGGCCCGGCACGGACGGTCCACTGGGCGGGTGACACGGGCCGG
Organism: uncultured bacterium; assembly: GCA_964576535.1. Classification (GTDB taxonomy): domain Bacteria; phylum Methylomirabilota; class Methylomirabilia; order Methylomirabilales; family 2-02-FULL-66-22; genus 2-02-FULL-66-22. The sequence goes on along the minus strand of CAZNWB010000018.1, from coordinate 24,106 downwards.
ATGATTGCCAGCAGGTCTTCCCGAATCTGGTCGGCGAATGCCCAGCAGGGATGAAGTAGCGGGTGCAATTCAGTGAGTTCCACGGGACATCCTCTCGTGGTGCTGTATACCGACTCGGGATCATCCTGGGATGTTCCGGGTGGTGAGTCTAGCCGGTTTGACCGGGAATTGGCAAGGCGCAGGGTGCGTTGACACCGCGCCGCAAAGTCTGTAGATTGATGAGCAATCAATCATGAAGGAGAAACCATGGGCGACGAACTCCTGGACCTGAAGGCCAACGTCCTCAAGGCGTTAGGGCAGCCGACGCGGTTGAAGATCCTGGAGCTACTCCGGAACGGGGAGCGATGTGTCTGCGAGATTTTTCCCGCCATCAAAGAAGAACAGTCCAACGTCTCCCGCCACCTGGCTCTCATGAAGGCGGCCGGGATCCTGGCCTCGCGCAAGCAGGGCCAGATGGTCCACTACCGCGTCCGCGACCCGCAGGTCTTCAAGCTCCTGGACGGCGTCAGCGCCCTGCTCAAGAGCCACGTGAACGAGCACAAGGCCCTGGCCCGCCAGTTGGCTTGATGACACAGCGATGGGTCCAGCTTGACCGCTTGGCAGCCGGGGGAAGCTGAGCGCGCCCACCAAGGCGACGTCCGTTCGGGGATCGACGCGATCGACGGGGGCGAATACACAGATGGCGGACAAGGCAGATACCATTGCAAGGGAGAAGCGGCTGAACCCCTTTGAGCGGTTCTTGAGCCTCTGGGTTGGCCTCTGCATGGTGGTTGGCGTGCTCCTGGGCAAGGCGTTGCCTGGATTCATCGACGCGATGCGGCGCCTTGAATTTGGAGAGGGGAGCCAGATCAACGTCCCCATCGCGGTGCTCATCTGGCTGATGATCACCCCGATGATGATGAAGGTGGACTTCGCGGCGATCCGGAACGTCGGGCGGAGACCCCGGGGGCTTCTGGTCACGCTCTTTGTCAACTGGCTGGTGAAGCCGTTCTCCATGGCGCTGATCGCATACCTCTTTTTCCGCTATGTATTCGGCGCCTGGATCTCGCCGGAGGAGGCGTCCCAGTACATCGCCGGCAGCATCATCCTGGCGGCCGCGCCGTGCACGGCCATGGTCTTCGTGTGGAGCTACCTGACGGACGGTGATCCGGCGTACACCCTCGTTCAGGTGTCCGTCAACGATCTCATCATGCTGGTGCTCTTTGCGCCTATCGTGCGGTTCCTGGTGAGCGGCGCATCCTCCCTGGATGTCCCTTTCCACGTCCTGCTGTATTCCGTGATCGTCTTCATCCTGATCCCCCTGACGGCGGGCGTGATCCTGCGTCGGTATTTCATCCGTCGCCGGGGTGCCGTCTGGTTCGAGGAAGTCCTGCTGCCACGATTCGCACCCGTCAGCATGGGGGCACTCCTCGCGACGCTCGTCCTCATCTTCGGTTTTCAGGCCGACAACATTACGCAGAAGTTCTTCCACGTCCTCCTGATCGCGGTGCCGATCCTCATCCAAGTCTATTTCAATTCCTCTCTGACCTATGGCCTGATGCGCTTGTTCGGCGTGGAATACGCTGTGGCGGCGCCGGGCGCGTTGATCGGGGCGAGCAACTTCTTCGAACTGGCTGTGGCGACCGCGATTGCCCTATTTGGACCCAGCTCGGGGGCGGCCCTCGCGACCGTTGTCGGGGTGTTGATCGAGGTGCCGGTCATGCTCTCAGTCTGCGCCGTGTGCAACCGAACGCGGCACTGGTTTGCGGTGAGCCCCGCAGGCGCCCGGGGCGCTGGCGAGGGCCTTGCCGAAACTGTCAGGCGGTAACGGAACGCCTCTGAGGGGGAGCAGGGTGCCCGGTTCGATCAAGATACTCTTCGTCTGTACGGGAAACTCCGCCCGGAGCCAAATGGCGGAGGGCTTTGCGCGGCACTTCGGTCAGGGTAGGATCGAGGCCTACAGCGCGGGGATGGAGCCGAGCCGGCTGAACCCCGTCGCCGTCGCCGCCATGCAGGAAAAGGGGATTGACATCTCCCACCAGCGATCGAAAGCCTTCGAGGAGCCTCTGGCCCGCCGGATGGATGTCGTCGTGACGGTCTGTGGGAGCGCCGACGAGCGCTGTCCGATTCTGCCGCCCGAAGTCAACAAACTCCACTGGCCGCTGGAGGACCCGGCGACCGCGAGGGGAAGCGACGCAAAGCTCCTGGCAAAATTCCGCGAGATCCGCGACCAGATTGAAGCCCGGGTTGTTGAGCTGGTGAGATCCTTGGAACCTAGTGAACTCGGGGATCCTGGGCAGGGACATCGTCGGTGAACAGGGAGGAAAGCGAGATGGCGAAGAGGGGAAAGGCTGGGGACAAGTTGCCGGGACCGTTCGAGAAGTTCACGAAGGAGTTTCCAGAGGTTTTCCAGGGGTACGACTCAATGGGAAAGGCGGCCCATGCGGGCGGCCCACTGGATTCGAAGACGCGCGAGCTGGTCAAGTTGGGCATGGCGATTGGGGCGCGCCTGGAGGGAGCCACGCATTCCCACGTCCGCAAGGCCCTGGCGGCCGGGGCCACAGCGAAGGAAATCCGGCACGCCACCGTGCTGGCCATTTCCACCCTGGGCCTGCCGACGACAATCATGGCCTTCACCTGGGTGGACGACGTTCTCGAGGGAAAGCACCGGCGCTGAGATTTCCACGCCGCGTTCCGCGACAACCACTGCGCCCGCTGTTCTGAGGCCTGGGGAGGGCAACCAGACGGAAGCCCTCCTGGCCGCTCCCCTCTCCCATGATCTTCCTGAATTTCGATCTCCACGGTTCCGTCTGTAGCGGCATGCATATTGCTTCGTGAGCAATCAGTCATATCCAGGGAGCCTTCCATGGTGGCGAGACACGAGGCGCAGGCGGAGTTCCTTCAAGCGGTAGGGCAGGCCACACGACTTCGGATCCTGGAGGTCCTGGCAGGTGGTGAGCGGTGCGTCTGCGACATCCAGGTGGCGGTCGGAGAACAGCAGTCAAATGTTTCCAAACACTTGGCCATTCTTCGAAGGTCCGGGATCCTGACCGCCCGCCGGGAGGGAGGAAGGGTTATATACCGGATCCGGGATGGGCGGATTCCCGAGGCTCTCCGGCGGCTTTCCGACGTGGTTCCGCGTGATTTTTTTGGCAGTGAGACATGAATGAATGGTCATATGAGTATTCATAACTGTTCCGAGATGCGCCCGGCAGCCCTCGAGTCGGGGAGACGTTGCGCGCTGAGAAGTTACGAGACCACCCGCGTGCGGACTGGTAGTGGGACAAAAAGGCCAAGGCCGTGGCATTTGGGACGGGAGCCGGTCCTCGGCTTCGAATACCAGGATCCGATTGGAGGAGAATGCCAATGATCTTTGATCTGATTGTTGCGGGGTTGCGCGCAATGCAGGAGTACGTTGCGTTGCACGTTCTGACCTGCCTCATCCCGGCCTTCCTCCTGGCCGGGGCCATGGTGGCTTTCATCAACAAAGAGGCGATCATGGCGCGCCTGGGGGCAGCCGCGTCCAAGCCCGCCAGTTTCGCCACGGCGACGGGCGCGAGCTTCTTCGTCGCGGCATGCTCTTGCACCGTGATCCCCGTCTCCAGCGGCATCTACTACAGCGGCGCAGGCATCGGGGCGGCGTTCATCCTGTTATGGGTGGCACCGGCGTCGAATCTCCTTTCCCTCATCTACACCGGCAGCATCCTGGGAGCGCAGATGGCCTGGATCCGCGTGATCACCGCCGTGGTCATGGCCGCGGTGGTGGGCACGGTCATGACGGTCGTGTTCCGTGAGGAGGAGGCCGAGCGGATGGCCAGCCAGGACAACAAGGGGAAGGCGGCCATCATCGCCCGCCAGGACCTGATCCTGCTGGCCCTGCTGGTCGTGAGCCTGCTGGCGCCGAACTACCTCGTGCAAGAGGGGCCATACAGCCGCAAGGTGTACGTTTGGTTCGTGGCAACGGCAGGAGTAGTTGCTTACGCGACTTGGACGAAGACACGCGAGGAAATCCGGCACTGGCTGGAGGAGACCTGGTGGTTCGTCCGGATCATCTTTCCATTGCTCCTCCTGGGCGTATTCATCGTGGGGGTCATCGGGGCGGCGCTTCCCCGCTCGTGGATCGAGGGATATCTGGGCGGCTCGGGTCTCCTGGCGTCGTTCTTTGCCACGATGCTGGGGAGCATTAGCTACTTCGCGACCATGACCGAGGCGCCGTTCGTCCACACCCTGATGGGCCTGGGAATGGGGAAGGGGCCGGCGCTGGCCCTGCTCCTCACCGGGCCGGGCCTGAGCCTGCCCAACTGGCTGGCCATCGGTCGGGTCTTCGGCGCCAAGAAAGCGGTAGTCTACGTTTCGACGATCATCGTCCTCGGCACGGTGTGTGGCTGGTTCGCCGGGACGTTCATTCTCTCATAGACCGGGAAGCCAGCCGCTTTGGCGGACAGCATCCCGTCGAGGAGTGCGACCATGATCAACATCGAGGTGTTTGGCCCCGGATGTGCCCGCTGTCAGGCCACGAAGGAGGCGATTCGGAAAGCCATGGAGGCTGCTGGGGTCGAGGCGACCCTGACCCATGTCAGCGATCCCAAGGAGATCGCCAAGAACCGCGTGTTCTTTACCCCGGCCGTCCGGATTGACGGCAAGATGAAATCCACCGGCCGCGTGCCGACGGTGGAAGAGATCGGCAAATGGTTGGTCGAGAGGGCAGCCAGTTGAGTGGGTACCCAATGCGACTGGCAGGGGGAGGGAAGACCCGACCTCGCCCGGGGGTGGGGATTCCTCAGCGGGGCGGTGGCGGGAAGAAATGCCACGGCCCCTCCAAGGGGATGAAGGGGCCGTAGAGATCCGCCAGCCGCTTGGATTATTTCCCGTCGCGCTCGAACTTGTCCTTGTATTTCTTGTTCAGGTCCTCGACGCCATCAATGTACTTGATGGTGCTCCAGGTGGCCCGGGCGGCACCCCGCATGGCGTAGTAGAGGGTCTCCATCACCTCGTCGTCGGTGGCTCCGGCTTGCTTCGCGGCCGCGACCGGCCAGACCCTTGCGTCCACAGTCGGCAAGCAACCCGGGCGGAGCCCGTTGTTCCTCCTCTTCGACAAGAAGGGCGCGTTTGTGCAAGCGATCGAGAACCCGTATAAGGACCAAGCGGGCGGCGGGATCTCCATGATAGGCTTCTTGTCCGGCAAGGGAGTCACGGTGCTCGCGGCCGAAGCCTATGGGCCAAGAAGCGTTGAGGTCCTGAAGGGCAAAGGGATAAGGGCCGTTGAATCTAAGGGGACTGCAGGAGACGCGGTCAAGAGGGTCATGCAATCAAAGTGAGACTTGGCCGCAGCGCCGACTTCGCCGACCCTCCTTGCTGTTCTGATGACCACGCCGGAAGGGTGGGGCTGCGGGTCCAGAGGAAGGGAAGATGGGTGTTGTCAAAAGGGGGCATCCGATGATCGATTCGTTGTTGCCGCGGGGGCGTGTACTTGCACTGGCGATTGCTATCCTCGCCACACTTTCAAGTCCTGGGATCACTGCGGAGACGCTTCCGGATGCCAAGAGCAGCCCGCATCACTCGGGCAGCGCGGCGTCGGATAATGTGCCCTCACCGTACGCCGTGCTCCGGGGCACCGCAGCCACCGGCCTACTTCCCGAGGAGGTCGAAGGCCTCCTCAGCGGGAAGGGCATGGCGTTGGCGCTGGCCGCGGAGGTGAACGGGTACCCTGGGACTCGCCACGTCCTGGATGCGGCCGATGCGGGCCAGCTCGCGCTCCGGTCCGACCAGCGCGCGGCAGTCGAGCGCCTGAATGCTCAGATGCTAGAGGAAGCCCAGGCGAAAGGGAAAGAAATTCTCCAGGCGGAAGCTCACCTAGCGCAACGTTTCCGACAGGGCCACATCGATGAGGCCAGTCTGCGCGAGAGCCTAGCGCACATCGGCCAGCTCCGCGCCGAGCTCCGGTTCATCCACCTGCGCACGCATCTGACGACTCGGGCCCTGCTCACGGCCGACCAGATCGCTCGGTACAAGACCGTGCGCGGCTACGGGGTGCCCAGCGGCGGTCCCCAACCGCCGACACGGTGATGCTGGGGAGCTGTCGCTCATGGCTAGAGACGTCCCGCGACGAAGAGGGTAGCAGGCGAAAATCCTCGGCACTCCCCGACCAGGGGAATGAAGGGAGGTACGGTGGCTAGAGAATGGCTCACTTCGGCCGGCGCCGTCGTGCTGGCGTTTCTGGCGAGCCAGCATCATAACTTGCACATGCTATTGTTCGCCATCGGCATCGGTGGTGCCGGCACGAGCTTCATCACCACGTTCCCGCTGATCCGGCGGGCGATGCTCCTCATGTCGCTTCTCATGGTGGTCGTGATCCTGTATCAAGTTCGGGATTCGAAGCGGACGCTCCCGATGCGCATCATGGGTGGCGTGTCGGTCCTGGTCACCCTCTCGCTGGTGGCTTGGTCCATCCTGCAGTTCGGCTTTTAGAGGAGGGACACTGTGGAGGAGCCGTTCCGGAAAGACCTGAGCCACATTACTTGGGATGAGGTCTTTGCCCGCCAGGTCCAGCGGGCCGCTCTGGTGGAAGACTGGCTGACGGCCATCGGCGTGAAGCCGGGCGATCGCGTGTTGGACGTGGGGGCTGGGCCCGGCTACGTGAGCCTGGTGGTGGCGGATCGGGTGGGGCCCGATGGCCTGGTGTACGCCGTGGATCGTTCGTCCGAGGCCTTGGCCTACCTGGAACGCCTGCAGGGCGAACGGGGCGTCTCCCAGATCCGGCGGGTGGTGGCGGACGCGGCGACTCTTCAGCCCGGGAGCCTCGACGGCGTGGATGCGGCCTTGATCACCATGATCCTGCACCACACCGATGATCCGGCACGTCTGCTCGGGAACGTGGCCCGGCTCATGCCGGGGGGCGCCCTGGGAGCAGTGGCGGAATTCCACCCAGAGGGCCCGTGCCTCGTGGGGCCGCCGCAGCGGGTGCGGGTGACGCCTGAACAGGTACGGGACTGGTGTGAGGCGGCGGGCCTTCTCCCCCTGGCCTACCGACGGCAGACGCCAGAACACTACGCGTGGATCGTGCAGCGGCGTCGTGACGAGCCCGAGAGCGGAAGAAGCACCCTCCGGGCCCGCTGGGGCCGACCACGCCGCCCCGGCCGCTCACGTCCGGGCCTACCAGGAAGGTGGGCGGGCCGAGCGGCTTCTCTTCGGCCTTGTTGCAGCCATCCACGGGATGCCTCTGTCGGAACCGGGGGAGGCCTTCTGGGACCGGATGCGTGAGCAGATCAAGATGAAGGTCCGCGCGCCACGGTCGCCCTGGCTGGACGGGGCGCGAAAGCTGTTCACGCAGGCGGTTGAGGTTGCGTACGCCGAGATCACTGCGGCGGAACAGAGGATCGCCGTGGCTGCCGCGGGGAACGCCTGAGTCCGGAACGAAAAGAAGGACGCCATGGCCACGCAGGGCGACATCGACTTTGGGTTGGTGGCGGCCATGCGGGCAATCTTGCTGCGGCTCAGTTCAGCGCAACTCCTCTTGCGACGATCGCTCGTTGAGTAGCGGTCAACCAGCCCGGGCAGGACTCCTACCAAAACGCTCGCTGCAGTTTGTTGGCGCACCCCGAAAATAACACTTGCATTTCCAGTCCACTGGAAGATCTATATTCTCTGCGGGGGTGGGAAGTCCGCCCGCAAGGGGGCAGGCCATGCGGATCGGTGATCTGGCTCGAGCATGCGACGTCAACCCCAAGACCATCCGGTACTACGAGGCCTTTGGTCTCGTGCCCAAGGCTGCCCGTGCGCCCTCGGGGCACCGCATCTACTCGGAGCGAGACCTCCGGCGCCTTCAGTTCATCCGCCGCGCCAAGCAGATCGGCCTCCCTCTGGCGAGCATCCGGCAGATCACCACGTACGCGGACACCGGAAGCTGCCAGCACCTGCGCCCCCGCCTGAAGGAGCTGATCGCCGCGCAGGTCTCCGAGATCGAGGCACGCGTTAAAGACCTCCAGGCCCTGCGGCGGGAACTGCAGGGCCATCACGCAGCCTTGTGCAGGCCCGCCGCACCGCCGCCCACCGGCGTGGGGTGCTCGTGCCTGGATGAACCATCCCGGAAGAGTCCAGTCCTCCCGGTGGCCGCCCTGGTCAGGCGACCCCCGCGGAGGAAATCCTGACCAGAAGGAGGTGAGGGGAGATGCGCAAGCAGGCCGTCAACAAGAAAGCCAAGGCGACGAAACCGCCCGCCGAAAGCAACTGCGGGTGCGGGTGCCTGCCAATGGGTAAGAAGTAGGGAAGGTCCTGTCGTGGGACGACAATGAGCTCCCCGGACACCACGGCCCCCTTGAGCGACCAGGGGGGCCGTGGTGAGGAGGCGATCTGCGCAGGTTACTTGCCGATGTCGCGCTCAAATTTGTCCTTGTATTTCTTGTTCAGATCCTCGACGCCGTCAATGTACTTGATGGTGCTCCACGTGGCCCGGGCGGCACCCCGCATGGCGTAGTAGAGGGTCTCCATCACCTCGTCGTCGGTGGCTCCGGCTTGCTTCGCGGCCGCGAAGCGCGCCGGCACTCAACTGGTGCAGCCGGCCGCGGCCATGGCGGCCATCGCCACGAGCTGCATGGTCTTCGGGTCCAGCGCTCCCTCCCGGTAGAACACGCCCGCAAACTCCTTCATCGCTCCCATGCACTCCTCCTTCTGTGAATGAACACGTTGCCGAGGCAAGCCGGCGCATTATACCCGACGAAGCCTCTTCTGAAAGCCAATAATGCATCCTACATGACCACCCCCGGCGTGAATCTCGGACCCTCAAAGCACATCTGCCGATGTCACGTATCTGAGCAGCGTTTGGTGGTCGATCAACAATCACGCCGTGGAAACCTGCAGGCCTTCCTTGGCAAGCGTGTCAAATACGTCAGTCGGTCGAGCTAGCTGTTTCCTCTGCTCTCATGGAGGACATCTGCGACCTAAGGGGTCGAATTCGATTTGTCAGGGGCGAAGGACGTTTCACGCATACGCGTTGAAAATGACAACACGTACTGCTATCAGCTTGTATCAGCGGAGGCCAGGATTTGCACAGTCGTTGGCGACGGGTCACGTGTGGGATCCCTGGAATGCGCATGGGAAGGGAGGAGAGCGCCTATGGGCAAGTAATCCTCGGAAGTGAACGAGGTCCGACCTCGACAGAGGGCGGGGACGCTGGCTCGTCATTGGAGGGGAGACGGACCGGGTCAGGGAGGGAATTCAGTTGAACGCGATCACGGCGACCTTTCTCTCCCTGTTGCCCGAGGGGCCTGGTTCCCTTCAACAGACGGGTGCTGTCGAAAGGAGGGACATCATGCGAGGAATACGGATGCGGTTATTCTTCCTGATCCTGGGTCTCGGCGCCTTGGCTGCAGCCTGCGCTACTCTGCCTGGGGCCCAGGTGTCCGTTCCAGGCGAGGTGAAGGCCCTCGTTGACGCCAAGTGCGCCGGGTGTCACCGGACACCGCCCGCGGCCCATGCTGCCGCCTTCCCGAAATCTGCGGTTCAGTGCGGTGCCTGCCACGTGCCGTTCAAGTCGGATCATCCCCAGACCGACTGTGTCACGTGTCATACATCCCCGAGCGTGACCCACTTCAACCTCCGCAACTTTGACGCAAAGGACACTCCCGCGCAGCATGCGATCACGCAGGCCCAGTTCGCCCCCAAGGCGGAAGAGAAGTGCGTCGCCTGCCACGTCAAGGGGGGGAAGAACCCGAAGGGGATGGGGTATCCCCCCCTGACCAGCGAGGCCCAAATCGTCTCGGCGGCCCGGCTGGGCACGCTCCGCCAGTGGATCCAACCGGGGGGCTTCATGGCCAAGTACCTCAAGCCGGAAGAGGTGGCCACCATCAGCCGGTGGGTGGACAGCATCTCGGTCAACCGGTCCCTGGACTATGATCCCTATCTCGATGTCGTCCGGATCGCGCAGGACTTCGAGAGCACCGGGGCGGGGGATCATCCCGCCTGGCGCACGGCGCCGGAACACGCGGTTCGCCTCGTTCCCACCGTCTACACGCCGGTGAACGAGGTCAAACTCAAGGCGCTGTATTCGGACCAGTACCTCTACATCCGGGCCGAGTACAGGGACAAGACACTGAGCATGACCCGCGGCGATGCGTGGGAGTGGACCGGCAGCGGGTGGAAGTCCCCCTACTTCGACCCCAAGGACGTGGACAACACCAAGCAATCCGAGGACCGGGTCGCATTCACCTGGAACATGTCCATTCCCAGCTACAAGGCCGCCTATGGGTGTGCCACCAAATGCCATGGCAACATCCCGGGTGCCTCGGAGTTCACCGACGTCAAGGGCCAGAAGGCCGATAGCTGGCACAGCAAGGCCGCCCGCGGGCTGGGGGCCATTCGCATCAGCCAGTTCGGCCCGGCGACGGTGGATCCGCTGACGCACCAGGCCACGGCGGGCCATTTCCAGCTCGAGGGCTGGCTGGATGACAAGTACTGGGTGTGGTACCAGGCCTACGAGGAGGGGTACGACACCGAGGACGCGGGTCGGCGGCCGGACAAGGGGCGAGGACCCGAGACCCGGAACCGCAACCGGGATCGCACCGGCCCGCTGGTGATGAAGGCGGCCCCCCAGAACTACCTGGACGCCATGGTGATCACGCAGAAGGACATCGCCGAAGGCCGAACAATCGTGGCGGATCCGTCCGATCCCAAGTTCGACAAGCGGAAGGTTGATCAGGCATGGGCCATCTACGCGAGGTACAACGCGGCCGTTCCGGAGCGGATCCTGCGGAACCTCGAGGGAAGCCGCGGCGATGTTCGCCACTCGGCCGTGTGGAAGGACGGGGTCTGGATCAACGAGTTCAAACGGCGGCTGAACACCGGGAACCCTGCGGACGACGTGATCTTCGACCTGGCCAAGTCGCGGGAGTACGAGTTCAGCATCTCCATCTTCAACAACTCCGGCCGCGGTGAGATCCCGCCCGGCCATACTACCTACGGGGACGGCCAGTACCAGATCCTGCGATTCAAGTAGCCCGGATGGCTCAGGTCAAGGGGCAGGGGGATGGCCCCCTGCCCTTTCGCACTTTTCAAGAAGTAGAAGCGGACCCTGTGAATCAGGCGATAGCAACAGCAAGACCGGGGGTCCTATCGGACTGCCGGTTTTGGTTTGTCAATTCGCCGGTGCCCAACCCAGATCCCCTGTCAGGCGACCACACTGGGAGGGGAACAGGCGCATCCCAGATGTCCCGAATGGTGATTCGTGTCATACGTCCCTTCTTCGATGTCTGTATTTTCGAACATGAGTAGGACAGAGCATTGCGGAAGGCCGCCATTGCGGTAAGAATCCGGCGCCGAGAGTTGAGCACCGAGATGTCGGGTGGTGATAAGCGAAGGCGCCGTGGCAACCTGAGCAGAGGGCAGACGGAGATCTTTTCTGATTGACCCGCCTGGACGGGTGCTGATACAGAATACCCTTATTCCAAGGGGAGGGATTAAGGGAAAGGGGGGATGCCCGTCCAGGTAAAACATCTCGCTGAAGGAAGCCAGACAAGGTTGCATGCGTGACCTGCCATGACCCCCACAAACGGGCGGCCGTCTCGGTCAAGACGAAGTGCGAGACCTGCCACAGCAAGCAGGCGGCCGACTTCAAGGGCAGCCGGATGGAGAAGTCGGGCGTCGAGTGCACCGACTGCCACATGCCGCCGGCGACCAAGAGTGCCGAATCGTTCGGCAAGTATATTGGTGACATCAAGACTCACATCGTGAAGATCGACACCCGAGCGAACGCCAGCATGTTCACCGCGGACGGCAAGTTCGCCACCGGGATCACCACGGTGGACTTCGCCTGCCTGCGCTGCCATGGCAGTCGCGACAAGGCCTGGGCCGCAAACAACGCCAGGGGTATCCACGCGCGCGGGAAGTAGGGCGAGCGGGAATCACCGGGCCGGATCGTCATAGGGCCTCCGGGGGAATCCCCCGGGGGCTCTTGACTTTGAGGGGGGCAATCCGAAAGCGCAGGCAGTCGGCTCCGTGGCGTTCCGGGCTCCGCTCGTGAAGGCACCGGAGGTCGCGCGGCCTGGTCGGCCTCAGAGGGACCCGTGACCACCGCTGGCCACCGCCCCATGGAGACCGGCAGGCTGCCAGGGTGTCACGCCCTGGCGGATCCAGTGGATGGTGGCGCCGGGCGTTTTCACGCGGAAAGGGATTCCTTTTCTCCTAAAGTCGGGCTATCATCTCGCGCCTGCGAATCCTGCCGAGACATATCCCGGATGGTCCAGGGTTTCGCTTGGCGCCCTGTCGCGATACCTTACCGTGGACCGCCGCTCTATCAGGAGGGGGACAATGGCGACAAAAAGGTGTGGGCAGATCGAACGGGTGGTGATCCTGCTGGCGCTCACCGGCATCCTGGGAAGTTGCGCCGCACTGGGGGGCCCCTCGCGCGAGGTGGCGGGACCCCGCCTGTTCACGTTTCCCGGCGACTGGAGCAAGGTCCCGGTCAGGACGATCACGCTCTTCTACCCCGGGCAGTCCTCCTGGGAGTTCCTAACGAGCAATGACCACCCGGGGGCTCCCGCCCTCGAGGCCGGCTGCACAGGCTGTCACGCCGGGCAGGAGAAGACGATGGGGGCCAAGCTGGTGCAGGCGGGTCCCCGCGAGGCGGACCCCATCCCGGGCAAGGCCCCGAGCCTCGATCTCACGGTGCGCGCGGCCTACGACGCCGAGTATGTCTACTTCCAGTTCCGCTGGGCCACCGCTACGCCGCATGCCATCCACACCCTGTGGCGCTATGACGGCAAGCAGTGGGTGGCCTGGGGCGGGCCGAAGCCGGATGCGACCAAGAAGGGCCTCCCGCCCAGCTACGAGGACCGACTGGCCGTTCTCCTGGATGATCCGGACAACGTCCCGGCCTTCGACGGGTCGGCCGCTACCTTCTCGCAGGTCGGCTGCTGGATGACCTGCCACACCAGCATGCGCGCCATGCCCAAGGATGTTCCCCGGAGCGCGATTGATCCCCACCCCTACTGGGGGCGCGCGGGCCGCAAGGTGGAGGACATCCGCAAGTACCTGCTCATCAGCCGGACGGCCCGCGACGAGACCGGCGGGTGGGACAAGGTCAAGCCCGTGGGCGACCTGAATCAGCTCAAGGCGGCCGGGAAGTTCCTCGACCTCTGGCAGTGGCGGGCGGGCCGCTCCAACGGGGTGGGCTACGCAAGCGACGACTGGGTCCTGGAGTACCGGAACGGGGATGCGGGCCGGGCGCCGTTCTTCAGCCGCCCCAAGCCGGAGTTCATGTACAACGAGCAGGTCGTGGGCTTCCGGGCCATCCCCGAGGCGGACCTCCCGGCGCGCATGGGCCAGTCGGCCCTGATCGAGGGGAAAACGGCCGTTCCGCTCGACCCAAACGCCAAGTTTGCCGTGGGGGACCTGCTCTCCCAGTACCTCCTGCGCGAGCCGCAGGGGAGTGGCGCCGACGTGCAGGCCGCCGGCCGGTACGCGGACGGCCACTGGGTGGTGGAGCTCCGGCGCAAGCTGAACACCGGCAGCCCCGACGACAAGGCGCTGCGCCCGGGAAAGGCGTACCCGGTCGGGTTCGCCATCTTCGACGACACCGTCTCCAACCGCCGGCACTACGTGACCTTGCCCCTGAGCGTTGGCCTCGGCGTGGAGGGGGACATCAAGGCGGTGAAGGTCGGGCCCTGATGTCCGGTGGGTCCTATGCAGATGTCATCGGGCAGAGGTGTGTGAGGGAAATGTCATGGCATGGAATAGACGCGAATTTCTGAAGGCTTCTGCGGCAGCGGGAGCCGCTTCGGCCCTCGGGCTGGATTTCCTGGTTCCACCGGAGGCGCAAGCGCAAGCCGTCGTCGTGGACAGGTGGCAGAAGGCCCCCTGCCGCTTCTGCGGAACGGGGTGCGGCGTGCTGGTGGGCGTCCGCAACAAGAGGATCGTCGCCGTCAAGGGCGATCCGGAATCCCCGGTGAATCGCGGCCTGCTCTGTATCAAGGGCTACTCCCTGCCCAAGATTCTCTACGGCGAGGACCGGTTCACCGTCCCGCTGCTCCGGAAGAACGGGAAGTTTGTCAAGATCTCCTGGGATGAGGCGCTGAATCTGGTGGCCAAGAAGTTCGGCGAGGCCGTCCAGAAATACGGTCCGGAGTCGGTGGCCTTCTACGGCTCGGGCCAGTGGACCATGGCGGAGGGCTATGCCGCCCTCAAGTTCATGAAAGCCGGGTTGGGCAGCGACAACATCGAGGCCAATGCCCGCCTCTGCATGGCCTCGGCCGTGGCCGGGTTCATGACGACCTTCGGCGGCGACGAGCCCATGGGCTGCTACGACGACATCGAGTACGCGGACACGTTCTTCCTCTGGGGCAGCAACATGGCGGAGATGCACCCGGTGCTCTTCTCCCGGATCACGGACCGGCGCCAGAAGCACCCCCACGTCCGCCTCGTGGACCTCACCACGATGTCCACCCGCACCTCCGAGGCGGCGGATCTCCGGATCGTCTTCAAGCCGCAGACCGACCTCGCCATCGCCAACGGCATGGCCCACGTGATCGTGAAGGAGGGGCTGGTCAACGAGGCCTTCGTCCGCGAGCACACGGTGTGCAAAAAGGGGCTGGAGAACATCGGCTACGGCGTCAAGGACACCGACGAGTTCGGCGGGGAGGAGCCGCGCTGGGCCACCTACAAGCCTTTCACCGACCGCCCGCAGAAGATCACCCTCGACGAGTACAGGACGTTCCTCGAGAAGTACACGCCAGAGTACGCCGAGCAGGTCTCGGGCGTCCCGGCCCAGACCATCCGGGAGATTGCGCGGCTCTTCGCCGATCCGAAGCGGAAGAGCATGTCCTTCTGGACGATGGGGTTCAACCAGCATAGCCGGGGGACCTGGATCAACAACCTGGTGTACAACCTCCACCTCCTGACCGGAAAGATCTCCGAACCGGGCAACAGCCCCATGTCGCTGACCGGCCAGCCAAGCGCCTGCGGCACCGTGCGCGAGGTGGGGACGCTGGCAGGCCGCCTGCCGGCCGACATGGTGATCACCAACCCGGAGCACCGGGCCATCGCCACCAAGATCTGGAATGTGCCGGACGAGAAGATCCCGAAGAAACCGGGCTATCACACGGTGGAGATGTTCCGGGCGCTGGAGCGCGGCGACATCAAGGTCATCTGGATTCAGGTCACCAACCCGTTCCAGACCATGCCCCAGGTGGACCGGTACCGCAAGGGGGCGCGCAAGGGCGACGGGCGCTTCATCATCGTCTCGGATATCTACCCCACGCGCACCACGGAACTGGCGGACCTGATCCTGCCCTCGGCCTGCTGGGTGGAGAAGGAAGGCGTCTTCGGCAACACCGAGCGGCGGACGCAGCACTGGTTCCCCGCCGTCCCGCCGCCGGGCGAGGCCAAGCCCGACGTCTGGCAGATCCTGGAGGTGGCCAGGCGGATGAAGCTCGGGCATCTCTTCGAATACAAGGACGGGGTGGAGAAGGGCCTGTTCGAGGAGCTGCGGAAGTGGCGGGAGGGGAAAGGAAAGGACCTGGCCCCGTATGATCTGTACACCAAAGTGCGGGGCATGCGCTGGCCGGTGGTGGACGGGAGGGAAACCCTCTGGCGCTACCGGGAAGGGTACGATCCCTACGTGAAGAAGGGCGAGGGGGTGAGGTTCTACCTGAACAAGGCCGACGATGGACGCGCTGTCATCTGGGCCCGCCCCTACGAGCCGCCGGCCGAGGTCCCCGACAGGGAGTATCCCTTCTGGCTCTGCACGGGCCGGGTGCTGGAGCACTGGCACACCGGGAGCATGACGCGGCGGGTGCCGGAACTGCACCGGGCGGTGCCGCGAGCCACCGTCCAGCTGCACCCCGAGGATGCAAAGACCCTGGGGATCGCCGCGGGAGACCGGGTGAAGGTCGTCTCGCGCCGCGGCTCCATCACGGGCGTGGCGGAGATCGAGGGACGGACGGTTCCCCAGAAGGGATTGGTCTACGTGCCCTTCTTCGATCAGGAGGTCTTGATCAACCTGGTCACCCTGGATTCGTTCTGTCCCATCTCCAAGGAGCCGGACTACAAGAAGTGCGCTGTCCGGGTCGAGAAGGCTTCGCCGTGAGCTCAGCCGAACGGCCTAGGGGGCGGGCGATGCGCATGAAGACAAGAGCACACGTGGTTCGATGGATCCTCGGACTGCTCGTGGCCAGTGCGATTACGAGTCCGCACCTCTGGCCCCTGACCCCCGGTCCCTGGCCCCCAAGAGTGGAGGGTGCAGAAAATCCCCCGCCGGGGAGTTCCAAGCGGCTGCCCCGCATGTATGATGGGGCGCCACCCCAGATTCCCCACAGCATCGCAGGCCTCCAGGGCCTGTGCCTGGGTTGCCATCTCGAGGGGGCGCAGGGGGCGACACTCGTACCGCATCCGGACCGGCCGAACTGCCTGCAGTGTCACATCCCGCAGGACCCGTCGGCGAAGCCGTTCGTGCGAAACACGTTCGGCGATCCCGGCCCTGGCCGGCGGAGGTAGCCTGGTGGCTGGTCGTCCGCCGGACCTGGCGGGCTGGCAGCGTCGCGGTTTCTTGTGCCGAAACAGAAACGGCGACCCCCGAATGGGATCGCCGTTTCCTGTCGCGATGACGTCGCTAGGGAGATTAGCTCTGCGGCAGGGGCTTCGTGGGCGCGGGCTGGGCTGTGTCGGTGTGCCCGGAGCCGCACTCGGCCATGGCTGTTCCGGCAATCGCCAACAGAAGGCTAAGAGCGATCAACAAACCTAGCATCTTTTGCATAAGGAGCCTCCCTTCACGGTTCATTTTCCCGGTGAGAGAATCGGACGGAGGATACCGGAGTCTTTTCGTCCTGTCAAGTTTCTTCGCGCGGCGTTGCCTGGCAACGAGGGAGCTTGCCGAAAACCTCTTGACGCGTTTCACACCGCTCGTTAGTGTCCATCTGGTCCTCGACGGAGACGCCCATGCCCGGGGAGACGGTCCTGATCGTGGAGGATGATGATTCCCTGAGAGTGGCGCTGGCGGATGCCCTGGCCAGCCTGGGCTACGAGACCATCGAGGCGGGCACGGGCGAGGAGGCCTACGCCCTGGCCTCCCGGCAGGTGCCGGATCTGATCCTGCTGGACCTCGGGCTGCCGGATGTGGATGGGTTGTCGCTCGCCAGAAAACTTCGAGAAAGGCCCGAGACCGCCAAGATCGTGGTGGCTGCCCTCACGGCAGAGGAGATCTCGGGGTGGCGAGCGGAGGAGGTCTATCAGCACTGCATCGGCTACATTCCCAAGCCCGTGGGCCTGGACCGCCTGGCGCAAAGTGTGGACCTCTTCCTCCGGATCGGCCGACCCCACACGAAGAGTGTGCAAGCGCGGGTCGTGCCCGACGATCATCCGAAGCGACGGCACCCCCGGTTCAACGTGGAGATCGGTGCCGTGTGTCGGTTCCGTGGCGGTGCGCGGCCGGGAGGAGAGCTGAAGGTGACCGGGCTGATCCGGAATCTGAGTGAAGGCGGGCTCATGATGGAGTTGCCACATCCGCACACCAAGGGGACATTCCTCGACGTCAGCCTGCGCACCGGCGATACCCGGATCCACGTCGTGGCCGAGGTGGTGTGGGCTGGCCCGGCCGAGATCGTGAAAGGGGTCGGGCAGGTTCATCGCCATGGCCTGCACTTCGTCCGCATGAGCCAGGATCAGCGGAACGCCATCCGGCGCTTCATCATCAAGCGTCTCACCAGATAACCTGCACCCAAGGCGTTTCACCCCCCGCCTTCCCACCGCCCGCGAATGCCGTATGGAGGGCGAGAAGAGCATTGGTCGCATGATCGAAAACAGGGAGGTGCGCTATGTCTGTCGGGTCCAAGCGGACGACGATTGGTCGCATCGGTGCAGTCCTCGGGCTCGTCTGTGGGGTGATTGGCTTGCTCGCCGGGCTGACTGATCATACGTGGAAGTTATGGTCGGTCGGATGGTTTACCGGAGGCACCTTGCTGACGCTCGTGGCGTTGTTCCTGCTCCTTGACGGCGCCATTGCCTCCCAGAAGTCCCGCTCGTAAACGTCTCCTCGACGGAGTCGAGGGGCGGTTGGGGGGATGGTGCCAGTCTAGTCACCCTGTGGGTCTCCTGGCCTGCATGGCGCGCGTGCCACGTGCGAGGGGGCCAAGCACAAACGATCCGGCAGGCTCAGGCCCGGGCGGCGTCCCGCGCCGCCAGGATCAAGGGTGGGAAGCTGTAGCTGGGCACCGAGCAGCCGGGGGCCAGGATGAACTTGGTGTTGCCTGCTTGGCTGCGGGCGGATCGCACCTGGGTGCGGATCAGTGCAGCCGACAGGTAGGGAAACTTGAGGTGGTCCAGGCCGGCCATCAGGGTCAGCGGGGTCCGGCGGCGCGCCTCGCTGATGCTCGGGCCGCCATTCAGGTCCGCCCAGGACAGGACGTGCACCGGGTAATCCAGCACCTGGTCCAGGTAGAGCTTCTCGCCGTGGGCGTGAAGGATATGGCACTCCCCCTTGCCGCGGACCGCATTGAGAAGCTGCAGGTCGAAAGGACGCATGAAGCGAGCGTACTGCTCGGGTGTGACGTTTTCGGCCGAGGCCGGCACTGAAAGGAATATGCCGGCCGCCCCGCGCTCCAGCGTCGCCAACGCATACTGGATCAGGTTGTCGTTCACCACCTGGAGGGCGGCCTCCAGCGCGTTGGGATGGTTCGCCATCAAGGGCTCCATCGCCTCCTTGACCAGGTTCCGCCGCAGGGTATTCCAGGCGTTGAACACGGTATCCACGAAGAGGGCCTTTCCTTTCAGCGCCTTGGCGATCAATTCAATCGCCTGAAGCTGTTTCCCCATCGGGGTCCGCGCCATGTCAAGGCGGGTGAGGCGGTCGAGATCCCCCGGTGAGGCCATGATGTCCATCCCGTCGGGCATCGGGTAGTCATAGTCATTCATCACCTTCAGGAGATCCAGATCGTAGAACTCGAAGAACTCCAGGTGGGCCCGGGCCGTCCACTCAGGCGCGGCGTGCTGGTTTCCAAAATGATACCAGACGGAGAAGGGCGGCCGGTCCACCGGTTGCCCTGCTAGGGTCGCCCGCACCCGTTCAATCTTGTTCACGATTTCTCCTTCCGTTGGTGCTCATGCTATTCCCCCTCCCCTCTGCGCCTCTGCTCCTCTGCATTCAAGCATCGAGACGGGCCTCCGACATCTCGCCTAGTTAACCAGGTTTCGCCCCACCTGCGCAAGTGATGATCAATCCCATCGGGGGGGATTCATCCCGACGCATTCCAATGAGTCCGGTGGCAGCGGGAGGCAGGGCGGGGTCGGAGTCTAGCCCGCATTATTCACGAACGGAGTGCCTTCGTGAATAATGCGCCTGCTGGTGCGGGCTCGGCCGCACCGGCAGGTTTCGACAGGCCGCTCACGCGGCCTGCTCAAGGCTAACCCTGAGCGACGCCCCGTAAACGCGGGGCGGAGTCGAAGCCCGGAGGGCGGAATATTAACCTCTTCGTGAATAGTCCGGGCTAGGAGGGCGAATGAGGGATCATGAGCTCTTGGCCCGGCTTCAGGCGGGGGTCCCGGGACAGGTTGTTCACGCGGCGAAGGTCCTCGGGGGAAACGGCATGGGCCCGGGCAATATCCCAGAGAGTGTCCCCGCGCCTGACCACGTACCGCTTGACGGAGCGTAGGCGCGTTTCGGATACCTGCGGGAGCCGAGCGGTCGGGGACACTCCAGCCTCCGCCGGCCCGGGGATCGTCAGCAACTGCCCAGGCCGGATGACCGCGTCCCGGGACAGGTTGTTCACGCGGCGAAGGTCCTCGGGGGAAACGGCATGGGCCCGGGCAATATCCCAGAGAGTGTCCCCCTTCTTCACCGTATACCGACCCTCCGTGCCAGCACGCGCGACCACCCGGACAGGTCGCGGCGGTTCTGCATCGGCCACAATGCTTCGGCCCGGCATGGGGGGAATGAGCAGGAACCCGCCGGGCCTCAACAACGCCATTCGCTTTCGAAGCCCGTTCAGGTCCAGGATCGCCTGGAGGTCCACCCCGTACCGCCGAGCAATGCTCGCGGGGGTCTCGCCCTTGCGGATGGGGTGCCGGATCCAGGTGATCCGCTCTTCGGGCGGGATCTGCTCCAGCGTCTCCAGGAACTCGTCCCGGCGGCCGGCCGGAATGCGGAGCGTGTATTGGGCCATGTCGGGTGGCGTGGCCCAGCGGATCAGTTCCGGGTTCAGCTCCCGGATCTCTTCCGCGGTGGTCGCCGCGGCTTCCGCAATGGTCTTCAGATCCGTGGGATGGTCAAGCGACACCACGTCCACCTCGGGCGGCGCGTCGGGGGGCGGCGAAAAGCCATACCGCTCGGGTTCGCGGGCGATGATCGTCATGGCCATGAAGGCGGGGACGAAGTATCGCGTTTCCCTGGGAAGATGCAACCTCCAGTAGTCCCGGGTCCGCTGGCGCCGGATGGCGGCCTGGATCTTCCCCTCGCCGGCGTTGTAGGCAGCCAGGGCCAGCGGCCAGTCCCCGAACATGTCGTATAGCCGCTTCAGGTACTCGGCCGCACCTCGCGTGGATTTCTCCGGGTCCCTCCGCTCGTCCAGCCAAAAGGAGCTTCGCATGCCGTATCGTCGGCCCGTGGACGGCATGAACTGCCAGATTCCCGCCGCCTTGGCTCGGGAGGTGGCCCGGGGATTGACCGCGCTCTCGATGAAGGCCAGATTCAAGAGGTCTTCCGGGAGGCCCTTCTCGCGAAAGATCCTGCGCATCATGGGAAGGTAGCGGCTTGCCCGTCCGAACGCTCGGGTGATGACGTCGGATCTGCGGGTCTGGAAATGGTGAATCAAGGTTTTGACCTTGTCGTTGAAGACGATGGGGATGTCGTGCTTCTCGGCGTCAGGCTCTGGAAGAGAGATAGTCTCCTCCGGCTGTTCCTGGCTGAGCGCCTGAACATCCTCCGGACCAAGGAGGGCTTCAGCCTCCTGGGTGGCTTCATCAGGGTCAGGCAGTGAAGGGTTCTCCGGGACAAGGCTCTGGGTGGGGCTCGCCAGGGACACCAGCCATGAAGACGAAGAGGGCCCGCCGAGCCCGTCTGTCTCAAGCCTCCGGGTCCCCGTCTGTCCGTTCAGACTCGTGTCCAGGAGGATTTCGAGGGCCGCGTCGAATTCCCGCTCGGCCTCGTTCACCTGCCCGCCGCGCATGGCCTCGATCCCCCGCTCATAGTGCGATCCGGCTCGCAGCATGGCCAGCGCCAGAGGGGAGAGGGCGGGGGGTGCGACAGGCGCCGCCGGCTCAGCGGCCGCCGAGGCTGCCGTGCCGACGGTCACCGATGGGCTTTCTGAGGGCGTCGAGCCGGCGGGGAGTTCGAGGCTGGCAACGCCCCGTGGTGCCAGGAAGGAGCCCCCCGGGGCTGCCGGGGCGGCCGTGAGAGCGCAGCCGGCGGGCAGCATTGCCGTCAGAGCTAAACCCAGGATGGTCAGGAGTCCAGGATGTTGCCGAAGCCCCATCAAGCTCCTCCGCCAGGATCTGCCGCCCTCCGGCAGGTGCGACGGGGGGGTGATGAACTCTCTCGGGCGTCCTTGAGGGCCCCTGAACAAGCGGGCACAAAACGGGCCCTTTGTAACTTCAGTGGCCAGCTTTGTCAAGATATTCAGGCACTTTGGCTGGGGTACGTCCGATGGGGGTTTCCGGGATGCCCAGCCGTTGGGAGACCGTGTGGCAGCCGGGCCGAAAGGTTCTCCGCGGCGGGGGGGAGGGGTGGGTCGCTGAGAGACGAAAACCCGGAGGAACTTGCGCTCAGACGGTCGAATCCCGCACCCAGGAGAGGTAGGGAGCGAATCCCCCGACCACGGGCAAGGCGATGATCTCGGGCGTGGAGTAGGGATGGAGGCTTCGAACGCGCCGGATCAGGGCCGGGAGACAAATCCGACGGGTCTTGCCGACCAGGAGGACTTCGGCGTTCCGGCAGATTTTTCCTTCCCACCGGTAAATGGAGGTCAGGTTCGGGACGACGTTGACGCAGGCAGCCAGCCGTTCCTGAACCAGGATGTGTCCGATCGTCTCCCCGATCTTCCGGTTAGGACATGTGACCAGCACCACGAGGCTCCCCGTGCGGGGCAATCGGGTGGCTTTGCCAGCACTCCTTGGCATCGGTGTTCCGGGGCCCCATCTGGCCGCGATTGCGGGTTCTTGATTGCTTAAATTCGAATTTCGAAATTCGAAATTGCGGTGGGGTGCCTACGAGGCGGGCATCTCGCCCACCTGGACCTTCAGCGCCCGCTTCGTCTTGTCGCGCAGAACGACCACTTCGATCGTTTTCCCGATCTCGGCCTCGGCCACCAACCGTTGCATCTGTCGGGCGTCCTTGATCGGCTTCCCATCCAGGCTTAGGATGAGATCCCCCACTTTGAGTCCCGCCGCCTCAGCGGGACTCTTCGGCATGATTTGGTTGACCAGGATCCCCTCGTCCGCACTCACCCCGAAGCTCTTGGCAAGCTCGGGGGTGAGTGGCTGTATCCCGATGCCCAGCCAGCCCCGCGTCACCTTTCCCCTCTTGACGAGATCCTCCATCACCTTGCGGGCCATGTTAACCGGGATGGCAAAGCCGATGCCCTGCCCGGAGGCCACAATGGCGGTGTTGATGCCGATGACCTCACCGCGAACATTCAGGAGCGGGCCGCCGCTGTTCCCGGGATTGATCGAGGCGTCCGTCTGGATGAAGTTCTCGTAGGCGGCTATTCCGACCTCCGAGCGGCCCGTCGCGCTGATGACGCCAACGGTGAGCGTGTGGTCCAGGCCGAAGGGGTTTCCGATGGCAATCGCCCACTCTCCCACTTGCAGGGTGTCCGAATTGCCCAACGTGGCGACCGGCAGGTCCTCCTTCGCAGAGACGCGGATCACGGCCAGGTCCGTCTTGGCATCGGTGCCGACCACTTTCCCCTTGACCTCCTGTTTGTTGGCGAACCTGACGGTGATCTCGTCGGCGTCTTTGACGACGTGGTTGTTGGTCAGGATCAACCCGCTCTTCTCGATGATCACGCCCGATCCCAGGCTGGCCTGCTGTCGGCGCCGGGGCATCCCCTCGAAGAATCGGTCGAAGAAGTCCCGGAAGAACGGGTCGTTGCCGAAGGGCCGGAACAGCTCGGTCGGTGCCCGACCCTTGCCGGTGGTGATCGTGCTGATGTTCACCACCGACGGCGTCACCAGTTCCGCTACGCGGATAAAAGGATTCTCGGGGACCCCCCTGCCTTCTTTGGAGGGCATGGCTGCCAGCGGACGGACCAGGCCTTGGGCGGCGCCCAATCCCGTGGTGGTTGACTTTATCAGGGCTCCGTGGACGTAGATACCCAGGCTGAAGAACACCAAGGCGTACAGGAGCAGGGTCAGCACCTTGAACCAGCGGCTGTTCATCATGTCGGACCTTTCCTGAACATTTCTGGATGGGCGCATTAAATGACAGAAAGCCACGAGTGTCAAGAACCTCCGAAGGCTGAACTCTAGTCCCCACGCGAGCAGGGCGATTTCCCGTGTTTGAGTGTATGGTCGGTCCTGGAGGAGACAACTTGATAGATTTGAGGAGTAGTGGGGCCTTGACAAGCATCGGCTCAGGTTTTATATTACCGACCGTATGAGTTCAAGCCGTTAATGGGCCGTATCGCTTCCAGCTCCAGTAACCGACCAGGAGGATAGCCGTGGGGAAAGTTATTGGCATTGACCTCGGGACAACCAACTCTGTGGTGGCAGTCATGGAAGGCGGGGACCCAGTCGTAATCACCAACCAGGAGGGGAGTCGCCTGACGCCTTCGGTGGTGGCCTTCAGCAAAAATGGGGAGCGCCTCGTGGGTCAGGTGGCCCGGCGCCAGGCCATCACGAATCCGGAGAACACCGTCTTCTCGATCAAACGGTTCATGGGCCGTCGGCATGACGAGGTGTCCCACGAGATCAAGCTCGTTCCCTACAAGGTGGCGCGGGCCGGGAACGGCGACGTCCGGGTGGAGGTTCGGGGGAAGCAGTACTCGCCGCCGGAGATCTCCGCCATGATCCTCCAGAAGCTCAAGGAGGCGGCCGAGGCCTACCTGGGGGAGAAGGTGACCCAGGCGGTCATCACGGTGCCGGCCTACTTCAACGACAGCCAGCGCCAGGCCACCAAGGACGCCGGGAAGGTCGCCGGCCTCGAGGTGCTGCG
>CAZNWB010000017.1:0-43703 GCA_964576535.1 uncultured bacterium | reverse complement strand
GCTGGAGCGGGAAACGGGATTCGAACCCGCGACCCCAACCTTGGCAAGGTTGTGCTCTACCAACTGAGCTATTCCCGCATCGGGCCCTCAAGCTACCAAAGCAACCTCCGAATTGTCAACGAAAAATCCGATCCAACTGAGAGCGTTTTGGGGTTCGGGGCACCCACGCCACTGCGGTGGGTGTCCACCGCGGTGCCGTGGGTCCCGATGGTTCGGTTGTACCTCTCGGCCCGGAACCACCGAACCACCGAACGCTCGAACCACCGAACGCTGTTCAGTCTGAGACTCCCATCGCCTTGAGGACAGCCTCCATCTCCGCCTCGACGCTTGCCGGCTTCGGCGAGCGCTTCACCGCGGTGTCCGGATCCTTCAGCCCGTGGCCGGTGATCACGCACACCACCCGGTCGCTGGAGGCGAAGCCCTGGGTCTTGACCCACTTCACCAGCCCGGCGACGGATGCAGCCGAGGCCGCCTCGCAGAAGACTCCCTCGACCTGGGAAAGGAGTCCGTAGGCATCCAGGATCTCCTCGTCGGAGATCATGTCCATGGCGCCCTGGGACCCCCGGACGGCCTCCAGGGCCCCCTGCCAGCTCGCCGGGTTGCCGATCCGGATGGCAGAGGCGACGGTCTCCGGGCGCTCGATCACATGGCCCCGGACGATGGGGGCCGCCCCCTCGGCCTGCCAGCCGACCATGCGGGGAAGGCGGCTGGCCCTGCCCGCCCGGTGGTATTGGCCAAACCCCCGCCAGTAGGCTGTGATGTTCCCCGCATTTCCCACCGGGATGAACAGGTGGGTCGGGGCCTCGCCGAGCTGGTCGCAGACTTCGAATGCCGCCGTCTTTTGCCCCTCCAGGCGGTCCGGGTTCAACGAGTTCACCAGGACGATGGGACGCTCCTCGGAGATCTTTCGCACGATCTTCAGCGCGTCATCGAAGTTCCCCCGGATCTGGAGGACCCGCGCCCCGTGGATCATGGCCTGGGACAGCTTCCCCAGCGCAATCTTGCCCTCGGGGATCAGGACAAAGGCCTGCAGACCCGCCCGCGCCGCATACGCCGCGGCCGACGCCGACGTATTCCCGGTGGAGGCACAGATGACCGCTCGCGCCCCCCGCTCCACCGCCTTGCTCATGGCCAGGGTCATCCCCCGGTCCTTGAAGGATCCGGTCGGATTCGCCCCCTCGTACTTCAAGTACACCTCGCAGGGGAGGCCCAGGTGGCGGCGCAGGCGATCGGCCAGGATGAGCGGAGTATTCCCCTCGTTCAGCGTGACGACGGGCGTCGCCTCGCTGACCGGCAGGAACTCGCGGTACTGGTGGATGAGACCCTGCCAGGCCATTCGTGGTGTCCTCTAACGCGGCCACCGTCGATCGGTCGATTTGTCAATTGGTCACGTGGTCAAATCGTCGTTGCGTGCTCCGCCTTCTTCCCAATTGCCCAATCGACCAATTGCCTAATCGACTTTCTTCTAGTCCTCGACCCCTTCGACCCGGATGCACATCGTATCCTGCGCAACCACGTCCAGGTGATTGATGCGCTTCAGGGCCTTCTGCATGTCCCCCTCCGTCGCCTCGTGGCTCAGCATCACGACGGGGACGGCGGCCTGTTCGGCGCGGCCCTTCTGGATCATCGAGGCGATGCTGATGGCGTGCTCGCCGAGCACCCCGGTAACCTTGGACAGGACACCCGGCTTGTCCACCGCCATGACCCGCAGGTAGTAGCGGCTCCGGATGCGGTGTATCGGCCGCAGGGTCAGGCCCTCCCCCGCCGCCCGTGTGGGAAGCAGGGACACGCGCGACGGCCGGTGGAAGATGATGTTGTGGGCGATCTCCACGACGTCGGCCACCACCGAGGACGCGGTGGGCATCTGCCCCGCCCCCCGGCCCGAGAACATCAGGGACCCGGCGGAATCCCCCCGGATGTGCACGGCGTTGTACACACCGCCGACCGAGGCCAGGAGATGGGAGTCGGGAATCATGGTGGGATGGACGCGAACTTCCAGCTCTCCCTGATCCTCCTTGGCGATCGCCAGCAGCTTGATGCGGTAGCCCAGCTCTCGCGCGAAGACGATGTCCACGGGCTCGACCTTCTGAATGCCCTCGATGTGGATGTCGGAGAACGGGATATACCCGTTGTATGCCAGGGAGGCCAGGATCTGCAGCTTGTGGGCCGCATCGATCCCGCCCACGTCCAGGGTCGGGTCGGCCTCGGCGTACCCCTTGGCCTGCGCCTCGGCCAGCACGTCTGCAAAGGCCTGCCCGCTCTCGGTCATCTTGGTCAGGATGTAGTTCGTGGTCCCATTGACGATGCCCATGATGGACTGGATGTGGTTGGCCACCAGCCCCTCACGTACCGACCGGATGATGGGGATGGCCCCGCAGACGCTCGCCTCGAATCCCAGGTCCACGCGTTTGGCCGCGGCCGCCTGGTAGATTTCCAGGCCGTGCTCGGCCAGCAGGGCCTTGTTGGCCGTGACCAGGTGCTTCCCCTTGTGGACGGCCTCCAGGCAGAGGGTCTTGGCCATGGTGGTCCCGCCGATCAGCTCCACCACGATGTCCACCTGGGGATCGTTGATCACCTCCATGGCGTCCGTGGTGAGCAGCTTGGAATCCACGGGCACCCGCGGCGTCCCGATCTCCGCGATGCGCCGGATGCGGAGGCGCGCGCCCACGCGCCGGTCCAGCAGGCCGGCATGCTCCTGGAGGAGCTTGACGACCCCCGAGCCGATCGTCCCCATGCCCAGGATTCCCACATTGATCGTTTTCATGGACACCCCTCGCTTCTCCCCAGGAACAATACGCTCACCCCAGCAGCCGGGAGAGGCCCGTGCTCCAGGCCCAGTGCAACGCCTCTACCGACACGTGGAGATTGAAGCGCAGCCCTCGCAGCGCCAGGTGATCTCCCCCCACCGCGCCCAGGACGGCACAGGGCACCCCGTGCTCCCGGGCGATCGCCCGCAGCCGCTCCACCTGCTCCGGTAAGACACTCACCACGATCCGCGAGGCCGACTCGCCGAAGAGCAGCGCATCCGGCCGCATCTCCCCCGGAATCTCCAGCGTGGCCCCCAGCCGCGCCGCAGGCGCGGTCACGCAGGATTCCGCCAGGGCCACGGCGAGCCCGCCATCGGAGCAGTCGTGGGCCGAGGACACGATCCCGGCCCGGATCGCGGCGAGGCACGCCTGCTGCACCGCCCGTTCTCGCCCGAGGTCCAGCCGGGGCGGGCGTCCATCCTCCCGGTTGTGCGCCACCTTCAGATACTCGGTCCCGCCCAGCTCCTCCCGGGTCTCGCCGAGGAGGGCCACGACGTCCCCGTCCCGCTTGAACCATTGCGTCGTGGCGTGGCCGATGTCATCCAGGACGCCCACCATGCCGACGATGGGCGTCGGGAAGATCGCCTGGTCGAGGGTCTCGTTGTAGAAGCTCACGTTTCCGCCCGTGACGGGGGTGTCAAGCACTCGGCAGGCATCGCCCATCCCGCGGACCGCCTCGGCGAACTGCCACATGATCTCGGGGCGTTCCGGATTCCCGAAGTTCAGGCAGTTGGTCATGGCTAGCGGCTGGGCCCCGGCGCAGACGACGTTCCGCGCCGCCTCGGCCACCGCCAGCTTCCCGCCCTCGTAGGGATCGAGATAGGTGTACCGCCCGTTCCCATCGGCGGTGAGAGCCAGGCCCCGGCGCGTGCCCTGGACCCTCAGGACCGCGGCGTCCGAACCCGGCTCCACCACGGTGTTGCAGTACAGCATGTGGTCGTAGCGCTGCCAGACCGGCTGCTTGGAGGCGATGTTGGGCGAGGCCAGAAGATCGAGCAGGACCTGATCCAGCTTGTCCGGCAGAGGGAGCCCGGACAGGTCCGCCCGCCCGGTCTTGTCCAGGTACGCCGGGCGCTGCATGGGCCGGCGATAGACCGGGCCCTGCTCGGCCAGGGCCTTGGCCGGGATCTCGGCCACCACGCGCCCGCCGTCCTTGACCCGCATGATGCCGTCCCCGGTCACCTGCCCGATGATCACGGCGTCCAGGTCCCATTTCTGGAAGACGTCCAGCACCCGCTGCTCCGCGCCGCGCCGCACGACCAGCAGCATCCGCTCCTGAGACTCGGAGAGCATGATCTCGTACGGGATCATGCTCGTCTCGCGGCGCGGCACCTTGGCCAGGTCGATCTCGATCCCGGTCCCCCCGCGGCTGGCCATCTCGCACGTGGAACACGTCAGCCCGGCCGCCCCCATGTCCTGGATCCCGAGGATGGCATCACCCCCCATCAGCTCCAGGCACGCCTCGATGAGCAGCTTCTCCCGGAACGGGTCGCCGACCTGGACCGTGGGCCGCCGCTCCTCCGAGGTCTCGTCGAAGGTCTCCGAGGCCATGGTGGCCCCGTGGATCCCGTCCCGGCCCGTCTTCGCCCCGACGTAGATCACCGCGTTGCCCGGACCGCTGGCCCGGGCCAGGAAGATCCGATCCTTCCGCGCGATCCCCAGGCACATCACGTTCACCAGGGGATTTCCCGCGTACGTCTCGGAGACGTGAAGCTCGCCTCCCAGTGTCGGGACACCCACGGCGTTGCCGTATCCCGCGATGCCGGCGACGATGCCGCCCATGAGGTAGCGGTTCTTGCCGTTGGTCAGGGGGCCGAACCGCAGGGGATCCAGCAGGCCGATGGGCCGGGCCCCCATGGTGAAGATGTCCCGGATGATGCCGCCGACCCCCGTGGCGGCACCCTGGTATGGCTCGATGAAGGAGGGATGGTTGTGGCTCTCCATCTTGAAGACCACGGCCAGCCCGTCCCCGATGTCCACCACGCCCGCATTTTCGCCGGGGCCCTGCAGGATGCACGGGCCCTCCGTCGGCAACTGCGTGAGATGCACGCGGGAGCTCTTGTAGCTGCAATGCTCCGACCACATCACCGAGAAGATGCCCAGCTCCGTGAAGTTCGGCTCGCGTCCCAGGATGGCCAGGACCCGCTGGTACTCCTCGGGTGTCAAGCCGTGCTGGGCGACGAGGTCGGGGGTGATCCCTGTGGGTTCGCGCATGGATTCACGTGAGTCAACGTGTCAGGTCACAGAGAGAAGAAGCATTCGGTGGTTCGGGAGTTCGGTTGTTCGGGCGTTCTCCTTCAGAGGGGGGTCACCGCTGCACGAGGCTGGACACAGCGGATTCGAAGAGCAGGCGGCCGTCCTCGGAGCCCAGCAGGGCCTCGCTCGCCCGCTCCGGGTGGGGCATCAACCCCAGGACGTTGCGGCCCTCGTTGCAGATGCCCGCGATGTTCTCCAGCGCGCCGTTCGGATTGGCCTCGTCGGTGATGGCTCCGTCCGGGGTGCTATACCGGAAGATGATCTGGTCGTTGGCCCGGAGACGTCCGAACGTCTCGGGATCGGCGAAGTAGCGGCCCTCACCGTGCGAGATGGGAATCTTCAGCACCCGGCCTTTTCCCACCATGCGGGTGAAGGGCGTCTCGGTGCTTTCCGTCCGCATGTGGACCCAGCGGCATCGGTACTGGAGGGACTCGTTCCTGAGAAGCGCCCCGGGCAAGAGCCCGGCCTCGCACAGGATCTGGAACCCGTTGCAGCTCCCCATGACCGGCCCGCCGTCCCGGGCGAACTTGACCACCGCGGGCATGATGGGCGAAAAGCGGGCGATGGCCCCGCAGCGCAGGTAGTCCCCGTGAGCGAATCCCCCCGGCAGGATCAGGCCATCGTACCCCGCCACCGACGTGTCCTTGTGCCAGACATAGCCCCAGTCCACCTTGAGGACGTCCTGGAAGACGTGGGCGAAGTCCTGGTGGCTCCAGGTCCCGGGGAAGAGGAGGACGCCGAATTTCATTCGGGGACCTCGTGGATCTGGAAGACGTACTCCTCGATCACCGGATTCGCCAGGAGCTTCCGGCACATCTCGTCCACCTGGCTCTTGGCCTTCACCAGGTCCCGCTCGGCGAGGCGCAGCACGAGGAACTTCCCGACCCGGCAATGCTCGACCCCCGGGAAGCCCAGGCTGGCCAGGGCACTCCTGACGGTGTCCCCCTGCGGGTCCAGGACGCTCTGCTTCAGGGTGACGTGAATCTGCGCCTCGAGCATGGATGTCCTCTCGGTGCAGGGGGATGCAAGACGCCAGGCAAAAGCGTTCGGCTGTTCGGTGGTTCGGTGGCTCCCGAAGGCCCGAACTACCGAACGGTCGAACCACCGAACGCAGTATGCTGTTCAGATACAGACCCGTCGGAAAATCTCGTGATAGGCGGCGGCCTCGCGGGCGGGGCTGCGGCGCCCCCGGTCCTTGCCCAGGTTCTCCCGCGTGGTCCGGTCCCAGAAGCGACAGCCATCCGGCGTCAGGTCATCCCCGAGCAATACCCCCCCCTTGTACCGCCCGAACTCGACCTTGAAGTCGGCCAGCAGGATCTCGCGCTCGGCGAAGAACGGCAGCAGGATGCCGTTGGCCCGGAGCGTCGTTTCGCGGATGGCCTTGAGGTCCTCGGACGTGGCGAGCCCCAGGGTCCGGACGTGATCCTCGTTCAGCAGCGGATCGCCGAGGGCATCGCTCTTGTAGGAGAACTCCAGCACCGGGGCGGGAAGCGGGGTCCCCACCTCCATGCCGAGCCGCTTGGCCAGGCTGCCGGCCGCGATGTTTCGCAGCACCACCTCCAGCCGGATCATCTCCAGGCGGCGCACCAGCATGTCCCGCTCCCCCACCACCTCCACGAAGTGGGACGGGATCCCGTTCTTCTGGAGCAGGGCGAAGAGCGCGGCCGAGATCTGGTTCTTCATGGCGCCGCGCCGCGGCAGCTTGGCCCGGGGCGGGGTCGGGCCAACCATGGGGGCGTCCTTGAAGCGTTGGATCAGGACACCCGGGTCCTGCGTCTCATACAGGATCTTCCACTTCCCCTCGTAGAGCTTGCGCCCCCGCTGCAGGACGTGACCCCTGGAACCTGGAAGCAGGGAGCTGGAAACCGATCCAGCGCCTTTCCGTGTCTTCTTGTTTGGCGATCCAGGTTCCATGGTCCAGTCTCCGGGGTCTAGGCCAGGCCGACCCGACGAAAGATCTCGTCCACGTGGCGCAGATGATACCCCAGATCGAAGCAGCTTTCAATTTCGGCCTCCCCCACGACCGCGCGGACCTCGGGGTCCTTGAGGAGGAGCGCCTTGAAGTCCTCGCCCTCCTCCCACGCCCGCATGGCGTTCCGCTGCACCATCCGGTAGGCCGCTTCCCGGGAGACCCCGGCCTTGGCCAGGGCCAGCAGGACCTGCTGGGAGAAGATGACGCCGTGGGTCGCGTGGAGGTTTCGGCGCATGCTCTCCGGATACACCCGCAGCCCCTCCAGGATCTCGCGGAAGCGCACCAGGAGGTAGTCCAGGAGAATCGTGCTGTCGGGCAGGATCACGCGCTCGACGGAGGAGTGGCTGATGTCGCGTTCGTGCCAGAGGGCCACGTTCTCCAGACCCGCCTGGACGTTGGAGCGGAGCAAGCGCGCCAGACCCGAGACCTGCTCGCAGGCCACGGGGTTCCGCTTGTGGGGCATGGCCGAGGAGCCCTTCTGCCCCTCGGTGAACGGTTCCTCCACCTCCCGCACCTCGGTGCGCTGGAGATGCCGGATCTCCGTGGCGAACTTATCCAGAGAGGCCCCCACGATGGCCAGGGTCGCCAGGTACTCGGCGTGCCGATCGCGCTGGATGATCTGGGTGGAGATGGGCTCCGGGTTGAGGCCCAAGTGCCTGCACACGTACTCCTCCACCCGGGGTGAAACATTGGCGAAGGTCCCGACGGCCCCCGACAGCTTGCCGTAGCTCGCCACCTCCCGCGCCCGCTCGAGGCGCTCGCGCGCCCGACGGACCTCCTGCAGCCACAGGGCCATCTTGAGACCGAAGGTCGTGGGCTCGGCGTGGATTCCATGCGTGCGGCCAATCATGACCGTCGTCTTGTGCTTCGTCGCCAGATCCACCAGATGCCGTTCCAG
The DNA here is from genome assembly GCA_964576535.1 of uncultured bacterium. GTDB lineage: Bacteria > Methylomirabilota > Methylomirabilia > Methylomirabilales > 2-02-FULL-66-22 > 2-02-FULL-66-22. The sequence goes on along the minus strand of CAZNWB010000017.1, from coordinate 35,770 downwards.
GCCCGCCGTATCCTCCAGCAAGAGGGCCGCCGCCTCGCGCATCTGGCACGCCAGCGCCGTGTCCAGGATGTCGGATGACGTGAGGCCCAGGTGGAGGTACCGCGCCGCCGGCCCCACCCGCTCCCCCACCGCCGTGAGGAAGGCGATGACGTCGTGCTTGACCTCCCGCTCGATGGCCTCGATGCGGGCGATGTCGAAGCCCGCCTTGGCCTGGATCTCCGCCAGGGCCGCCCGGGGGATCTCCCCCAGCTCGGCCCAGGCCTCGCAGGCCAGGATCTCGATGCGGAGCCAGAGGGCAAACCGGTTGGCGGGCTCCCAGATCGTGGCCATCTGGGGTCGGCTGTATCGGGAGATCATGTTCGACGCTCCTTGTCACGCCCCGCGCCGTGGGCCGGATCCGGCGGCACCGGATGCGACCCCTTCGGGCAAACCGGACGGGATGCGGGCAGGGATGACGGACGGAGCCGGGGCGATCCCCACCGGCGCGCGGCTCAATTCAGCCGGCCGATGGTGGTCAGCGCGTAGCGCTCCGGCTCGAAGAGGGACCGGTTGAGTTCTGCGAAGGTCTCGGGGGCCACCGCGTCGATGCCCTGGATGATCTCGTCGAGATCGAAGTACCGGCGGAAGTAGAGCTCGGTCTTGGCCAGGCGAGTCATGCGGCTGCTGGTGCTCTCCAGCCCCAAGAGGAGGTTGCCCTTGAGCTGGGCCTTGGCCCGGTGGAACTCCGCGAGGTTCACGGGCCCCTGACCGAGACGGGTGAACTCCCCCCGGATCAGATCCACCACCTGCGGGTACGATTCCGCGCTGGTGCCGGCGTACACGGCGAGGAGACCGGAATCCAGATACGACGCCTGGTACGAATAGATGGAATAGGCCAGCCCCCGTTTCTCCCGGACCTCCTGGAACAGGCGGGAACTCATGGAGCTACCCAGGATGGCATTCAGCAGGTAATAGGCGTAGCGGCTCGTATGGTTGTAGGGCAGCCCCTCGGCCCCCAGGACCAGGTGGAGCTGGGCCGAGTCCCGCTCCTCGTGCTGCACCGTGTGACAGGGGGTGGGCGAGGAGCCGTTGGCGGTGATGGCCCGCCCCTCCCACCGGCCGAAGGTGGCGGCCACGAGCTCGGTCACCCGCTCGTGCTCCAGGTCCCCCGCGGCCGCCACGATGACCCGGTCCGGCTGGTAGAAGTCCCGGAGGTGATCCAGGATATCCTGCCGGGTGATGGCCTGCAGCGTGTCCCGGAAGCCCAGGACCGGGCGGCCCAGGGGGTGGTCGCGCCAGAACTGCATGGCGAACAGATCGTGGATCAGGTCGTCGGGGTCGTCCTCGACCATCTTGATCTCTTCCAGGACGACCCGCCGCTCCTTCTCGATGTCCTCGGGGGCCAGCCGGGGATGCAGCAACAGGTCGCTCAGCAGGTCCACCGCCAGCGGCAGATGCTCCCCCAGGACCTTGGCGTACAGGCAGGTGTTCTCCCGCGAGGTGAAGGCGTCGAGCGTCCCGCCCACGCTGTCGATCGTCTGGGCGATCTCCTCGGCGGTCCGGCTCTCGGTGCCCTTGAAGAGCAGGTGCTCGATGAAGTGGGAGATCCCCGCCCGCTCCCCCTTCTCGGCGCGGGAGCCCACCCTGACCCACACCCCGATGGACACGGAGCGGACCTGCGGCATCTGCTCCGTCAGGACCACGATGCCGTTCGGGAGGACGGTCTTCTTGTAGAGGCCGGTCACCTTCCCGATGGCCGCTTCCCTTCCTGCGGCTGGCCCCGGTCCTCGGCCCCGGCGCCCTCGGCCGACGGTGCCGACGCCGACGCCGCCGCCTTCTCCGCGTCCTGCAGGAGCTCGCGGCGGCTCAGGCGGACCTTGCCCGCCTTGTCCACCTCGATCACCTTGACCATGATCTCCTCGCCCTCCTTCAGCACGTCCTCCACCCGCTTGATCCGCTCCTTGGCGATCTGGGAGATGTGGAGCAGCCCGTCGGTGCCCGGCAGGATCTCCACGAAGGCGCCGAAGTCCGTGATCTTGACCACCTTGCCCAGGTAGATCTTCCCGACCTCGGGCACCTCCACGATCCGGCCGATGATCTCCATGGCCTTCTGGGCGGCCGCCTCGTCCACCGAGGCGATGGCCACGGTCCCGTCGTCCTCGATGTCGATCTTGACCCCGGTCTGTTCCACGATTGCGCGGATGATCTTGCCGCCGGGGCCGATGACCTCCCGGATCTTGTCCACGGGGATCTTGAAGGTGATGATCCGGGGCGCGTAGGGGCTGAGGCCCGGCCGGGCCTTGGCCAGCGCCCGGTCCATGTGGTCCAGGACCTCCATCCGGGCCTCCCGCGCCTGGCGCAGGGCCTGCCGCAGGATCCCCTCGGTGATCCCCTGGGTCTTGATGTCCATCTGGATCGAGGTGACCCCCGTGCGCGTCCCGGCAACCTTGAAGTCCATGTCGCCCAGGTGGTCCTCCAGCCCCTGGATGTCCGTCAGGACCACCATCTTGTCCCCTTCCTTCACCAGCCCCATGGCCACCCCGGCCACGGCGGCCCGCACGGGGACGCCGGCGTCCATCAGGGAGAGGCTGGCCCCGCAGACCGTGGCCATGGAAGAGGACCCGTTGGACTCGAGGATGTCGGAGACGATGCGGACGGTGTAGGGAAACTCCTCCTTGGAGGGCAGCATGGATTGGATGGCCCGCTCGGCCAGCGCCCCGTGCCCGATGTCCCGCCGGCTGGCGCCCCGCATGAACTTCACCTCTCCCACCGAGAAGGGGGGGAAGTTGTAGTGGAGCATGAACCGCTTGAAGCTCTCGCCCTCGATGTCGTCCAGCCGCTGCTCGTCCTCGGAGGTGCCCAGGGTGGTGGTCACCAGGGCCTGGGTCTGCCCCCGGGTGAACAGGGCGGAGCCGTGGGTGCGCGGCAGCACCCCCACCTCGCAGGTGATGGGGCGCACCTGGGTGACGGCGCGCCCGTCGGCGCGCCGCCCCTCCTCCAGGATCAGGCGACGCATCTCGTGCTTCTCCAGCTCCTCGAAGATGTCCTTGATCTGAAGCTTGATCCCATCCGGTTCCGTCGCCACCAGCGCCAGGGCCTCCTCCAAGAGGAGCCTCCGTCGCGCCTTCTGCTCTTCCTTCTCGGGCACGAAGGCGAGTTCCCGGATCCGGGGACGGGTGAGGGTCGCCACCCGCTCCTGCAGCGCCGGGTCCACCTGGGGCGAGACGAACCTCGACGGGCTCGCCCCCGCCTGCCGCGCCAGCTCCTGCTGTATCCGGATGATGGCCTGGAGGGCCCGGTGGCCGTGGAGCAGCGCGCCCAGCAGCACCTCATCCGGGACCTCGCGGCCGCCGCCCTCCACCATGACGATGGCAGGTTCCGTCCCGGCCACGACGACGTCCAGGTCGCTCTGCGCGAGCTGGGCGTAGGTGGGGTTCAGGACGAAGCGGCCCTCCACCCGCCCGATGCGCACGCACCCGATGGGGCCCAAGAACGGAATCGGCGACAGGCAGAGGGCGGCCGAGGCCCCCACCACGGCCAGCACGTCCGGGTCGTTCTCCTGGTCGGCCGACAGCACCGTGGCGATGATCTGGACGTCCTGATGATAGCCATGGGGAAACAGGGGGCGGATGGGGCGGTCGATCAGGCGGGAGGTCAGCGTCTCCTTCTCGTGGGGCCGTCCCTCCCGTTTGAAGAAGCCGCCGGGGATCTTCCCGGCGGCATAGGCCCGCTCCTGGTAGTCCACCGTCAGGGGGAAGAAGTCGATGCCTTCCCGGGACTGCTTGGAGGCCACGGCCGTCACCAGGACCACCGTGTCTCCGTACCGGACCCACGCCGCGCCATCGGCCGCCCGGGCCACGCGCCCCGTTTCGATGCTGAGGGTCCGTCCTTCGAGACTGAACTCGGTCCGATACGTCATTTGCGAATACCCAACCTTTCGATCACGCGTTTGTACCGCTCGGCATCTTTGACCTTCAAATAGTCGAGGAGCTTCCTGCGGCGGCCCACCAGCATGAGGAGGCCGCGCCGTGAATGGTGGTCCTTCTTGTGGAGCGTGAGGTGCTCGGTCAGATACCCGATCCGGCCGCTGAGCAGCGCGATCTGCACCTCGGGCGACCCCGTATCCTGCTCGTGCAGGCGGTAGTGGCCGATGACTTCACCCTTCTTCACGGTTTCCTTCGCCATGATCGCTCTCCTCCCCTCACGGGTGACGCCCTCCGAGGCAACCTAACACAGGCCCTCAGGAGTGTAAAGCCCATTCTGGCCAGGGGAGGCCACGCGCGGCCTGCCAGACGGCCTCCGCGGCCTCGCGATCCTTCGCGAGTTGTGCCGCGAGCGCCCCGGCGTCGGGGAAGCGCTGCTCGTCGCGCAGCCGCCGCAGGAAGAAGGCGACGATCCGCTCGCCGTACAGCGGCTCGTCCCACCCCGGCATGTGGATCTCCAGCCGCCGTTCTCCGGGGCCGAAGGTCGGCGCGCGCCCCAGGTTCATCATGGCGTCGCGGAAGTCGCCGCGCACCCGGACCCGCCCGGCGTACACCCCATCCAGAAGCGGCGGCGGTTCCGGCAGCGGCACGTTGGCGGTGGCGAACCCCAACTCGCGCCCCCGGCCTGCGCCGGGCTGGACCTCGCCGGTGAGACAGAACGGCCGGCCGAGGAAGCGCTGGGCCTCCGTCACCTTCCCCTCCGCCAGGAGCGCGCGGATCATGCGGCTGCTCACCACGAGGCCGTCCTGGCTCACCGGCGGGATCACCTCCAGCCAGAATCCCGCCGCCGGTGCCAGGGCCTGCAGCAGGTCCGGATTCCCCCGCCGGCCCTTGCCGAACCCGAAGTCGTACCCCACGCACAGCCCGACGATCCGCAGGCCGTCCACCAGGATCTTCCGAACGAAGTCCTCGGCCTCGAGGTCCGCCAGGACGGCCGAGAAGCGAATCACCACCGCAGCCTCCATGCCCAGCTGGCGGAACAAGGCCAGCTTGAGCGGCAGCGGCGTGATGAGCGGGGGCGCCTGCCCGGGGCGGACCACCTCGAGCGGATGCCGCGCAAAGGTCACGACGGCCGGGGTCGCGCCCAGGGAAACGGCGCGCTCGCGGACCCGGCGCAGGAGCGCCTGGTGCCCGAGGTGGACCCCGTCCAGGGTGCCCATGCCGAGGACGGGAGTCGGGACGTCCCAGCGGAAGTCCTCGAACCGCACGGCCTCGATGACACGCATGCTCGGAGGGTCCTCAGGTGATCACGGAGGCGCCGGAGAAGACCCGCACCGGATGCAGCACCGTGCGTGTCGGCTCGCAGGCTGCGAAGTCCGCCGAGGCCACCGTCGTCTCGGCCAGCGCCAGGAGCTGCTTGCGAAATCCGAGGACCCGCACCAGGGCGCCTCGGGGGAGGTCCGCCGGAAACTGCACGGCCAGCGCCGCCGTCACCGCCCCCCCGTGCAGGACGAACCGTCCCGCCTCCGGCGCCACGCGGACCGTGGGCAGGTGGGCCAGCGCCTCGGCGATGGGCATCAGGACCTCCGGCAGTCGGCCCTCCCGCACCCGGTCCTCCAGCTCGGTGGGCGTCAGGATCCCCTCCAGGGTGAAGCGGCCCGAGCGGGTCCGGGTCAGCTCGTACAGGTGCCCCCCGCAGCCCAGGGCCCGCCCCATGTCGTCGCACAGGCTCCGCGCGTACGTCCCCTTGGAGCAGGTGGTCCGCAGCCGCACGAAGGGCGGCGCGAACTCCAGCAGCTCCAGGGCGTAGATGCGAACGGTCACCGGCTGGCGCTCCACCTGTTCCCCTCGACGGGCCAGGCGGTACAAACGTTCCCCGCGGTATTTCTTGGCCGAATAGATCGGCGGCACCTGCTGGATCTCTCCCGTGAAGCGGGGCAGAATCGCCTCGAGATCCGCGCGCCGCACGGCGATGTTCTCGACCCGGGCCGTCTCCTTCCCCGCGGCATCCAGCGTGTCGGTGGTGATGCCCAGCCGCAGGGTCATGACGTATTCCTTGTCCGCCTGGGTCAGGTACTGGGCGATCCGCGTCGCCCCCCCCACACACAGGGGCAGCACACCCGTGGCCTGGGGGTCCAATGTCCCCGTGTGTCCCACCCGCCGCATGCCCAGGATCTTGCGGACGGCATCCACCACGTCGTGGGACGTCATCCCCGCGGGCTTGTTGATGTTCAGGACACCATGGACTTGCGCTCTGATACTCATCGCGCGATTTTTGATTGTGGATTGAGGAGTGCCGATTGGGAAGACATCAACAATCCACAATCACACATCCTCAATCAAGATAGGATGACGCGGCTGCCAGGATGCGGGCCTTGGCCTCGGGCAAAGCATGAGGGAGTGTGCAGCCCGCCGCATTCCGGTGTCCGCCGCCGGCAAAGGCCTGTGCCAGCCGCGCCACGTCCACGGGTCCCCGGGACCGGAGGCTCACCCTCACCTCGGTGGGCGAAATCTCCTTGAAGGCCACGGCGATCTGCACGCCCCGCACGGCGCGGACGTAATTGATGAAGCCCTCTGTGGCCTCCATCCCGATCCCCGCCTGTTGCTGGGCGGCGATGGTGACCTCGATCCACGCGACCCGCCCGTCCGCGCTCACCTGCAGGGTGGCCAGGGCCTGGCTGAGCAGTCGCCACTCCCGCGGATCGTGATTCTCGTACAACCCCGCGGTGATCTGCTCGACCGCGGCCCCGCGCTCCACGAGATCCGCCGCCGCCCTCAGGGCGGCGGGCGTCGTGTTGCCGTACTGGAAGGACCCGGTGTCGGTCTGGATGGCGGCGTACAGGTTCGTCGCCACGACCGCGGAGAGGGGGAATCCCCCGTGGTGAAGGATCCGGTACACCAGCTCGCCGGCCGAGGAGGCCTCGGGGTCCACCCAGTTGACCGTCCCGAACCGCGTGTTCGCGGCGTGGTGATCGACGTTGACGACCACGGCATGGTCCGGCCGCGAATCCAGCAGCCCCCCCGTGCGGGGGAGATCGCTCGTGTCCAGGACCAGGTAACAGGCGTAGGCAGTGCGGATGGGCACTTCCCGCAGGACCTCGTCCGCCCCCGGGAGGCTCTCGAGGCCGGGGGGGAGGGGGCTGGCATTGTAGGCCGCCGTCACCTTCCCCACCCCTCGCAATGCCAGCGCGGCCCCCAGGGTCGCCCCGATGGCATCGCCCTCCGGGTTGATGTGGGATAACACCGCCACCGAAGGTGCCGCCCGGAGCGTCGCGACGACCTGATCCAGGTCACTCACCGGCTTGACCTCCCGGTAGCGCGGCGTCCTGCAGTCGCGCCGAGAGGTGCAGGCATTGCTCCATCCTTTTCATGCGCCCCGCCGGTTCGTTCCGGCTGATCCAGGTCACTCACCCTGATCCCCCTCGGGAGGCTCAATCTGTTTGAGCAGCGCCGCGATGTGCAGGCCCCGTTCCACCGAATCGTCCACCTCGAAGGTCAACTCAGGCGCGTACCTGAGGCGCAAGGTTCGGCCCAGCTGCCCCCGAAGGAAGCCCGCCGCCGATTGGAGGCCTTTCAATTCCTCGGTGAGACCGTCCTTGCCACCCCGGCCCGTGAAGAACACCCAGGCATGGCGCAGGTCCGGGCTGACGCGCACCGCCGTGATGGTCACCTGATGCAGTCGCGGATCCTTGACCTCGCGGAGCAGCAGGCGACTCAGCTCTTCCTGGATCAGGCCGGCCACCCGGTCGGCGCGCTTGAACGGCAAGGGCATCGGTAGTCGAGTCGGACCGTGGGAGGTCGCGTGTTCCAGTCTGCAAACACCCATGTCACCGCAGAGCTCGCAACGGCCTGCGGGATATCAAAAACCCGATGGGACCCGGCCGGTCAGAGTATTCCGGACCCTGTCCCAACCTCTCCCTCGCCAGACCTGGGAATATCGGGGGATGTTTTGCGTGCTGTGCGTGCTGTGCGGTTCAATGGCATTGTCTGGTCTGAGAGCAACGGCACAGAATAGAGGATGTCCGTGGGGCCCGATCCCGGGATCCAGGCGGGGTCAGTGCGTGACCAGATCGATCTCGTAGTCCACCACCAGGGCCTCGTGGCTGGCCTCGATCCAGTTCACGACCTTGGAGAGGGTCTCGTCCACCAGGCGGGCGTCGTTGCTCACGGACACCACCCCCAGCGTGGCCCGCTGCCAGTCGTCCAGCCGATCCACCTCGGCGATGCCGACGTTGAATCGCGCCTGGACCCGGTCTTTGAGGCTCTTGACCACCCGCCGCTTCGCCTTCAGCGACCCGCTGTCCGGGATCCGGAGTTCGATCTTACAACTCCCGACCGTCATGGCTCACAACCGGAAACCGCAACCAAGTGCCAAGGAACGCCAATCCCCCCTGAACCCATTCGCGTGCAGTTGCGTTCATGTGCGGTGGCGTTGTCTGGCTGGCTAGAGCTTGGGGGTGATCTCCTCCAGCTCGTAGGCCTCCAACACGTCGCCAGGGTGGATATCGTTGAAGTTGGCCAGCCCGATGCCGCACTCCATCCCGCTCTGGACCTCGCGGACGTCGTCCTTGAACCGTCGCAGCGAGCCGATCTTCCCCTGGTGAATGACCTGCCCGTCGCGAACCACCCGTGCCCGGGCGTCCCGGGCCACCTTGCCGTCCGCCACGTAGGAGCCGGCGATCGTCCCCACCTTGGAGATATGGAAGATCTGGCGCACTTCGACGCGGCCCAGCGCCCGCTCCACGTACTGCGGCTCCAGCAGGCCCTCCATGGCGGCCTTGACCTGGTTGATGGCGTCGTAGATGACGGTGTAGAGGCGGACGTCCACGTGCTCCCGCTCCGCCAGCCTCTGCGCCTTGGGCTCGGGCCGGACGTTGAACCCAACGATGATGGCATTGCTGGCCGAGGCCAGCATCACGTCGCTCTCCGTGATGGCCCCGACGGAGCTGTGAATGACCTTGACCTGCACCTGCTCGGTGCCCAGGCGCCCCAGGGACTGCTGCAGCGGCTCGACCGAGCCCTGGACGTCCCCCTTGAGGATCATGCGCAGCTCTTTCACCTCGCCTTTTTTGATCTGCTGGTGCAGGACCTCCAGGGTGATCTTGGGATGGCTCACCATCACTTCCTGGCGGTGCTTCTGCTGTCGGGCCACGGCGATCTGGCGCGCCTTCTTCTCGTCCCCCACCACGGCGAAGGTGTCACCGGCCAGCGGCACCCCCGACAGGCCCAGGATCTCCACCGGGGTGGCCGGGCCGGCCTCCTGGAGCTTCTTGCGCTTGTCGTTGATCATGGCCCGCACCCGGCCGTGATGCAGGCCGGCCACCACCGCGTCCCCGACCCGCAAGCCCCCGCTCTGGACCAGGACCGTGGCGACGGGGCCGCGCCCCTTGTCCAGCTCCGACTCGATGACCACCCCCCGGGCCGGCTTTCCCGGGTTCGCCCTCAGTTCCTGGACCTCGGCCAGGACCAGGAGATTGTCCAGGAGCTTGTCGATCCCCTCCCGCCGCTTGGCGGAGACGTGGACGAAGATCGTCTCCCCCCCCCACTCCTCGGGGACCAGACTGTACTCCGCCAGCTGCTGCTTGATGCGGTTGGGATCGGCGTTGGGCTTGTCGACCTTGTTGATCGCCACCAGGATCGGCACCTTCGCATCCTTGGCGTGGTTGACGGCCTCGATGGTCTGAGGCATGACGCCGTCGTCCGCGGCCACGACCAGGACCACGATATCGGTGGCGTGCGCCCCCCTGGCCCGCATGGCCGTGAAGGCCTCGTGGCCGGGGGTATCCAGGAAGACGACGCGGCTGACGGCGTGACCCGGGACCTCGACCTCGTACGCCCCGATGTGCTGGGTGATGCCGCCCGCCTCGGTGGCGGTCACGTTGGAGTGGCGGATGGCGTCCAGGAGCGAGGTCTTGCCGTGGTCCACGTGCCCCATGACCGTGACCACCGGGGCCCGGGGCTTGAGCAGGGCGGGGTCCTCGACCTCCACCATTTCCTCCACCAGCTCCTCGGGGGAGGCGCGCTCCACCGTGTAGCCGAACTGCTCGGCCACCTTGCCGATGGTCTCGGGGTCGATGGGCGTGTTGATCGCGGCCAGGACGCCCAGCTTGATCAGCCGCTTGATCACGTCGCTGGGGGTGGCGGACATCTTCCCCGCCAGATCCTTGGGCGTCATGCCCTCGCCGACCTTCAGGACCTTGGCCACGCGGGCCGCCGCAGGCGTCGGGGCTTCAATCCTCGCCGCCCGGGGCGGTGGTACCGCGATCACCGGTCCCTTGGGCTCGATGGGCAGGCCCAGCTTCGGCTCGATGGGCGGAAGGTAGGCCGGTGCCGGGGGCGCTTCCAGCGCACGGATGTCCGGCGCCTGAACCTCGGCGACGACCGGCCGCGGGGGCTGCACGGTCGGCCGGGGCGGCTCCAGCGTCGGTCGCTGGGGCTCGGCCCGCGGCGCCGCGTGCGGGGGCTGCGCGCCCGCCTGGCCGGCGGCCGGGGGTCGCACCAGTTCCTCCCGTCGAGGGGGTCGGTACTCTTCCCGCCTATGGGAGGGGGGCGCCGGCGGGGTGGGGCGCACGCCCGCGGGCGGAACAACTCTTCCCGGCACCTCCGGCGCTGGTCTTCGCGGCGCCTCGGGCGCTGGCTTCGGCGGCTCCACGCCGGGTCGTGCGGGCTCAAGGATCTCCGGCGACCTCACCGGCGGGGGTGATGGAAGGGTGACATCCCCCTTGGGCGGGACCTCGAGGGCCGGAGCGGCCGCAGCCGGGGGCGCCGCGACAGGCAGTACCGCCGGCTCGGCGGATGGGGCGATCAGCGTCGCGGGCTCCACGGTGGGGGCATCCAGCGTCACGACCAGGGGCTTCAGGCGAGACGCGCTGGCCGCGACCGTCCGCCGGGTCCGGGGTCTTGGCTCGGCCGCGGTCTCTCCCGTGGCCACCTTCGTTCGGGTCCGCGGCTGGGCCGGCGCCTTGGCGGGGGCGGTGGCGCTCGCCTGGGCGGCACTCGTCTTGGCGCGGGGCGTGTGCCGCGACGCCGGCTTGATCGGAAGGCCGCTTCCCGGCCGGATCGTGCGGGCCGGGATCCGGGCCACTGCCTGGGACAGGATATCCCGGGCCGACTGCTCCTCCACCGAGCTGGTGAAGGTCGTGGCCTCGATTCCCGCCGCCTGGAGCCGCTCCAGGACCTCCTTGGTGGTCAGGCGAAACTTCGTCGCCAGATCGTAGACTCGAACCGTTCCCACGCTGACATCCTCCGCGGGACGATGGCTGCTGTCCCGCTTCCCTGCATCGGAGCGAACCTGGTTACTCCGCGATGACCCCCCGTCGCTTCAACTCCTCCTCGAAGCGCGCACGCAATGCCCCGGCCTCGAGCCGCGGAAGCTTCCGCCGGAAGGCCCGCGGGAAGGCCCGCCGATCCCAGGCTCGAGCCAGGCAGGCCAGGGAGGGACAGAGGTACGCCCCCCGACCTTGGGGGCGCCGCGGGTGCACGATCACGTCCCCGGCAGGATCCACGCTGATCCGAACCAGCGCGTGCTGCTCTTGGCGCTTCCGGCAGCCCACACAGGTCCGCAGGATGGGCTGCGCCATGCGGCGACGTTCCCTCGGCGCCTACCGCTCCGCCCCCGCGGCGGCGGCGTCCCCGTCGGGGATGGCCGCTTCCAGGGCGGGCGTCTCCGGCGAGGCGCCACTCGTCGCATTGCCCAGCGCTTCCCGCGCCGCGTTGAGGATCTTCTCTGCGCTCTTGGGCCCGATCCCCTCGATCTCCTGCAAGGCCTCGGACGAAACACCCGCCAGGGCCGCGACCCCTGCATAGCCGGCCGCCACGAGACGGGCGGCCAGCTTCTCCCCCACGCCCGGCAGCCCCGTGAGCTGCTCCAGCGCGGCCGCCTCGTCCACGGCCGGTGGCGCCTCCGGCCGCGGATCGCCCGCCATCAGCGCCGACAGGGCGGCCTCGGCCTCACGCTGAAGCTCCGACATGCTCCGGATGTCCACCTTCCAGCCCACGAGCTTTGCGGCCAGCCGCGCGTTCTGCCCGCGCCGCCCGATGGCCAGAGAGAGCTGGTCATCCGCCACCACCACCCGGAGCGTCCGCGTCTCGGATTCCACGCTGACCTGCTGCACCTCGGCCGGGGCCAGCGCGGCGCGGACGAAGGCGCCCGAGTCCTCCCGCCAGGGGATGATGTCGATCTTCTCCCCCTGAAGTTCCCGGACGATGGCCTGCACCCGGGCCCCCCGGTAGCCCACACACGCGCCGACCGGATCCACCCTGCTGTCCTTGGAGACCACGGCGATCTTGGCCCGCTCCCCGGCCTCGCGCGCGGCGGCCCGCACCTCCACGATGCCCTCGTAGATCTCCGGGACCTCCAGCTCGAACAGGCGCTTCACGAACCCCGGGTGCGTTCGCGAGACGACGATCTGGGAGCCCCTGGAGGTCTTCTTGACGTCCAGGATGTAGGCCCGCACGCGGTCGCCCACCCGGAATTCCTCGCGGGGCAACTGTTCCCGCACCGGCAGGATCGCCTCGGCCTTCCCGATGTTGAGGATGGCGTTCCCCTTGATGACCCGCTGCACCACGCCGTGGACCAGCTCGCCCTCTTTCTCCTTGAACGTCTGGTACACCGAGTCCCGCTCCGCCTCGCGGACCCGCTGGATGATCACCTGCTTGGCGGTCTGGGCGGCGACCCGGCCGAAGCTGCCGGCCTGGATCGGGACCGGGCTTTTCACCTCGTCCCCGATGTGCGCCTCGGGGTTGATCTGCTGGGCCTCCTCCAGGCTGATCTCGACCTTGGGATTCGCGGGGGTCTCCACCACGCGCTTGACGGCGTAGAGCCTGAACTGGCCCGACTTCCCGTCGAAGTCCACCCGCAGGTCCAGGGCCGCCTGCGCGGGAGGCAGGCCCTTCCGGGACGCCGAGAGGATGGCGGCCCCGACGGCGTCAATCAGGATCTCCTTCTCGATCCCCTTCTCTCGTCCGATCTGATCGATGACCTGCATCAGGTCCATACGGTGCCTCCCATGGGTGCCCCCCGGGCGCCCAGGTCGTTGGGCTATAGTTCGATCTCCAGTCGCGCCTTAAGGATGAGCCCGCGCGGGATGGTCACCCGCCGGCCATCCGGAAGGTCCAAGAGCACCGTATCCCCCGCCAGGCCGGCCAGTCGGCCGCGGAAGTTGCGCTGGCCCTCCACCGGCTCGCGCGTGCTGAGCCGCGCCGCCTTGCCCGCGAAGGCGACGAAATCGCCGTCGCGTGTCAAAGGACGATCCAGACCGGCGGACGAGATCTCCAGATGGTACGGATGGCCGATGAGGTCCTCCACGTCCAGATGGTCCCCGAGTTCCTCGCTCACCCGCTGGCAGTCCTCCAGCCTGACGCCGCCCGGCCGGTCCAAGTACAGGCGCAGGATCCACCCCTGGCTTTCCCGCAGGAACTCAACATCCACCAGCTCCAGCCCGCGATCCGCGAGGATCGGCTGGGCGAGGCTGCGCACGCGCTCCACGACTTCCCCCGGACGCTGTTCGACCCCTGAACCGCCGCGTTGCGTCATGTGGATTCGCTGGCCGCCTGTCCGGCCGGCCGCGGCTTCCCGCCAAAACCTCGCGCGGGGGACCCTCGAAAAACAAAGAGTGGGCAGAATGCCCACTCCGAGGCGCACGATACCACGGCACCCAGAGGCACGCAAGGGAAAAATCGCGCCTCCGGTGCCTGCCCCGCCCCGCCCAGGCGGGGGATTATTCCTCTTCCTCTTCCACGGGGTGCTTCACTTCGGCCACGATCCGCTCCTGGATCTGGGCCGGGACCTCCTCGTAGTGGGAGAACTCCATCGTGTAATCGCCCCGGTCGCCGGTGATGGACCGGAGCCTGGGGTCGTACTCGAGCATCTCCGCCAGGGGGACGTGGGCCTTCACGGCCTGGTTGCGTCCCTTGGCCTCGATCCCCAGCACGCGGCCGCGCTTGCTGTTCAGGTCCCCCACGATATCCCCCATGCAGTCTGCAGGCGCGACCACCTCGACCGTCATGATGGGCTCGAGCAGGGTGGGCTTGGCCTGGGCCACGGCCTTCCGGAAGGCCAGCCGCCCGGCCAGCTTGAAGGCCAGCTCGGAGGAATCCACGGCATGGGTGGAGCCATCGTACAGGGTCACCCTGAGGTCCACGACCGGAAAGCCGGCCACGGGTCCCCGCTCCATCCCCTCGACGATGCCCTTCTCCACGGCCGAGATGAAGTTCCGCGGGATGGCGCCGCCCACGACCTGGTTGACATACTCGAAGCCGCCCCCCCGCGGCAAGGGCTCCATGTGGATCCAGCAGTCGCCGAACTGCCCTCGACCCCCGGTCTGTTTCTTGTGGCGCCCCTGGATCTCGCTGGCCCGGGTCTTGACCGTCTCCTTGTACGGGACCCGCGGGGTCTTGAGGGTCACGTCCAACCCGAACTTGCGCTTGAGGCGCTCCGCCACGATCTCCACGTGGGCCCGGCCCATGCCCGACACGACCGTCTCCCTGGTCTGGGGATCGTAGCGGACCTGGATCGTCGGATCCTCCTCCCGGAGACGCGTGAAGGCGGTACTCATCTTGTCCTCGTCCCCCTTGACCTTGGGCTCCACGGCGAAGGAGATGACCGGTGCGGGGAAGCCGATCTCGGGCAGACGGATGGGTTCCTTCTCGTCGCACAGGGTGTCGCCGGTCCCGGTCTCTTTCAATTTGACCACGGCCCCCATGTCGCCGGCCCCCAGCGCCTCCACCGGGGTCTGCTGCTTGCCCCGCAGCAGCAGGAGCTGCCCCACCCGCTCCTTCGCGCCTTTGGTCGCGTTGAAGATGGTGGAGTCCGAGGTCATGGTCCCGGAATACACCCGGAACATGGTTATCTTGCCGGCATAGAGGTCCGCCACGGTCTTGAAGACCAACGCCGAAAGGGGCGCGTCGTCCTTGACCGCGCGCCGGACGGTCCCATTCCCTTTCAGATCCGTCCCCTCCACGGGCGGCCGGTCCAGGGGCGACGGGAAGGCCTCCGCCAGGAGGTCCAGGAGCGGGGAGATCCCGATGTTCCGGGTCGGGGCGCCGCACAGGACCGGGAACAGCTTCTGCTCCCGGATGCCCCGGGTGAGCCCTTCGCGAAATTCGGCCTCGGTCAGCTCCCCGCTCTCCAGGTACTTCTCCAAGAGGCGATCGTCGGCCTCGGCCACGGCCTCCACCAGGGCGGCGCGCTGCGTCTCGGCGAGGGACTTCACGTCGGTGGGGACGTCCCCCTCCGTCGCCTTGCCGGAGCCGTCGGTCGCGAACCGGATCGCCCGCATGCGGACCAGGTCCACCACACCGGCGAATCCGGCCTCCTGCCCGATGGGGACCTGCACCGGCACCGCCTTGGGGGAGAGGTTCTTCCGCACGTCCTCCAGGGCGCGGGCGAAGTCGGCCCGCTCCCGGTCCATCTTGGACAGGTAGATGGCCCGGGGCAGGTCCTGGGCGGCGGCGTAGCTCCACACCTTCTCCGTCTGGACCTTCACCCCGTCCGGGGCGCCCACCACCACCACGACACCGTCCACCACCCGCAGGGTGTTCTTGGCGTCGGTGAGGAAGGCGGCGAAGCCCGGCGTGTCCACGAGATTGAACTTGCACCCCTTCCACTCGCACCAGGCCAGGGCGGCGCTGATGCTGATCTTGCGCCGGATCTCGTCCTCGTCGAAGTCCGTCGTGGTGGTGCCGTCCTCTACCTTGCCGAGGCGGGTCGTCGCCCCGGCGGTGAAGAGCATGGCCTCGGTCAGGGCGGTCTTGCCCGCACCGCCGTGGGCTACCAGCGCAACGTTTCGGATCTTGGCGGTTTCGGGTCTTTTCATCGCTCGCCTCGCGGTTTCGCGGACTTCCAGGAACGCTGGCGGCGGGTCACAGGCGGCGACCCGCGGACTTGGCGGAACCTGTTTCCTAACACACCGGCGTCACGTCAGGCAAGGGAAAATACGGCGGGGCACGCCCCAGCATGCCTTTCGCTGTCGCTGTCCCTGTCACTCTTGGCGCGCCCCCGGCGGGCACCCGGCAACTCGGCAACTGGGAACTCCTGATTGCCAGATTGCCAAATTGCCCAATTGCCAACTTCTCAGAGGTGCCCGAGGATCGCGGCAGTCACCTCTTTCGTCTTCGATCGGCCGCCCAGATCGGGCGTCCGGACTGTGCCCTCGGCCAGGACGGCCGCCACCGCCTTCTGAATCCGGACCGCGGCCCGCCGCGCTCCCAGGAAGTCCAGCAGCATGCCGCCCGTCAGGATTGCCGCGATGGGGTTCACGACGCCCTTGCCCGCGATGTCCGGGGCCGAGCCATGCACCGGCTCGAACATGGACGGAAACTTCCGGGTGGGGTTCAGGTTGGCCGCGGGCGCGAGCCCCATGCCGCCCACCACAGCCGCCGAGAGGTCCGTCAGGATGTCCCCGAACAGGTTGCTGGCCACCACCACGTCAAAGGCCTCGGGCCGGCGCACGAAGTTCATGCAGGCCGCATCCACCAGCATGGAGTTCGTCTTCACCCCGGGATAGTCGCGCGCCACCTGGCGGAAGACGTCGTCCCAGAAGACCATGCTGTGGGCGAGGGCGTTGGACTTGGTGATGGAGGTCAGGTGCTTCCGCCGCGAGCGGGCCTGCTCGAAGGCGAACCGGATGATCCGTTCCGTCCCGTGCCGGGTGAAGATGTTGGTCTGGACGGCCACCTCGTCCGGGAATCCCCGATAGATGCGGCCGCCGGCGTCGGCGTACTCGCCCTCGGTGTTCTCCCGGATCACCAGCATGTCGATGCTGCCCGGGGCCTTGTCGGCGAGCGGAGTGGGAGCCCCCGCGTACAGGTAGGCGGGCCGCACGTTCACGTACTGATCGAACTCCCGGCGGATGGGGAACAGCAGGCCATGCAGCGTGATATGATCCGGAATCGACGGGTCCCCGATCGCGCCCAGATAGATGGCGTCGAACTTCCGCAGCGTGTCCAGGGCGTCGGCCGGCATCATCCGGCCGTGTTTCTTGTAGTAGGCGCTGCCCCAGCCGAAGGCGGTGAACTTCAGCTGCAGGTTCCTCTCGCGCCGCCCCGCGGCTTCAAGGACCCTCTGCCCCTCAGCCACGACTTCTATCCCGACGCCGTCCCCCGGAATCACCGCGATCTTGAACGTGGGCATGTGACCGCTCCTCGTCTCCCCCTCCGCAGCGTTAGTCCCCGGCCAGAACAGTCCTGCACACTCTCAACAACGCCGGAGAGGCTCCTTCGAGCAAGGGTCCTTTCTTACCACGACTGCGCACAGACGGGCAAGCCTGCGTCCGGGTTTGCTCAATTGATCAGCATGCCCCGCACTTCAACCTGGGTTGTCGAGGTGAGACAGCGATCCGAGGAGTGCCGCTTACCGCACAGAAGCAAGAAGCGGAACAGAAATGCTGCTTCGGCTTTCGCCGCGTCAAGAAAGTGAAGAAAATGAACTACGTCCCGTAAGACGGAGCGGGATCGGCTCCGGCAGCGTGATGGGCCGCGCTACTTGGTGAGATCGCATATCTCAGCGAATTGATCGAGATCGAGAACGGCCTCGCGGGTGTCGAGTCCCGCGAACGTAGGGTCGATATCCGACAGCGTCTCCCCTGGACTACGAAGGAAGCCAACGAGCATCTGCCCACGCTTGGGTCTATCCTCGATCTTGACTATATAGCGGTAGTTTCCCCGAAGTTGGGCGAGCTGACGCACACTGCAGAGGATGAAAAAGGACGAGCCCACCGAGGATCCGATCGAGGTGATCGTGATTTCGATCACGGAGGAGTGTTGTCGTCGTTCAACCTCCCTCAGGACGATGTCCATCTTCGGATTCCCGTGGCGCTTCGAGTCTGCCTCGAATAGCTGCCCGTGTGCGGTCGGAGTGCCGACCAAAAGCGCGAGCCCGAATATCCACGGCGTGATGTGTCGTCGCATGTCGGTCCAACGTGTTGGGCAACGGACGCGCCGCTTGTCGGCACGTCCCCTTGACCCGAGAGCGAGAAACCTAAGGCCTCGGGTTTCTGATCCAACCGGCGATGATGTTCACGGCCTCCTTTTCCATGCCGATAAACCCGTGCCAATGCAAAGCTTCGCATGGATCGCCCTGGGGATTGGCTCCACCACGAACCATGATCTGCTTTTTCACTTGAGCATTTTTCAGGCCGGTAGTGATCAAAGACACCTCGCCTGGCTTCGTGATGGCACAGGCATCCTTTTCGTGATGCAAGACGAGAACGGGAATACGTATCGCGGCAAGTGTTTGTGTCGGAACGGCACCTGTTCTCTTGGAACTCGTCACGCTTGACGTAAGGACGATACCCGCCAATTCCTTGTTCCCGAACGCAATCGCTCCGGCCGCGGCCGAGATGGTTCCACGGCTTGTGCCCACCAGCCAGACCGGCAGGCCGGTATCCTTTTTCAGGTAGCTCACTATCTGGCGCAAATCCTGGATATGTTCGGGGCTGATCCGAACCTCATAATCCAGTTCCTTGTCTGACGGCCTGCCGACCACTGCAACACTGAAGCCATTGGCGGTAAAGTAGTCACGGGTGCGCACCAGAAAATTCTCGGATGTGGGTACGCCGTCCTTCAGCCCAATTCCGCCACCCCCACCAGGCAGTAGGATAACGGTTGCCGGCGCGCCGTCACGTTTCATGTAATAGAAGGACACCGAGACACCAGGGCGAGTATCAAGCTTTACAAGCTTGTCCCCGTCAGCAAATGCCGTAGTAGAGGCCGAAAGCAGAAGAGCCGCAAGAAGGATTCGCACACTGTTTTCTAACGGCCGGCTTCAGCCGCGCGCGTTGCCGCGTCGACTCCATGCCGAATTGGGGGACGATTGGGGGACTTTGCCGCTTTAGTCGCCTTGCCTTGTCGTCCGCCTCCTCTTTGAGATTCCCCACCAGCCTCCTGATATCCACAAACACGACAGCCCTCCAGGGGTCAGGGGCCCTGAAGGGCTGTGCACACCAAGTCATCCTGCTTGAATCGAGAGTAGAAGAACATGGGCTCCCCGGTGCGGGTCACTCGAGTCTCCTCCGGTCACGGGGGAAGGCTGGGGAGGCGAAGTGTTGGCGCATCCTACTGGGGACCCCTCAGGTTAGTCAAGGCGAAATCCCCACAGTGTGGGGCCATGAGGCAGTCTGGGAGAGGCGGGCAACCGGAAAGAGGGAAGGTCGCGGGGACCCTAGGGCCTGGTCACGTCGCCGCAGAAAATCAAAACGCCCTCCCGCGGGACGCATGCGGGAGGGCGTGATGGATTCTTCTAGAGGCGGGGATGCTCAGGCTTCCGATGCGGCTCCGGCAGGCGTTGCGGCCGGCGCGCCGCCCCCCTTGCCTCGCCGCCGGCGGCGGCGCCGTCCAGTTCCCGCGGGCTTCTCGCCCTTGGCCTCGGCCGGCGGCTCCATCCCGATGAACTCGATGGCCGCCAGCGGTGCCCCGTCCCCCATCCGGTAATCCAGCTTGGTGATCCGGGTGTAGCCGCCGCTCCGGTCCCGGTAGCGCGCGCCCAGGGTGTCGAAGAGCTTCTTCAGGGCCTTGTCGTCCTTCACCACCTCCGCCGCCTGGCGCCGGGCGGACAGATCCTCCCGCTTGGCCAGCGTGACCATCTTCTCCGCCACGCTGCGCAGCTCCTTGGCCTTGGCGGCCGTGGTGATGATCTTCTCGTACAGGAGGAGCGAGGTCACCAGATTGCGCATCATCATCTCCCGGTGTGCCGTCGTCCGCCCGAGCTTCCCTCCCACCCGCCTGTGCCGCATCGCCCCTGATCTCCCCGACCGCCCACTGCCCTATCCCTTGGCCACCTTGCGCCGGGCGGCCTCGCCCACCGCCGCGTCCAGTCGCATCCCCAGGCTGAGCCCCATGCTCGCCAGGATCTCCTTGATCTCGTTCAGCGACTTCCGGCCGAAGTTCTTGGTCTTGAGCATCTCGGCCTCGGTCTTTTCCACCAGCTCGTAGATGTAGCGGATGTTGGAGTTCTTCAGGCAGTTGGCGGAGCGCACCGAGAGCTCCAACTCGTCCACGGACCGGGCCAGGTTCTCGACCACCCGGTCCCGCCCCTCGTCCGCGACCTCCTCCGCCTCCTCCGCCTCCTCCTCGAAGTTGATGAACATGCTGAGGTGGTCCTTCAGGATCTTGGCGGCGTAGGCCACGGCGTCCTGGGGGAGCACGGAGCCGTCGGTCCAGGCCTCCAGGATCAGCTTGTTGTAATCCGTGGCCTGGCCCACGCGGGTATCTTCCACCTGGAAGTTCACCCTCCGGATGGGGGAGAAGATGGCGTCGATGGGGATCGCGTCCACCGGCATCCCTTCCCGCTTGTTCCGCTCGGCCGGGACGTAGCCCCGGCCGTGGCGGATCTCCAGCTCCATGTCCAGCTTGCCGTCCTTGTCCAGGCTGCACAGGTACAGGTCCGGCGACAGGATCTCGACGTCGGGGTCGGGGGTGATCTGGGAGGCCCGCACCTCCCCCTCCCCCGCCGCCTTCAGGGTCAGGGTCTTGGGGTGGTCTACGTTGAGCTTCAGCCGGACCTGCTTCAGGTTCAGGATGACGTCGGTGACATCCTCTTTGACCCCGGGGACTGAGGAGAACTCGTGCAGGACCCCCAGGATCCGCACCGACGTGATGGCCGCCCCCTCGATGGCGGAGAGCAGCACCCGCCGCAGGGCGTTGCCTAACGTCAGGCCGAAGCCGCGTTCTAGGGGCTCCGCGAAGAACTTCCCGTAGGTGCTGGTGAGGGTCTCCAACTCGCAATCCAGTCGTTTGGGCCTTTGGAATCCCTTGAACTTCTGAATCATTCGCCTCTCCTCGCCCGTCTCACTTCGAGTACAGGGCGACCACCAACTGCTCCTGCACCGGGATGGCCATCTCTTCCTTGCCGGGAAGGCTGCGGACGGTGCCCTTGAAGGTGGCCGCATCCAGCTCCAGCCAGGAGGGCACCCGGCGCTTCTTGGCGCCTTCCAGGGCGATCTTGATCGCCTCCCGGTCGCGACTGGCCGGCGCCACCTCCACCACGTCACCGGCCCGGACCAGGTGGGCCGGAATAGTCACGCGGCGGCCGTTGACCCGCATGTGGCCGTGGACGATGAGCATGCGCGCCTGGGCGCGGGACGCGCCGAACCCCAGGCGGTGCACCACGTTGTCCAGCCGCTGCTCCAGCAGGCGGACCAGATTCTCCCCGGTAATCCCCTTCTGCCGTTCGGCCATCTCGAAGTAGTTGCGGAACTGGGTCTCCTGGATCCCGTAAATGCGTTTCATCTTCTGCTTTTCCCGGAGCTGCAGGCCGTACTCCGATTGCTTGGATCGGCGTTGCCCGCGTTGCCCGTGGTCCCCGGGAGGGTAGTTCCGCTTCTCGATGGCGCACTTGAGCGAGTAGCACCGATCGCCCTTGAGGAAAAGTTTCATTCCCTCTCGTCGGCAAAGCTTGCACACCGGGTCGGTTTGTCGTCCCACTGACTACTCTCCTTGTGCTGCCGTGTTGCCGTCCTGCCGTGCTGCTGTTCCGAAACTGCAGCACTGCAGCACTTCCGCACCGCGGCACACCGTTAGACGCGCCGTCGCTTGCGGGGCCGGCAGCCGTTATGGGGGATGGGGGTCACGTCCTTGATGGCCGTGATCTCCAGCCCGGCCGCCTGGAGGGAGCGGATGGCCGCTTCCCGGCCGGCGCCCGGGCCCTTGACGTAGACCTTCACCTCTTTCATGCCCTGGGCGATGGCCTTCTTGGCGGCACCCTCGGCGGCCATCTGGGCGGCGAAGGGCGTGCTCTTGCGCGACCCCTTGAATCCCACGCTGCCCGCACTGGCCCAGGTCACGACGTTGCCCGCCCCATCGGTGATGGTGACGATGGTGTTGTTGAACGTCGCCTGGATACAGGCGAGACCGTGGGTGACGCCCTTCCCCTCCTTCTTGGTGGTCGCCGTATCATTAAAAAAAAAAGCCGGTGTTGCCATCTCTACCCTCCCTTTAATGACCAATACTCAAGGACCAATTACCAACCCTGGAACGGTCCCAACTGATCCTGGCCCTAGGCCTTGCCGGTGGGGGTGGTCTTGGCCGACCGCTTCGCCCCCACGGTGCGGCGCGGGCCCTTGCGGGTCCGGGCGTTGGTGCTGGTCCGCTGGCCCCGGACAGGCAGGCCCCGCCGGTGCCGCAGGCCCCGATAGCAGCCGATGTCCATGAGGCGCTTGACGTTCATGGACACCTGGCGCTTCAGGTCGCCTTCGACTCGGTAGTCCCCCTCGATGACCCGGCGGAGCTTGTTGACCTGGTCCTCGGTCAGATCCTTGACCCGGATCTCGGGGGCAACCTCGGCGTCCCGCAGGATCTTCTGGGCCGCGGGCCGCCCGATCCCGTAGATGTAGGTGAGGGCGACCTCCATTCGCTTCTCCCGCGGCAGATCCACCCCGGCAATTCGCGCCACGTCAACCTCCTATGCTCGATTGCGGAACACCCAAGGGGTCCCCGAATTCGGAATGCGGAATGAAGGCGCACTGTCGTGATTCCACACTCCGCATTCGCCAATCCGCATTGGGACGTTACCCCTGCCGCTGCTTGTGCTTCGGGTTCTCGCAGACGATCCGGATGACCCGCTTCCGCTTGATCACCTTGCACTTCTCGCAGATCACCTTCACCGATGCCCGGACTTTCATCAGCGCACCCCTCGTCAATGCGGAATGACACCCGGCTCCGAATCTCCAATTCCGCAATCCGCATTCTGCATTCACTTGTAGCGGTAAATGATCCGTCCCCGGGTGAGGTCGTAGGGCGACAGCTCGACGATGACCTTGTCTCCCGGCAGGATGCGGATGAAGTGCATGCGCATCTTCCCGGAGATGTGGGCCAGGACCTTGTGTCCGGTCTCCAGCTTCACCCGGAACATCGCGTTGGGGAGCGGTTCCACCACCGTTCCCTCGACCTCGACGGCCTCTTCCTTGGCCATACGCCTCGACTACCCCGCGCCCCTTGCCCCCTCGGTCGCGCCCTTCTCAGACGCGCGCGCCATCCAGGGCGGTCAGGATCTCCGTCCCGTTCTCCATGATCGCCACCGTATGTTCAAAGTGGGCCGAGAGCGACCCGTCCGCGGTCACCGCGGTCCACTGGTCCGGCAGCACGCGAACCTCGGGGGCCCCGGCGTTCACCATGGGCTCGATGGCCAGCACCATGCCGGGCTTCAGCACCGGCCCGCGACCGCGCGCGGGGTCCACGAAGTTCGGGATCTGGGGCGCCTCGTGCAGCGCCTTGCCGATCCCATGGCCCACGAAGACCCGCACCACGGAGAATCCGTTGGCCTCGGCATGCCCCTGGACCGCGCCGCTGATGTCCACGAGCCGGCCGCCGTTCCGGGCCGCGGCGATGGCCCGGTCCAGGCACTCCCGGGTCACCTGGAGCAGCCGTTCCGCCTCGACCGAGATCCGCCCCACGGGCAGCGTGACGGCCGAGTCCCCGTAGTAGCCGTCCACGATGGCGCCCATGTCCAGGCTCAGGATATCCCCCTCCTCGAGCCGCCGGTCCGACGGCAGGCCGTGCACCACCTGCTCGTTGATCGACGTGCAGAGGGTGAAGGGATAGTTCCGGTACCCCTTGAACGCCGGCTTCGCCCCCCGGCCGACGAGGTAGGACTCGGCGAACCGGTCCAGCTCCAGCGTCGTCACCCCCGGCTTCACCCGCTCCGCCAGGGCGGCCAGTGTTTCCGCCACCAGCCGGTTGCTCCGGCGCAACAACTCCAGCTCCCACGGGGCCTTCAGGACGATCCGGTCATTCATTCATTGGTCACGCGCCCTTCGAGGCATTGGTCACGCGCCCTCCGGGCGTGGGGCCATGCGCCGTGAGGGCGCACCGTCAGGCGCCGAGGGCACGGGTGATGCGCTGGAAAATGTCGGCGATCTCTCCCGTCCCCTCCACCCGTTTGAGCAGGCCCCGGCCCGCATAGAAATCGATCAGGGGCGCCGTCTGGTCCGTGTACACCTGGAGCCGGCGCCGCACCGTCTCCTCCCGGTCGTCGTCCCGCTGGGTGGTCGGCCCACCGCACGTGTCGCAGCGGCCGTCGGTCTTGCTGGGCGAGAACCGGACGTGGTACATGGCCCCGCAATTCCGGCAGGTGCGGCGTCCCGCGATCCGCAGGACCAGATCCTCCGTGGGGACCTCGAGGCTCACCACGTGATTCAGGCGGGCCGACAATTCCGCCAGGGTCTTTTCCAGCGCCTCCGCCTGCCCGACCGTCCGGGGGAACCCGTCCAGGATGTAGCCTTTGGCGCAGTCCGCCTGCTGCAGCCGCTCCCGCACCAGCCCGATGATCACAGCATCCGGGACCAGCGCGCCCCGGTTCATGTACTGCTGTGCCTCCTGCCCCAGGGGCGTGCCCGCCTTCACGGCCGCCCGCAGCATATCGCCCGTGGAGACCTGGGGAATGCGCAGCGCATCCACCAGCAGTTTGGCCTGCGTGCCCTTCCCCGCGCCCGGAGCCCCCAACAGGATCAGCCGCATCTCAGGAGATTCGCCCCCGGACCTTGGCCTTCTTGAGGAAGCCCTCGTAGTGGCGCATCAACAGATGGGACTCCACCTGCTGGACCGTGTCCAGGGCGACGCCCACGACGATCAGGAGCGACGTTCCCCCGAAGTAGAAGGGGACGTTCATCCAGGTGATCAGGATCTCGGGCAGGATCGAGATGGCCGCCAGATACAGCGCCCCCACCAGGGTGATCCGGTCCAGGACCCGCTCGATGAACTCGGCGGTCTTGCTGCCCGGGCGAATGCCCGGGATGTAGCCGCCGTACTTCTTCATGTTGTCCGCCACGTCAATCGGATTGAAGATGATGGCGGTGTAAAAGTACGTGAAGAAAATGATCCCGGCCCCGTACAGGATCGTATAGGGCGCGCCCCCGAAGCGGAGCCACGACTGGAAGGTCTGAGCCCAGGGGTGCTTGACGAACTGGGCGATGGTGGCGGGGAAAGCGATGATGGAGCTGGCGAAGATCACCGGAATCACCCCCGCCGTGTTCACCCGCAGGGGGATGTGCGTGCTCTGCCCCCCGTACACCCGCCGACCCACCACCCGCTTCGCGTACTGGACCGGGATGCGTCGCTGGCCCAGCGTCATGACGATCACCGCGGCCACCACGAACACCATCAGCCCCAGGAGGGCGAGGAACACCAGCGGGTTCATCTCCCCCTGGGTGATGAGGGTCCAGGAGGCGAAGATGGCCTCGGGCATTCGGACGATGATCCCCGCGAAGATGAGCAGGGAGATCCCGTTGCCGATGCCCCGCTCGCTGATCTGTTCCCCCAGCCACATGAGGAAGATCGTTCCACCCGTCAGGGTGAGGGTGGTCATCAGGCGGAAGCCCCAGCCGGGCGCCGGGACCACCGCGGCTCCCCCCATCTGCATGCTCTCCAGGCCAATGGCGATCCCCAGGCCCTGGATAGCCGACAGGAACACCGTCCCGTACCGCGTGTACTGGGTGATCTTCTTCCGTCCCTGCTCTCCCTCCTTCTGCAGCTTCTCCAACGCCGGAACCACTACCGCCAAAAGCTGCAGGATGATGGACGCGGAGATGTAGGGCATGATGCCCAGGGCGAACACCGACAGGCGGCGCAGGGCCCCACCGGTGAACACATCCATGAGTCCGAGGAGGTTCCCCGCCTGCTGCTCGAAGAAGCGCGACAGGGCGTGGGCGTCGACGCCGGGCGTGGGAATGTGGGCCCCGATCCGGTACACGATGAGGAGGGCGCAGGTAAAGAGCACCCGCCGCTTCAGCTCGGGGACGCGGAAGATGTTGCGGAGCTGCTCGATCACCGCGCAATGACCTCGACCGTGCCTCCGGCCGCCCGGATCTTGGCTTCAGCGGACTTCGAGAAGGCGTGGGCCGACACCGCGAGCGGCTTGCTCAGGCTGCCCTCGCCGAGGATCTTGATCCCGGATGCAACCTGCCGCACCAGCCCCGCCTCCAGGAGGGTGGACGGACTCACCGTGGCTCCCGCCTCGAAGCGCTCCAGGTCCTTCACGTTCAGGATCGCGTACTCGATGCGGAAGACGTTGGTAAATCCGCGCTTGGGCACCCGCCGGTGGAGCGGCAGCTGGCCGCCCTCGAACCAGGGGCGGCTGCCCCCGCCGGAGCGGGCCTTCTGTCCCTTCTCGCCGCGCCCCGACGTCTGGCCGTGGCCGGATCCCGGACCGCGGCCCACGATCTTCCGACGCTTCCGGGAGCCCGCGGCCGGCTTGAGCTCGTGCAGCTTCATTGCGTCCTGCCTTCCGGCATTCCTCTCCGGGGCCCCGTCCCCGCCTCTCGTCCGCCCTCTGGGCGGACCGGGGTCCCTCCCCGTGGTCACGCCGCGCGCCCGGGAACAGCCTCGACCTCGACCAGGTGGGAGACCTTCGCCACCATGCCCCGGATGGCGGGATCATCCGGCCGGAGCACGCTGGCATTGATCCGGCGCAGCCCCAGCCCGCGCAGTACCTCCCGCTGCCTGGGAGACCTCCCGATGCGGCTTCGACGCAGGGTGATCCTGAGCTGCCCGCTCATCCCTGGCCCCCCTCAACCGATGGCTCCGCTGGCGCCACCTTTGGGGCCGGGGCCTCCCGCCCCCGGAGCCGCGCCACCTCCTCCAAAGAGCGCAGCTGCTGCAGTCCCGCCATGGTCGCCTTCACCACGTTGTGGGGATTGTCGGAGCCCAGCGACTTCGACAGGACGTCCCGGACGCCGACCACCTCCAGGACCGCCCGGGCCGCCCCGCCCGCCACGATGCCGGTCCCGGCCGAGGCGGGACGCAGGAGGACCCGGCCCGCTCCGAACACCCCGATGACCTCATGGGGGACGGTGCTCTCCTTGAGCGAGACCTTGATCAGGCTCTTCTTGGCCTCCTCGATCCCTTTCCGGATCGCCTCGGGCACCTCGTTGGCCTTCCCCAGGCCCATCCCCACGTGGCCCGCCTGGTCGCCCACCACCACCAGGGCACTGAAGCTGAATCGCCGTCCGCCCTTGACCACCTTGGCCACCCGGTTGATGTGGACGACCCGTTCCACGAGGCGCAGCCCCTCGGGATTGATGCGCTGGACCCTGCGTGCGCCATTCATCAGAACTGTAACCCCCTGTCTCGCGCCGCCGCCGCCAAGGCCTTCACCCGCCCGTGGAACGGGAAGCCCCCCCGATCGAAGACCACCCGCTGGATGCCTCCCGCCAGGGCCTTCTCCGCCACGAGGGTCCCCACGGCCTTGGCCGCCTCGGCCTTCTTGACCCGCGCGCCCGGCTGGGCGAGCTCCTTGGAGAGGGTGGAGGCGGCCACCAGCGTCCGGCCTTCCTCATCGTTGATGATCTGGGCGTAGATGTGACGGGCGCTCTTGAACACGCAGAGCCGAGGCCGCTCCGACGTTCCCTGGACCACGCGGCGCACCCGGCGGTGCCGGCGCAGTCGGGCTTCTCGCTTGTGCTGAGCCGATGCCACGGGAATCCCCTTCTTCCTGCCTGGGGCGAGCGACACCCGCCCCGCCCCAGGTCCCGCGTCCCGCGGGATTACTTCGCCCCGGTCTTGCCGGCCTTGCGCCGGATCCGCTCCGCGGCGTACTTGACGCCTTTGCCCTTGTAGGGCTCGGGCGGCCGGAAGCTGCGGACCTTGGCGGCGACGGCACCCACCAGTTGCTTGTCCATGCCGCTGATGGTGAGCTGGGTCTGATCCTTCACCTCGATCCGGATCCCCGAGGGCACCGGGTAAACGATGGGATGGGAGTATCCCAGGGTGAGGGTCAGGCTCGGTCCCTGCATCGCCGCCCGGTATCCGACCCCCACCAGCTCCAGCCGCTTCTCGAAGCCGCTGGTCACCCCCAGCACCATGTTGGCGATGAGGCTCCGGGTCAGACCGTGGAGGGCCTTGAAGAACTTCTCGTCCGCGGACCGCGCGCAGACGACCTGCCGGTCTTTCACCTGAACCGCGACGGCCGGATGAACGGTCATGCTGAGCGTTCCCTTCGGCCCCTTGACCGTGACGGTGTGGTCGGACACTTCCACGGTCACCTTGTCCGGAATCGGGATCGGAAGCCTACCGATGCGCGACATGTCCTGCCGGCGTCCTCATCTTCTACCCCGCCCGCTCAGCGCGGCGGGGCGGGCCCTACCAGACGTAGCACAACACCTCGCCGCCCAGCGAGCGTTCCCGGGCCTGTTTCCCGGACATGACCCCCTGGGGGGTGGACACGATGGACACGCCCACGCCGCTGATCACGCTGGGAATCTTGCGGGACTTCCGGTACACCCGCAGGCCCGGCCGGCTGACCCGCCGGAGGCCCAGGATGACGCGCTCGTTCCCCGGACCGAACTTCAGATAGACCCGCAGGACCCCCTGCTTGTTGTCGTCGATCAGCTTGAAGGCCCGGATGAACCCCTCGGCCTTCAGGGTCTTGGCGATTTCCACCTTGAGGCGGGAGGCCGGCATGTCCACCTTCTCCAAGAGCGCCTGGTTGGCGTTCCGGATCCGGGTCAACATATCGGCGATCGGGTCCGTCAATGCCATGCGTGACTCCAGCCTTGTCCCGCGTCCCGCGGGACTACCAGGAGGCCTTGATGACCCCGGGAATTTCACCCCGCAGGGCCAGATTCCGGAAGCAGATGCGGCACATCTGAAACTTCCGCAGGTAGCCGCGCGGCCGCCCGCACAGCCGGCACCGGTTGTACCGGCGCACCGTGAACTTGGGGGGGCGCTGTTGCTTCATGATCAGGGACGTCTTGGCCATGGCGCCTCTCGCTTACTTGCGGAAGGGGAACCCGAGGTGCTCCAGGAGCGCCCGGGCCTCCTCGTCGGTCCTGGCTGAGGTCTCGATGCACACGTCCATGCCTCGGGCCATGTCCACCTTGTCGTACCGGATCTCCGGGAAGATGAGCTGCTCTTTGAGCCCCAGGGCGTAGTTCCCCCGCCCGTCGAAGGATTTGGTCGGGACGCCCCGGAAGTCCCGGATGCGGGGCAGGGCCGCGGAAAGCAGGCGGTCCAGGAACTCGTACATCCGCTCCCCCCGGAGCGTCACCTTGCACCCGATGGGCATCCCTGCCCGCAGCTTGAAGGCGGCCTCGGACTTCTTGGCCCGGGTGACCACGGGCTTCTGGCCGGCGATGATGGCCATCTCCGCCACGGCCGCGTCGATCACCTTGACGTTGCCCACCGCCTCCCCCAGGCCCATGTTGATGACGACCTTCTCGACCTCCGGGACCTGCATCCGGTTCGTGTAGTTGAACTGCTTTATCAGGGCCGGCACGATCTCGCTCCGGTAGCGTTCCCGGAGCCGTGCGGGAACGCGCGGCACCTGGGGGGCCGGGGCGCCTTCGGGCTTCCCCTTGGGGGCCTTCTCTCCCTTCCCCGCCTTGGCCGCCTCGGCTGCCCCCTGGGCGCGGGCCTTGCGCTCAGCCTTTTCCGCCATGGCTTAGTCCATCGTCTCGCCGCATTCGCGGCACACGCGCACGCTGCGCCCGTCCGCCAGCTGGGTCCGGCCCACCCGGACCGGGCGGTCGCACTTGGTGCAGACCAACTGGACGTTGCTGACGTGCAGGGGATTCTCCCGCTCCAGGATCCCGCCCTGCTGGCCCATCCGGCCGGGCTTGCTGTGGCGTTTCACGAAGTTGATCTTCTCCACCAGGACCTTGTCCAGCTTGGGCAGCACCCGCAGGACCTTGCCCCGCTTGCCCTTGTCCTTCCCGGCGATCACCTCGACCTGATCGCTCTTCTTGACCCCCAGCCGATGCCCGACACCCATGATGACAACCCGTGAAACGTAAAACGTGAAACGTTACACGACAGCAGCCACGCGTCCCGCTCAGATCACCTCGGGCGCCAGCGAGATGATCTTCATGAACTTGGCCTCGCGGAGTTCCCGCGCGACCGGCCCGAAGATGCGGGTCCCGACCGGATCGTGGCTCTCGTTGATGAGCACAGCGGCGTTGCGATCGAACTTGATGTAGCTCCCGTCGGACCGCCGGTGCTCCTTCACCGTCCGGACCACCACGGCCTTGACGACCGCCCCCTTCTTCACCGCGCTCTCGGGGATCGCCTCCTTCACGTTGGCGACGATGATGTCCCCCAGACGGGCGTACCGCTTGGCCGAGCCCCCCAGGACCTTGATGATCGAGATGCGCTTGGCCCCGGAGTTGTCCGCCACATCCAGGATGGTTCGAAGGCCGATCATGGGTGACCCCTGCCTCGACTCAGTGCGTGATTTCCTACATCCGTATCAGGTATCCCCTGATACGGATCGCCTTTGCCACCGGCGTTTCGTGTAGGGTTGGCTGGCGCCACGCCTACACGAAATCATGAAATCAAGTACTCAGACCGCCCGCTCCAGGATCTCCACCACGCGCCACCGCTTGTCCTTGGAGAGGGGGCGGGTCTCCATCAGTCGGACCGTATCCCCCGCCCGGCAGGCCCCCCCCTCGTCGTGGGCCTTCACGCGGGTCCTGCTCTGGACCCGCTTCCCGTAGGCCAGGTGCCGCGTGAGGCGCGCGATCTCCACGACCACGGTCTTTTGCATCTTGTCGCTGACGACGGTCCCGACAACCCTCTGCCGCCGGTTCCGCGCCTCCGCCGGAGCGTCCGTCATGCTAGGATCCTCCCGGTGCCCGGCCCGCCAACGCCCGCTCCGCCGTCCGGATCCGGGCGATGTCGCGGCGGAGCTGCCGGATGCGCATGGGGTTCTCCACCTGGCTGCTGGCCTGGCGCAGGCGCAGCTTGAAGAGCTCCTCGCCGAGCTCGGCCGCTTTCTGGCGGAGCTCCTCGGCGGTCAGGTCTTTCAGCTCCGTGTACTTCATCCGCCGGTCACCCCCAGGCGTGCGCGGGAGACGAAGCGTGTGGCGATGGGCAGCTTCATCGCGGCCAGGCGCATGGCCTCCTTGGCCTCCACCTCGGAGATCCCTTCCATCTCATAGAGGATGCGGCCCGGCTTCACCACCGCGACCCAGCCTACGGGGGCGCCCTTCCCCTTCCCCATCCGGGTTTCGGCCGGCTTGGCCGTGATGGGCTTATCCGGGAAGATGCGGATCCAAACCTTGCCGCCCCGCTTCACGTACCGGGTCATGGCGCGCCGGGCTGCCTCGATCTGACGGTTGGTGATCCAGGCCGCCTCCAGGGCCTTCAGGCCGTATTGGCCAAAGACCAGGGTGCTGCCGCGCGTGGCGATCCCCGCCCGCCGCCCTCGCTGCTGCTTCCGGTACTTGACCCGTTTCGGGACCAGCATGCGCCGCTCCCCGCCGCCAGGTTAGCCCCACTCCGAAATAATCAAACCGCCAATCCCGCCACGGGCGGGACAGGTTTGCGGACAGTCGGCAATTAGGCAACTCGGCGATTTGGCAATCAGGGGTCCAAGTTGCCCAATTGCCAGATTGCCCAGTTGCCAGGGAATGGCGAGCCGGGTACCCAGTCCACCAGAGGCGGGCGCTGGGTGATCATGGCGGTTCAAGGTTCTTCTCGGATCGGGGTTAGGATCGAGGCCCCGCTCCCCCGGCCCGCCGGGGGCGCCGGGGGCGATCCGGGCCGGGCCGTTGCTCCCGCAACCGCTCCGGCGGCTTGCTCTCCACGCCCAGCGTCTCCGGCAGTACCTCGCCGTGACAGACCCACGCCTTGACCCCGATGGCCCCGAAGGCGGTCTTGGCCGTGGTCATGCCAAAGTCGATGTCCGCCCGCAGGGTGTGGAGCGGGACCCGGCCCTCACGGTACCACTCGGAGCGGGCGATCTCCGCGCCCGCCAGCCGGCCGGCGCAGGCCACCTTGACCCCCTGGGCCCCGAGCCGGAGCGCGGCCTGCACCGCCTTCTTCATGGCCCGGCGGAACGCGACGCGCCGTTCAAGCTGCTGGGCGATCTGCTCTGCCACGAGCTGGGCATCCAGCTCGGCCTTGCGGACCTCCTCGATGTCCAGGCGGACCTCTTTCCCGGTCATCCGGGACAGCTCGGCGCGGAGCTTCTCCACCTCGGACCCCTTCTTGCCGATGATGATCCCGGGCCGCGCGGTGTGGATGATGATGCGGAGCTGGTCCGCCTTCCGCTCGATGTCGATTCGCGACACCCCCGAGTGGTACAGCCGCTCCTTGATGTAGCCACGGAGCCTGAGGTCTTCGTGGAGCAGCGTCGCATAGTTCTTGCCCGCATACCAGCGGGACCGCCACGTCTTGATGACGCCGAGCCGGAACCCCAGGGGGTGCGTCTTCTGTCCCACACTGTCCTCCGTGCCCCCTCACCTTTCCCTCTCCCCCGCGGGGGAGAGGGGTGGGGAGAGGGCCTAGTCCGTTTCCCGCTCCCGCAGCACGATGGTGATGTGGCTGGTGCGCTTCCGGATCCGGTAGGCCCGGCCCATGGCCCGCGGCTGGATGCGCTTCTGCGTGGGCCCCTCGTTCACGAAGGCCTGGGCCACCAGCAGCCGGTCCACGTCCCGCACCCCGTGGTTCTGGGTCGCGTTGGCCATGGCCGACCGCAGCACCTTCTCCACCACCCGCGCCGCCTGCCGCCGCGTCAGCTGCACCTGCACCAGGGCGCTGTTCACGTCCCGGCCGCGGATCAGGTCCGCCACCAGCCGTGCCTTCTGGGCCGGCACCCGGACGAACCGCGCCACTGCTCTCGCTTCTGCCATCGCCTCACTCTGGTCATTGGAAGCTGGAAAGTGGAAACTGATCCAGTTTCCAGCTTCCAGTTTCCGTTTCCCGCACTACTTCAGCGCGGTGGACTTGCCGCCGTGGGCGCCGTGCCCGCGGAAGGTTCGGGTGGGCGAGAATTCCCCCAGCTTGTGGCCGACCATGTTCTCCGTGATGTACACCGGGATGAATTTCTTCCCGTTGTGGATCGCCAGGGTGTGGCCGACGAACTCCGGTGTGATGGTCGAGCGCCGGGACCACGTCTTGAAGACCTTCTTCTCCCGCGCCCGGTTCAGGGCCTCGATCTTCTTCATGAGCTTCGGATCGATGTAGGGGCCCTTCTTCACCGACCGCGGCACGTCACTTCTCCTCGTCCGGGATCCTGCGGGACGCGGGGTTCTTTCCGCCGCTTCACCCGGCGGCGGAATCTATTTCCGCCGCTTAACAATGTACCGGTCGGAGGCCTTCCTCCGGGACCGGGTCTTCCCCTCGGGCTTCCCCCAGGGGCTGCAGGGGTGGCGACCGCCGGAACTCTTGCCCTCGCCGCCCCCCAGGGGATGGTCGTGGGGATTCATGGCCACCCCCCGGACGGAGGGGCGGATGCCCAGCCAGCGGGAGCGGCCCGCCTTGCCGATGGAGACATTCTCGTGGTCCAGGTTCCCCACCTGGCCCAGGGTGGCCATGCAGCTCAAGCGGACCTTCCGCATCTCCCCCGAGGGGAGGCGCAGCAGCCCGTGCTCGCCCTCCTTGGCCACGAACTGGGCCGTGGCGCCGGCCGTCCGCACGAGCTGAGCGCCCTTGCCGGGCTGCAGCTCGACGTTGTGCACGGTCATGCCCACGGGGATGTTGCGGAGCGGCAAGGCGTTCCCCACCCGTATCTCGGCCTCGGAACCCGACATCACCTGGTCCCCGACCTGCAGGCCCAGCGGGGCCAGGATATAGCGCTTCTCCCCGTCGGCGTAGTGCAGGAGGGCGATGCGCGAGGACCGGTTCGGGTCGTACTCGATGGCGGCCACCTTCGCCGGGATGTTGTGCTTGTCCCGCTTGAAGTCGATCCGGCGGTACATCTGCCTGTGCCCGCCCCCCCGGTGCCGGCACGTGATGCGCCCCAGGGCGTTGCGTCCGCCGGTCTTCCTGAGCGGAACCAGCAGGGACTTCTCGGGGGTCCGCTTGGTCACCTCCTCGAAGGTGGCCACGCTCTGGAACCGGCGCCCCGGCGACGTCGGTCGGTACTTTCTTACAGGCATCGCTCTTCGTCCTTCACTGATCCACAATCACCAATCCACAATCCTCAATCCTCGATCTGTCACACGCCCTCGTACAGCTCGATCGTCTCCCCTTCCTTCAGGGTCGCGACCGCCTTCTTCCAGTCCGGCCGGCGTCCCTGGAAGCGCCCCAGGCGCTTCGTCTTTCCCCGGACCCGGAGGGTCCGGACATCCAGGACCGTGACCCTGAAGAGCTGCTCGATGGCCTGCTTGATCTCGATCTTGTTGGCCGTCTTGGCCACCCGGAAGAGGTACTGGTTCCCCGCTTCCTTGAGCCGGGTCCCCTTCTCGGTGAGGAGCGGCCTGAGCACAACCTGGTAGGGGGACCTCATGCCGCCAGCACCTCCCGCAGGATGTGAACCCCCTCCGGCGTCAGGATCAGGGTGTCCGCCTTCAGGATGTCGTAGACGTTCAGGCCCCGCACCGTGAGGACGCGCACGTCCGGGAGGTTCCGCACCGACTTCTCCACGATCTCATCCCGCTCCGGCAGGACGAGGAGCGATTTCCCGCGCGCCCCCAGTGTTGTGAGCAGTCCCCGCATGGCCTTGGTGCTCGGCTTCTCGAGGCTGAGCGATTCCAGCAGCCGGACTGCTCCCACCTGGGCCTTGGCGGTGAGCGCCCCGCAGAGCGCCTGGCGGCGCACCGCCTTGGGGACCCGGAAGCCATAGTCCCGGGGGTGGGGCCCGAAGGTCGTCCCGCCATGGCGCCACAGCGGCGAGCGGATGGTGCCGGCCCGCGCCCGGCCCGTCCCCTTCTGCTTCCAGGGCTTCTTCCCCCCGCCGGACACGTCCGCGCGCCCCTTGGTGTCGGCGGTCCCCTGGCGGCGATTCGCCCGCTGCATCCGCACCACCTCGTGCAGGAGGTGGGACTCTACCGCCGCCCCGAAGATGGCCTCGGGCAGCTCGAGACTGTCCACCTTCTCGTTGTTCGCGTTCACCACGTCCACGCGCGTCGCCATGATTGTTGGACGAGTGCGATAAATCGCACCCCTTCACTTCCCTTTGCGAATCGTCAGGAGGCCGCCCGTCGGCCCCGGCACCGCCCCCCATACCAGGAGCAGATGCTTGTCCGCATCCACCGAGACCACGCGGACCCCCCGGACCGTCTGGCGGCTGGCGCCCATGTGGCCCGGCATGTGGTGCCCCCGGAACACCCGGGACGGATAGGACGAGGCCCCGATGGACCCGGGCGCCCGGTGAAACATGGACCCATGGGTCTTCGGGCCACCCCGGTATCCCCAGCGCTTCACGCCCCCCTGGAAGCCCCGGCCCTTGGTGATCCCCGTCACCCGCAGCCGATCGCCGACGGCGAAGAGGGCGACCGTCAGGACCTGCCCGATCTGGAACTCCCCCTCGGCCCCGGTGAGCCGGATCTCCCGTAGGTGGCGATGGTACGGCACCTTCCCCCGGTCGAAGTGTCCCCGCTCCGGGCGGGTGAGGCGGCCCGCCTTCGGCTCGGACTGAAAGCCGATCTGGATCGCCTCGTACCCGTCCCGGTCGGCCGTCTTCTTCTGGACCACAGGACAGGGACCGGCCTGGATGACGGTCACCGGCACAGCCTTCCCGTGCTGGTCGAAGACCTGGGTCATCCCGACCTTGCGTCCCAAGAGGCCGATCGCCATCGCGTGACACCCCTCTCACCGGCTCCGGGTCCCCGGCCGGCCGGTCACCTCAGAGCTTGATCTCGACGTCCACCCCGGCCGGCAGATCCAGCCGCATGAGCTGGTCCACCGTCTGCGGGGTGGGCTGGACGATGTCAATCATCCGCACGTGGGTCCGGATCTCGAACTGCTCCCGTGACTTCTTGTCCACGTGGGGCGAGCGGAGCACCGTGTACCGGCTGATCTTGGTGGGCAGCGGGATGGGCCCGGAGATCAGGGCACCCGAACGCTGCACCGTGCCCACGATGTCCTTGACTGCCTGGTCCAGCAGCCGGTGATCGTACGCCTTCAGCTTGATCCGGATCTTCTGGTTGTCCATCACGGTACCAGCGAATCCCTCGCCCACTGCGTCCTGTGTGCCCGGCCCCTACACCAGCACCTCG
>CAZNWB010000016.1:19587-44406 GCA_964576535.1 uncultured bacterium | reverse complement strand
CGGCCTGCTGAACCCGACCGACCGCCGGCCGTTCGTCCTGATCGCGACTTGGGCAGGTTTCCTGGTCGAGGGAGTCACGGGCCTGTACAAGATGGAATACAGCACGCCCTTTGCCGAGGGCTTACAACTCTTCAGCCTGACTCGGATCCCGAAGGTGTTCTTTGCCAGGGAGTACGTGTACACCCTTGCCGTCAAGCACGCCTTGATGGTCATCGCCATGGGAGTCACCCTGGCACTCACCATCCACGTCTGGCGAACCAAGCCTGGGGATCGGATACATGTCTATCGAGGGTTGCTCGGCGTGAACCTCGTCATCGCCCTGGCGATTGCCGGAGCGGCCGCCATTCTCGGCATGTACCACGCAATCGTGATACACTTCT
This sequence comes from uncultured bacterium, assembly GCA_964576535.1. Lineage (GTDB taxonomy): Bacteria > Methylomirabilota > Methylomirabilia > Methylomirabilales > 2-02-FULL-66-22 > 2-02-FULL-66-22. The sequence continues at coordinate 44,026 of CAZNWB010000016.1, read as the reverse complement.
CGTGACAGCAGCCAGGGGGTAGAACCCATGAAGCGAAGAGTATTCCTGCGCGGCCTGGCGGGGATCGGCGCTCTAGGGCTGGCTCGAACCGGGTGGACTGCCCAAGCAAAGGCCTGGCGCGCGCCGAGCGGGGACTGGCTGGAGACGCTGCCCCCGGGCCAACTTCCCGCTCACCTAAAGAACACCAGCCCGAAGGCGCGGGAGATGTACCGATTCGCTGGGGCCAACGGCGAGACGCTGCGCTATATTCCCTGCTACTGTGGTTGTGGTAACCCGCGGGTCGGCCACAAGAGCAACGCGGACTGCTACGTGGCGGAACGGTTTCCCGACGGCCGGATCACTTTCACCACTCACGCTGCGGGGTGAGAGATTTGCCTGGACATCACGCGTGACGTGATGGCGATGCAACAGGCCGGCAAGTCCCTATCAGAGATGCGGGCGGCCATAGATATCACCTACAACAAGTATGGGCCGCCAACTCCCACTCCCTTGCCGCCGCCCTGAGGGTATCAAACCACTACCCGGAGCCAGGCCGATGACACACCTGGAATGCACGCGCTGTGGTGCGACACACTCGCCTGCGCAGCTCATCAACCTGTGCACGTGTGGTGGCATCCTCTACCCTCGGTACGATCTTTTGGCGCTGAAACGAACGTACGACCGGGAAGAAGTCAAGGCCGGGCCGCCGACACTCTGGCGGTATCGCCGGATCCTGCCGGTCCAGGACGAGGCGAAGGTGGTGAGCCTGGGGGAAGGGTTCACCCCCATGTTCCGGGCGCACCGCCGTGGCCCCTTCCAGCCCTATACCGCCCTGTACCTCAAGGACGAGGGTCCCAACCCGACCGCATCCTTCAAGGCGCGCGGGATGTCCCCCGCCATATCCATGGCCAGGCTGCTCGGGGCGAAGGCGGTGGCGCTGCCATCCGCGGGCAACGCGGGCAGCGCCGCCGCCGCCTATGCGGCGGCCGCGGGTCTCGCCACGTATGTGTTCATGCCTGATGACACCCCCTCCCTCATCGTGAGCGAGTGCATCGCCTACGGGGCCCACGTGTACCTGGTCAAAGGGCTGATCCACGTCTGCGGAAGGCTGGTGGCGGCCGGCGTCAAGACCCGAGGCTGGTTCGACCTCTCCACGCTGAAGGAGCCGTATCGCGTGGAGGGAAAGAAGACCATGGGGTACGAGGTCGCGGAGCAGCTCGGGTGGGAATTACCCGATTGGATCTTCTACCCTACGGGCGGGGGCACGGGGCTCGTGGGGATGTGGAAGGCCTTCTCCGAGATGGAAGCGCTTGGCTGGATTGGCCGACAGCGCCCGCGGATGGTGTCCGTGCAGGCGGCAGGATGCCAGCCCATCGTCAAGGCCTTTGCGGAGGGGAAGCCGGACTCTGTCCTCCACGAGAACGCCCACACGGTGGCGAGCGGCCTGCGGGTTCCCAAGGCGCTGGGCGACTATCTCATCCTGAAGGCTCTGCGCGAGAGTCGCGGGCTGGCCATCGCCGTCACCGACGAGGAACTCCTGCGGGCGCAACGAGAGATCGCCGAGACACAGGGGATCCTCCCCTGCCCCGAAGGCGGCGCCACGTGGGCCGCGCTTCAAACGCTGGTCGCCCAAGGCGTGGTAAAGCCCACCGAAAGGATCGTCCTCTTCAACACCGGCTCGGGATTGAAATACCCTGATGTCTTGCCGCACGAAGTCCCCGTTCTCGATCCCGACGACCCCCACGCCCTCGACTCGGTGACCTGAGCGTCTACCGGTCCCCCGCCCTCTGCCTGCTGCCTGCTCCCAGGCTTCTCGTCTCGGCTCACGGCTCTTGGCTCTCGGCTCGTTCTTCACTCCTTCACGGCTTCGACGACGTACCACATGGGATGCTGCTCCACCACCGGGTGGAACCCCAGCTCCTGCACCATCTTCTCGACGGCGTGGGCCGTGAAGAAGTCCTCGGCCCGGTGCTCGATGGCGAAGGGCAGAAGATGCGCCGTCGGCCCCCAATCCACGAGAAGCAGCTTCCCGCCGGGCCGGGTCACCCGCGCCATTTCTCGAAGAGCCGGCGGCACCTCGACCAGGTGGTGGAAGAGCATCACCCCCATGGTCAGGTGAAACTCGCGGTCGGCGAACGGAAGATTCTCCCCCGCGCCTGGCCCCAGCGAGACCTGGGCAGCGAGGCCTGCTTTCAGAATGGCCTCTTCCCCGCGCCGCAACGACTCTTCGGCCGGGTCCACGGACCAGATATGGCTTCCGCGAGGCAGGTTGTGGGCCAGGAACACGGCGTTTCGTCCGAAGCCGGTTCCAACATCCAGGGCCAAGACGGGCCGCCGGGGGAGCCGGCGGACCAGCGACGCACGGATGGCGTCCCCGTACCCGAAGAAATTGTGGTCGCGGCGTCGCCGACCGTGAAAATGAACGACCTTCCCCTTGTGGATCATACGATCCCTCAGCCGAAGCTATCAGCCATCAGCAATCGGCCTTCAGCCGGACGTCTAGCGATCTAAGCGCTTCGCGAAAGAGAATCCTCTCCACCACGGCGGTTGCCTGAAGCTGAAAGCTGACGCCTGAAAGCCGAACGCTATTCCTAGCCAAACATCCCCCCCATCCGCGTCCCCGCCACCCGGTTGATGACCAGGAGGCTGAGGGCGGCCACCACGATCAGAATGAAGCCCAGGGCCGCCGCCTCGCTCTGCGAGCCGGCGATGTAAAAGGTGAAGATGCCGACCGGGATCATCTCCCAGCCACCCAGGGTGAGGAACAGGGTGGCCGACGCCTCCTGGATGGAGGTCATGAAGGAGAAGAGCGATCCCACCAGGATCCCCTTCCAGACCAGGGGCAGGGTCACGTCCCAGAAGGTGCGGAGCTTGCTGGCCCCCACGCTCCCCGCGGCCTCCTCCAGCGATTTGTGGACGAGGAGAAGCGACGAATAGCTTCCCCGCACCGTGTAGGGCAACCGCCGGACCGCCAGCACCAGGGGGAGGATGATCCACATACTGGTGAGAGGGACGCCGATCCCGGGCAGGGGGAAGTGGAAGGCCCGGATGTAGGCGATCCCGATGGCCGTCCCCGGGATGGCCAGGATCAGGGTGGTGAGGGCGTCCAGCACGTCCTTCCCCGGTGCGTCCGTCCGGGCCAGGATCCAGGCCATGGGGACCCCGATGAGGATGCAACCGACGACTGCCAAGCCGGAATACAGGAAGGTGTTCAGGATGAACTTGGGCGTCTCCACGCTCACCCGCTCGAAGAAGGCCAGGGTATACTGGGTGGGAAACATGGTCAGGGACCAGCCCCTCCCGAATGCCGCCAGCGTCACGCCGATGTGCGGGATGAAGGCGAGAAACATGAGGAAGCTGAGAAACCCGACGGTCAGCCAGCGCTTCACCGGCCCCATGCGGCGCCGCTCCACCTTCGAGTAGGCCAGGGAGCTGTAATCCTTGATGGCCACGTAGTGGCGGGCGGCCAGCAGGAAGACGATGGCCAGCACGACCAGGAGCGCCGAGATGACGATCCCCATCCGGAAGAGACGCCGGTCCACGAACTGCACGATGTTGAGATAGGCCTGGGATGCCAGCAGGTCGTGGACGCCCAACACCAGGGGCGTGACGAAGTCGGCGAAGGTCCAGATGAAGACCAGGAGGGCCCCGGAGATGTACCCGGGCGTGGTGAGCGGCAAGGTGATGTCCCAGGTCCGGCGCCAGCCCCTCGCCCCCACGCTCTCGGCCGCCTCCTCCAGGGAGGGATCCACCTTGGCCAGGGCGTCCAGGATGTTGAGGGTGATCATGGGGAAAAGATGCAGGGTTTCGACGATGAGAACGCCGTGGAGCCCGTACATGAAATTGACGGGCTTCAGGACGCCGAGGTAGTCCATCAGGAAGACGTTCACGGTCCCGGCGCGGCCCAGGATGAAGACGAAGCCCAGGACCCCCACCAGGGGTGGTGAGATGATCGGGATCAGCGTCAGGTAGGAAAACAGGTTGCGACACGGAAACTCGTACCGGACCAGCAGGAAGGCCACGACGATCCCGACGACCGAGGTGCTGATCACCGTTCCCAGGCCCAGGAGGATCGAGTGCCAGAGGGAACGGAGGTAGAACCGGTCGGTGAAGAACTCCTGGAAGTTGACCAGCGTGAACTGCCCTGCCTCGTTGGTGAAGGCGTCGTAGAAGATCCGGGTGAGCGGGTACACCAGGAAGAGGATCAGGAAGGCCCAGATCAAGCAGAATCCCAGATTGCCCGTGACGGAGGCGCGCGCTGATGCCACCTGGATGGGTGGAGCGATGGCGGTGCCGGAGGTGCGAGGCATGGCGGCGCCTGGGTCAGCCCACAGGAATTGCCAGGGTGCCACTGATGGGGAAGGTCACGCTGACGCTGGTCCCCATGGACAGCTCGTGATGGTGCCACGGGTCCTTGATATCTACCTTGAACGTGACTCCTGTCGCCACCTCGACGTCGTAGCGCAGCGTGTTGCCCAGGTAGGAGGCGAAGGTGATCTTTCCCTTGAGGACGTTGCTCTCCCCCTCGGCGTGGCTATTGACGGTGGCGTTCTCCGGGCGGATGCAGAGGATACACTGGTCACCTGGCTGGAACCGCTCGTCCAGAAAGGCCAGGAGTTCCCCCAAGGGCGTCTCGGCCCGCAGGAGGTGCCTTGCCGCCTCCACCGACCGGACTCTCCCCCCGATCATGTTGTTGGTCCCGATGAAATCCGCGACGAACCGGCTGGCCGGCCGCTCGTACAGGGTCTTGGGCACCCCCACCTGCAGGACCTTCCCCTGGTTGAAGACGGCGATGCGGTCCGACAGGCTCAAGGCCTCTTCCTGGTCGTGGGTCACGTATACCGTGGTGATCCCCAGCTCCTTCTGGAGTTTGCGGATCTCCGCGCGGACCTGGACGCGGATCTTGGCGTCCAGGTTGGACAGCGGCTCATCCAAGAGAAGAATGTCCGGGTTCAGCACCAGGGCGCGCGCGAGAGCGACCCGCTGCTGCTGCCCGCCGGACAATTGCCCGGGGTAGCGGGCCTCCAGGCCCACCAGGTTCACCTTCCGGAGGCCGCCCTGGACCCGGTCGGCAATCTCGGTGTGGGGAAGCCTCTTGAGCTTCAGGCCATAGGCGACATTCTGGAAGACCGTCATGTGGGGCCACAGCGCGTAGTTCTGGAAGACCATGCCGATGTGCCGCTCGTAGGGCGGGACGTCGTTCACCCGCCGGTCGTCGAAGCGGATCTCGCCTTCGTCCGCCCGGTAGAACCCCGCCAGCAGGCGGAGCAGCGTGGTCTTGCCGCACCCCGAAGGGCCCAGGAGGGTGAACAATTCCCCGTCCCGGATCTCCAGGTTGGCCCGGCTCACCGCCTCCAGGGCGCCGAACCGCTTCGTGATGTTCTCGACGGCGATGCGCATTCTCGCCAAGCTCTCAGCCGTCAGCAGTCAGCGGTCAGCTTCCCCAGACACGTCGTGCGTTCCGAAGCTGACCGCTGATAGCTGATCGCTGACCGCTAGTACTTCTTCTTGAGGTCCTCCCAGACCGTCTCGATATCCTTGCGGTATTGCTCGTTGACATCCTTGTATCGCTTCTGGGCCTTGTCATCGTCATAGATGTTGGTCACTTCCCGGTCGAAGTAGCTCCGCACGCCGCCCGTGAACTCCACCGCCATCTCCGCCGTAGAGCCCGGCGGGCCCTGGACCTTGTACTTGGGGGTAATGGGGAACAGGCCCCGCTCCATGAAGACCCGCTGGCCCGGCTCCGTCAGCAGAAACTCGATAAAGGCCTTGGCTGCCTTTGGATGCTTGGCCCCGGCCAGAATCCCCATGGGCTCCGGCGTGATCCAGGCTGTCTTGGGCGCCACGAACTTGATATCGAAGCCCGCCAGCCGCTCCTCGAATGCCATGTAGCTGGGAACGGCGAAGCCCGCCGCGAACTCGCCCTTGGCCACCACCGAAGGAACGTCACGGCTCCGTGCGGTGAACATGCCCGAGTTGGCTCCCAGCCGCTTCAGCCACTCCCAGCCCTTCTCGTCGCCGTACTGTTGCAGGATCACCTCGTAGGTGGCGTGGCTGCTGCTAGACCGCGTGGGGGCGCACTGGGCCACGTTCCCCTTCAGCTTCGGGTTCAGGAGGTCATCCCAATCCTTCGGCGGCTCGATTCCGAGCCGCTGGAACAGCCGCGGGTGATAGACCAGCCCGTAGGGTTCCAGCGCCGTGCCCACCCAAAATCCCTTGGGGTCCTTGAGGAAGATCGGCTTGGGCTTCCCGATGGTGGCCGGGATCGTGTCCCAGGACTCCTTGGACAGCTCCAGCTTGGCCATCAGCTTCTTCTCGGCGAGGTCATCGAACAGGGCGCTCTCGCCGCCCCAGAAGATGTCCACCTCAGGCTTCCCCTTCCACTCCACGATGCGCCCGTAGGCCACTGGCGTCCCGGCCGCCAGAGCATTGGTCTTGACCGTGATGTTCCACTTCTCCTTCGCATACTCCGCGAAAGCCTTGAGGGCGGCGTCATGGATGAACTTCGACACCGGGGTGATGAGGACCAGTTCATCCTCGATCTGCTGAGCCGCCGCCGGCCCCGCGACCACCAGGACCGCCACCAGCATTGCTCCTAGCAGCTTCCGTCGTCCGCTCATCGCGTTCCTCCTTCCAAGACCCCCTGCCCCTTACAGACGCAAAGCCCCGGCGAAGGACGGTCTCGACCTTCCGTCTTTCGCCGGGGCGTTCTCCGGATCTCTGCCCTCCGCGGCCCTGACGGACCACTGCACCAGAATCTCGCGTCAGTCTATGTTGAACGCCGCAAGGGTGTCAAGCTTTCCCGGAACCATTGCACGGTGCGGAGACCGCCAGGGCAGCCTGCTCGGCTTGCATTCATGGTCACTGATCCCGTGGCTGCATCTCAATCCAAAATCCTCAATCTGAAATCCTAAATTTGCGGCGTGGCCCACCCGCTCGCCCGCGCCACGGCCCGCCGCCATCCCGCATACAGGTGCTCTCGCCTGGCACTCTCCATCTCGGGGAGGAATCGGCGGTCGGCGGCCCAGTTGACCTCGATCTCGCCCCGGCTCGTCCAGTAGCCGACGGCCAGGCCCGCCAGGTACGCGGCTCCCAGCGCGGTCGTCTCCTTCACCACCGGCCGCACCACCGGCATTCCCAGGATGTCCGCCTGGAACTGCATGAGCAGGTTGTTGGCCGTGGCCCCGCCGTCCACCCGCAGTTCCGTGAGGGTGAGATTGGCGTCGGCCCTCGCCGCCTCCAGGACCTCGCGCGTCTGGTAGGCGATGGCCTCCAGGGCGGCCCGGACCAGGTGGGCCCGCGTGGTACCCCGGGTGATCCCCAGGATGGTTCCCCGGGCGTACATGTCCCAGTGGGGCGCCCCCAGCCCGACGAAGGCCGGCACGAAATAGACGCCCCCGGTGTCCGGAACGGAGGCGGCAATCTGCTCCGACTCGGCCGAGTGGGTGATCACCTGCAGGCCGTCCCGCAGCCACTGGATCGCCGCCCCGGCGATGAAGATGCTTCCTTCCAGGGCGTACTCCGGATGGTCTTCGTCGGGGCTGGCAGCCATGGTGGTCAGCAGCCCGGTATTGGAGGCCACCGGCCGTTCTCCCGTGTGGACCAGGAGGAAGCAGCCGGTCCCATAGGTGTTCTTGGCGGTGCCGGGATCGTAGCACGCCTGGCCGAAGAGCGAGGCCTGCTGGTCCCCGGCGATGCCGGCGATGGGCACCTCCGCTCCGAGAAGGTCGGCCGCCGTCCAGGCATAGAGGTGGCTGGAGGATCGCACCTCCGGCAACATCGTCCGGGGGACGCCCATCGCCTGGCACAGGTCGGGATCCCAGGCGAGCCGATGGATGTTGTAGAGCATCGTGCGGGAGGCATTGCTGTAGTCGGTTACCCAGGCCTTCCCACCGCTTAGCTTGAAGACGAGCCACGAGTCCACCGTGCCGAAGCAGACCTCGCCGCGGTCCGCCCGGGCCCGCAGGCCCGGGACGTTCTCCAGGAGCCACTGGATCTTCGTCCCGGAAAAATAGGCGTCGATCACCAGCCCGGTCCGCTCCCGGACGCGCCCCTCCCAGCCAGCGGTCTTGAGGGCATCGCAGAGGCCCGCGGAACGCCGGCATTGCCAGACGATGGCGTTGTGGACGGGCTTCCCCGTGGCGCGCTCCCACAGGATAGTCGTCTCGCGCTGGTTCGTGATGCCGACGGCCGCGATCTGCGACCCCCTGACCCCCGCGGCCGCCATGGCCTCACGGGCCACGGCAAGCTGGCTCTCCCAGATCTCCAGCGGGTCGTGCTCCACCCAGCCCGGCTGGGGATAGATCTGCCGGAACTCCCGCTGCGCCACCGATACCACGTGTCCCAGCCGATCGAACAGGATGGCCCGGGAGCTCGTGGTGCCCTGGTCCAGGGCGAGGATGTAAGTGTCCATTTGGACCCGTCCAGATATGCTGCGGTGTCGATGTGCTGCCGTGCTGCAGTTGGGAACCCGAACGTGCTCCCCTGATCTAGACTGTCTTCTCTTATGGAAGAAGCTCGAAAGCGCGGCAGTGCTTGGGCCGGAAGCGCCGGAAATGCCGCCGATCGGTCGTCAGGACGGTGTGGATCTTGAGGCGTTCGGCCACTGCAACGACGGAAGCGTCCACGAACCCGATATTGGCATCCGCGTATTTCTGCAGTATGGCGTCTGCACGCTCCAGGTCTCGCAGGCTCAGGCCCTCAAGAAGAAACTCTCCCCGGACAGTAGCTCGGATCAAATGCCTTTCCGCGGCTGGCCCCAGGTGGCTTCCGATCAGGTAGCAGGCCTCGATGAGAACGCTCACCGGAACGACCCGGTCGCCGGCGCGTCCCTCAATGGCCCCGACCATCGCCTTGTGCCACTTATCGTCGCGGTCGGCAATTGCATAGAGTGCGCTCGTGTCCAGCAGGATGCCAGGCATCAGCGGCCGAAGTCTTCTTTCAGGAGGTCCTCGGCTCGCTCGGCCACGTCCTTTCTCCCGCTCCGCCCGATGCCTGCCAGACTCAATGGCCGGCGCCTGCCCTGCTCGCGGGAGACGTAGGCCGCCAGCGCTTCCCGCGTGATCTGCGCCACGCTTATGCCTCGGCGCCGGGCAATTGCCACGAGCGCATCCAGCACCTCATCATCCGCGAAAACCGTCGTGCGCCTCATGGGACCCTCCGGACATTGCATACGTATGATTGCATACAATTCGCGCCTCGTCAACACTAACACTAAACCTAGCCAGCTACCTTTGGGACAAGTTGCCTGATCGCCGAGTTGCCAGGTTGCCTACTTTTCGGTTTCGATGAGACCCTTCACGAACCAGCGCTGCATGAACAGGATGACCGCCACCGGCGGCAGCATGGCCAGGATGGCCGTTGCCATGATGAGGTTCCAGTCGGTCTGCGCCTCGCTGGTCCCGATCATCTTGACGATGCCGATGACGATCGTCTCCATCTCCCGGCTGGTGGTGATCAGCAGGGGCCAGAGGTATTGGTTCCATCCGTAGATGAACAGGATCACGAACAGGGCAGCGATGTTCGTCCGCGACAGCGGGATCACCATGGTCCAGAAGAAGCGCATGGCCCCCGCCCCGTCGATCTTGGCCGCCTCTGCCAGCTCGTCGGGGATGGTGAGGAACACCTGCCGGAAGAGAAGGGTCGCCGTCGCCGAGGCGATCAGGGGCACGGTGAGGCCGGCGTACGTATTGATCATGCCCAAATCGCTCACCACCTTGTAGGTGGGGATAATGCGCACCTCGACCGGGAGCATGAGGGTGACGAAAATCATCCAGAAAAAGAACATGCGGCCTGGAAAGCTGAAAAACGCCACGGCGTAGGCCGAGACAATGGAGATGCCGATCTTGCCCACGGCGATGACAAACGCCATCACCAGGCTGTTGAGCAAAAGCCTGCCGACCGGGCTCCCTGACACGCGAAACCCTGTGCCACTCGTCAATGCCTGCCTGTAGTTCTCCACACCGTGCGGGCCGGGGAGGAGGGGCATCCGGCCAGTGGCGATTGTGGCGGCGTCATGGGTGGAACCGATGAGGGCGAAGTAGATCGGGAAGGCGAAGACCACCACCCCCAGGCCGAGGATGAAATGGGGGAGCCAACTCTCGTGACGCCTGGGGCTGGCCATCAGTAGTGGACCTTTCGCTCGATGAAGCGGAATTGCAGCGCGGTGAGCGTGACTACGACCACCATCAGGATCACCGATTGGGCCGAGGAGCCGCCCAAGTCCAGGTACATGATCCCGTCGGTGTACACCTTGTAGATCAGGGTTTCGGTGGCCTTGGCCGGGCCACCATCGGTGAGCGCGTGGATCACACCGAAGGTGTCGAAGAAGGCGTACACCACGTTCACCACCACCAGGAAGAAACTGGTCGGCGACAGGAGCGGGAAGACGATACTCCAAAAGCGCCGCCCCGGTCCTGCATCCATGGAGGCCGCCTCGATGACTGACCTGGGGATGGCCTGCAGGCCCGCCAGGAAGAAGAGAAAGTTGTAGCTCACCTGCTTCCAGGCCGAGGCCAGGATGACCAGGAAGAGCGCCTGCGTGCCGTTCAGCTTGTAGTCCCAGAGAATCCCCAGGTCGTTCAGGCCACGGCCAATGATCCCGATCGAGGGATGGAAGATGAAAAGCCAGAGGCTCGCGGCCACCGCCGGCGCCACCGCGTACGGCCACATGAGAAGCGTCCGGTACACCCGGGCGCCCCGGATGCCCATGTCCGCCATGACCGCGAAGAGCAGCGCCGTCCCCATGGCGAGCGCAGCCACCGCGGTGGAAAAGACGACCGTGACCCGGATCGAGCCGAGATAGAGGGGATCGGTGAGGATCGTGCGAAAATTCTCCATCCAGACGAACTGGGTGCGGAGGCCGAAGGGATCCTGGAGTAGGACGGAGTAATAAATCGCCTGGGCGGCCGGCCAGAAAAAGAAGACGATCGTTATGGCGAGCTGGGGGGCGAGCAGCAGATACGGGAGAATCTTGTTCGGAAAGATGACGCGCCGGCGCATCAGCGGCTCCCGGGCGAGGGAGATTCTGGGACTCTCACCGCCAAGGCGCCACCCCGAATTCGAAATTCGAATTTCGAATTGGAGGCAGCGTCTTGGCGGTTGGCGTTCAGATCTCCGCTACTGGCGGTTGGTCCGCTCGAAGTTCCGCAGGATGGTGTTGCCGCGCTGCACCGCGTTGTCCAACGCCTGCTTCGCCGTCTGCTGCCCCTGGAAGGCCTTCTCCATCTCCTCCTGAATGTCCACGCGGATCTCCGGCATGTTGCCCAGCCGCAGGCCGCGCGAGTTCTCGGTGGGCTCGGTCAGCGTGAGCTGGCGGAAGGGGATATCCGCCCCAGGATTCTTGATGTAGTAACCCTGCCCGGAGGCCAGGGCAAACCCGGCCAGGGTGATGGGAACATAGCCAGTGTCCATGTGAAACTTGGCGTCCACTTCCGGCCGGCTGATGTAGCCGAAGAACTCCGCGACAGCCTTGTACTCGTCGGCCGTCCGCTTCGGCCCGGTCATGACCCACAAACTGGCACCGCCGATGATGGAGTTCTTCGGGGCGCCCGGCGTGCCTTTATAGTACGGCAACATCGTTACGCCCCACTGGAACTTCGCCTCGCGGATGACGCGAGCCCGCATGCCGGAGGAGCCGTGGAAGATGGCGCACTCGCCCGACGGGAACAGGGCGTCGGCCTTGCCGTCCCGGCCGCCGTACTTGAAGACTCCCTCCTTCTGCAAGGTCATCATGTTCTCCAGGTGCTTGACGTGGAGTGCACTGTTGATCTTCAGCTCGGTGTCCATCCCGTCCATGCCGTTGGCTTTGGTGGCTAACGGCGCGTTGTGGATGGCGCTGAAATTTTCGTACTGGGTCCAGGTCGGCCAGGCCATGGTGTAGCCGCAGGGTGCCGCCTTCGCCTCCACGATCTTGCGCGCCGCGGCCCAGGTCTCCTCCCAGGTCCGGGGCGGTTTCTCCGGGTCCAGCCCGGCCTTCTTGAAGGCGTCCTTGTTGTACCAGGCGATGGGGGTCGAACTGTTGAAGGGCATGGACACCAGCTTGCCGTCCGGCGTGCTGTAGTAGCCACGCACGCCGCCGACGTAGTTCTTGGGGTCGATATTGACGCCGGTTTCCTTCGACAGCTCGTGGACCGGCTTGATGGCGCCCCGGGCGGCCATCATGGTGGCAGTGCCCACCTCGAACATCTGCACGATGTGCGGCGCATTCCCGGCGCGGAAGGCCGCGATGGCGGCCACCATCGTCTCGGGGTAGCTCCCTTTGAAGGTGGCATTCACCTGGTATTTGTCCTGGGAGGCGTTGAAGCCCGCCGCGACATTCTCCAGGATGCCGCCCAGCGGCTGCGTCAGGCCGTGCCAGAACTCGACCTGGACCTTCTGCTGGGCCTCGGCAAGCACTGGGACGAGAGCTGCGATCACGACGAGGCCGAAGGCCAACATCGCCAGTATTCGGAGACCAAGCGGCCTTCCCATGGCTGTTTCCTCCTTCTGCAGGAGCTACGGTTTGCTTCTCTGACGAGCGTTCAGTAGGTTCATCAGCCGGTCCGGAAAGTCCGTGGCGATTCCATCCCCCGCCAAGCCCCCGATCCCCAGGGCCATCAGCCGCCGCATCTCCGCCTCCTCGTTGATGGTCCAGGGTACGATGGGAATGCCTGCCTGGTGGAGTGCCGCCACCGCCTCAGATGTCACGTGGCGGAAGTTCGGTGAATAGTAGTCGGCGCGAAACTGCCGGACCAGGGTCACGGGATCCGGGGGGGCCATGCGGCCACCCGCCAGCAGGCCCGTCCGGATCTTCGGCTCCAGGGCCTTCACCTTGGTGAGGGACGGGTGGTGGAACGAGATGACGTTGACCCGCTCGGCGAATCCGGTCTCGCGCAGGATTTCCAGGACGCGCTCTTCGAAGTCCTCAGGCCTTCCCGGACGATCCTGACGGTACTTCAACTCGAGGTCCAGCCGAACCCGACCGTTCCCGTTCGCCTTGACCAGATCAATGACCTCCCGCAGGGTTGGGACTCGCTCCCCTCGGAACGCCGGGGCGAACTTGTCCCCGGCGTCCGACCGCTTCACCGCCTCGAGGCTGAGGTCGCCGACATCCCCCCGGCCATCCGTGGTCCGATCCAGGGTCTCGTCGTGAATGATGACCACGACACCGTCCCGCGTCACGTGCAGGTCCATCTCCAGGGCGTCCACACCCAGCTCCAGGGCCTTTCGGAAGGCAGCCAGGGTGTTCTCGGGTGCCAGGCCTGCTCCCCCACGGTGAGCATGGACCTCTAGGAATCGCGGGCGGTCTCCCACGGTGCTCCCCGCTGCACCGGCCGTCTCAGCGCGCATCAGTCCTGTAAGGCCGACCAGTATCCCGACCAGAAGCAAATAGACCTGTCGGGGGTGGGGCCGTCGCATGCCGCGACTATAGCATAGGCCTGCCCCTCGCCACCCCCGAAAAACCGCTACCGCTTGATCACCGCCTCGACCTGCTTCTGCACCGTGACCATGGCCTCTTTCGGGCCCACCTTCCCATCCACGGCGTCGTCCAGTTGCTTCTTCAGGATCTCCCGGATCTTCTGGAAGTTGGGCGCCATCATCTTCCCGGCCGCATATTGGAGCTGCTCCCGGGCCACCAGGTAGCGGGGGTCCTTCCCCACGAACTCCTTCATGGCCGGGACGTCGTAGGAGGATTTCCGGGTGGCGACGTAGCCCGAGGCCACGCTCCACTGGGCGGCGTTCTCGCTGGAAGTCATCCACTCGATGAACTTCCAGGCGGCATCCTGGCGCTCCTTGGGGATCTTGCGGGAGATGGCCAGATTCCCGCCTCCCACCTCGGCACCGAAGGTCTTGTTCTTGGGCATGAACGCCACGCCGAAATCGAACTTGGCCGAGTTACGCAGGAAAGTCAGGATCCCCGTGGAGTGATAGAGCATCGCCGTCCGCTGGGCCACGAAATCCGGTGGGGTGGATCCCCAGGTGGAGTGAGGTGGGCCCACCTTCTCCTTGTACATCAGGTCCACCCAGAACTCCAGGGCCTCCACTGCCTCCTTGGAGTCGAAGTTGACCTTGGTCCCCTCGGGATTGATGAGCCAGCTTCCGTTCTGCCGGACGAATGCCTCGAACAGCCAGTCGTTCCAGCCGCCCGAGACGGTCACGCCCCACTGCTTCACCTCGTTGCCCTCGCGAACGGTGAGCTTCTTGGCCGTCTCCTTCAACTCGGCCCAGGTCTGGGGGGGACGCTCGGGATCCAGACCCGCCTTCTTGAAGAGCTCCTTGTTCCAGTAGAAGACCGGCGTGCTCCGCTGGAACGGGATCCACCAGATCCTCCCCTTGACCATGCTGTTCTCCCGGAAGGGCGGGAAGAAATCGTCCCAGTACTTGCCGCCCTCCGCCTTCTTCACGTAGTCGTCCAGCGGGATGACGGCGTTCATGGCCAGCAGGGTCGGCAGCTCCGAGATCTCCACGATGAAGATGTCGGGCGGGTTGCCGGCCATGACCGCCGTCTGCACCTTCTGGAGGGTGGGATCGTAGTCGCCGGAGTAGACGGGAACGACCTCGATCCCCGGGTTGTCCTTGTTGAACTTGTCGGTCATCTCCCCGATGACCTTGGCCAGCGGCCCGGCCACCCCCACCGGATAGTAGAAGGTGAGCCGGATCAGCTTGGTGCCCGCATCCGCCGGGCCCACGGCCAACGCCAGAACTGCTGCCACTACGAGCACGCCCATCACCCATCCCCGCCGCATGACGCCCCTCCTTTCACGGTTCGTCCAGCATCGCCTACTCGCAATCGGCTCCCACGCATCACAGGTCATACATCACGCTGCGTCAAGACGTAAAGCGTAAAACGTAATAGCCTCGTCACGTGTTACGTTTCACGTTTCACGTTTTACGTTTCAGCCCTTCAAGCCGGAGAACATGAAGCTCTCGATGAACTTCCGCTGAAAGATCAGGAAGATGACCATCAGCGGGGCCGTGACAAAGACCGTTGCCGCCATGAGCAGCGTCCAGTCGGCACCGCTCTCCTGCTGGACGAACATCCCCAGCCCGATGGTCAGGGTGCGAACGTCCGGCGTGTCGGTCACGATGAGGGGCCAGAGGTAGTCGTTCCAGTGGCTCACCAGACTGATCAGGGCAAAGGCCACCAGGGTCGGCTTGGCCAGCGGGATCAGGACGTGCCACAGGAACCGGAGGCCGCCGCAACCGTCGATGACCGCCGCATCCTCCAGGTCCGGCGGGATCTGCTTGAACGCCTGGCGCAGGAGGAAGGTCCCGTATCCGCTGGCAAAGAAAGGCAACATCATGGCCACCCGCGTGTTGAGCAGGTCCAGATTCCGGAGGGTCAGGAAGTTGGGAAGGAACGTGGCGTGGATCGGGATCATCATCTGGATGAGGAAGAGCAGGAACAGGAGGTCCGCTCCCCGGAACTTCCGCCGGGCGAAGACGTAGGCCGCCAGTGTGATGGTGACGAGCTGCACCGCGAGGATCCCCGTCACCACGATGATTGTGTTGACCAGAAATATCCCGAAGGGGGCCCGGTCGAAGACCTCGGCGTAATTCCCCAGGTTGATGGGCCACGGGATCCACCTGGGCGTGGGAGTGAACACTTCCGTCCGGAGTTTCAGGGACGTGGACAGGAGCCACAGGTAGGGGGTCACCGTGATCAGGGCGAAGAGGCCCAGGGTGAGATGGGTGGCCACGCGACCCAGCCGGTACCGGCGTGCCCAAAGCCGCACCTGCTCACCTGCCGTCACGCCTGTGGCCTCCCCAATTCCAATGAAAAACTGACAACCGACAACCGACAACCGGTCATCTATTTCCTCCGCGTCGCTTCCCTGAATCCCGTTGCCCGGTTTCCAGTTGTCGGTTTGAAATTTGAAATTGGCTTTGAGCCCGGTCAGTTGTCGGTTGTCGGTTTTCCATTTTGCATTGGACCACGGGGCTCCATCCTCGTGGTCAATCCGCTTCGTAGTAGACCCGTTGCCCCACGTACCGGAACACGACGACAATCAGCGCCAGCAACAGGGACACGAAGATGGTCGTCAGGCTGGCCCCCATCCCGATGTCCCAGAAGCGGAAGGCGTTCTGGTAGATGTAGAAGGTGAGGACATTCGTCTGATCCGCCGGCCCGCCCTGGGTCATGACAAAGACCTGGTCGAAGACCTGGAAGGACGAGATGATGGCCACCACGAAGACGAACAGGCTCGCCGGCGTGAGCAGGGGGAACGTAATCCCCCAGAACCTGCGCCACGCCCCCGCCCCCTCGATGCTGGCCGCCTCGTACAGATCGGTGGGGATCCCCTGCAGCGCCGCCAGGTAGATGAGCATGAAATAGCCGAAGTTCTTCCAGATGCTCATGATGATGATGGCCGGCAGGGCCCAGTGCCGGTCGTAGAGCCACTCGATGCGGGGCACCCCCAGAAAGCTGGAGTAGTAGTTGAACAGACCGATCCCCGGATTGAAGATCCAGACCCACAGCATGGCGGCCGCCACCATGGGGATCATGGTGGGGTAGAAGAGGGCCACCCGGTACGCGCTCCGGGCGGCGCCCAGCTTCTGGTTGACCAGGACGGCCAGGAAGAGGGCCAAGGCCATGGTGGTGGGGATCGTACCCAGCGCGTAGAACAGGTTGTTCCGCAGGACCAGCCAGAAGAGCGGCTCCCGCCAGAGGTGGATGTAGTTCTCCAGGCCCACGAACACGCGCTCCGGATTCAGGACGTTCCAGCGGAACAGGCTGAGGTAGGCCGAGAACCCCATGGGGTAGTACGTGAAGAGGGCCAGGAAGACGAGAGACGGGAGAAGGTACAGGTACGGCCCGCCCCCGCGGACGGGAAGGCGCCAAGAGGTGGCCAGCGCGTCGCCGCGGGTGGAGAGCCGCTCGCGGGTGACCACGGCGGTTGAGTCCGGAATCAGACCGTTTCTCACATCCCACGTTCCGGGCGACTTGCACTTGGAGCTGTCAGCGGTCAGCATTCAGCCTTCAGCACGTCTCCTAGCTGATCGCTGATGGCTGATGGCTGAGCGCTTTCACGCCTGCCGGAACCGTTGCCCCAGGGCGATCTCGTCCACATATTCCCGGATCTCCTGATCCGCTCGGGTGCGATCCCAGCCCCGGGCTTCTCCCATCCACCGGGCGATCTGCTCGCAACAGTCCATGCCCATGCAGGCACTGGTCCCGATCCCCGTCCGGCGGAGGAGAAAGTCGCTGAGGGTCTCGGTCTGCTCGTGCTCCAGCGCGTACAGGAGCTGGGCCCGGATATCGGGATTCTGCTTGCACAGGCGCTCCCGGAGTTCCGGTGCCCGCTCGGCGATCTCCAGCACGGTCGCGTACCGGCGGCCATAGGTCTCCACAAGGTTTTGGATCTGCGCCGGCTCCAGGCCGCCTCGCCGGCTCAGCGTTCCGACGTCCGCCCAGAGCCGAACCTCCACCGTCCCGTCGCCGTCGGACCCATCCAGGGCCAGGGCATGGGTCCGGCAGGGCACCGGGCGACCCAGCAGGCGCCCGAGGAGATCCACCGCCTCTTCCGCCAGGCTCCGGTAGCAGGTGAGCTTCGTTCCGGTGATCGAGAGGAAGGTCCCCGCCTCCCCTTCGGGGATCACCTTGTGCTCGCGGGAGACCGCCGAGGCGGATTTGCCTTCCTCGAAGGCCAGGGGGCGCACCCCCGCATAGGTGTAGGCGATCTCATCCTCGCGGACACGGGCGGACGGAAGGACGCGCCGCGTCTCTTGGAGGAGGTACTGGACCTCCTCCCGGGTGGCCGCCAAGCGGTCCAGGTCCCCCTCGAAGTCCGTGTCGGTCGTCCCAACCAGCGAAAAGTCCCGCCAGGGGATGACGAAGAACATCCGCTCGTCCTGCTTGGCGGCGATGTACACGGCGTGGTCGGTGATCCGGGGGAGGAGCAGGTGAATGCCCTTCGTCGTTCGGACGCAGCGATGCCCCTGATCCACCCCAGCCAGTCGGCGGACCTGATCCACCCAGGGACCGGCCGCATTCACCACCACCCGCGCCGTCACCCGCGCGATGTCCCCGCTCAGCGCATCCCTCACCTCGATTTCCCACGCTATGCGCTCGGGCACCCATCGCATTGCGCCCGCGCTGCGGGCGGCAATGGGTCCCGGCGCTCGGCGCTGTATCGCTGTCACCTCCGCATAGTTGAACACCGAGGCGCCCCAGCGGCGGGCCGACAGCACATTCTCCAGGCAGAGCCGTTCGGGGAAGAGCAGCAGATCATCGAAATAGAAGCCGGCCCCCAGGAGGTCCCGGGGTTCGAGGTGTGGCTCGCGGCGAAGGGTCTCCTCCCGCGACATGGTCCGGTAGTGCTCGGTCCGCTTGCCGGGGGTCAGGAGGTCGTAGAGCTTCATCCCAACGCGGATCGTGATCATCCCCCGCTTCGCCCCCCGGTACACGGGGACGACAAAGGGCAGGGGACGGACCAGATGGGGGGCTAGGCGCTGGAGGCGCTCTCGCTCCGCCAGGGACTCCCGGACCAGGCCAAGGTCGAACAGCTCGAGGTAGCGCAGGCCGCCGTGGATCAGCTTCGAGGAGCGGCTGGTGGTGCCGAAAGCGAAGTCCCTCCGCTCCAGGAGCAGGGTGCGATACCCGCGCAGCGCGGCGTCGCGCGCGATCCCGGCCCCGGCCATGCCGCCGCCGATGACGACGAGGTCGAAGGTGTGTCCGTGGATGCGCTCGACTCCACGTGTCATCGTGGCTTACGCGCTCCACCGGCGCCGCCTGTCTGCCGGGTACCCGGGGTGCTGCCGGGGGCCCTGGACTCCCTCGGGGCGGTCGGCGGTCCGGGGCCCTCGGTCCGGGTGTACCCCCAGAGGCTCGTCTCGCTTGTCGAGAGCCCCACCGCCCCCGCACCCAAGATCGCATCCACCTGGGCCCGGGTCCGGATCAGTCCCCCTGCGATCAGGGGAGGAAGCGTGCCACGCTCCCTGAGCTGCTGGGCGATCGTCGGCAGGATCAGCCCTGGGAGCAATTCGAGCGCGTCGGGGGCAGACTTTTCCACCGTGGGCAGTCCGGCGATCAACGACTCGGAATCCAGGATGAAGAGTCGCTGGACCGCGATCAATCCTTCGCGCTTGGCGGGACTGACCAGATTGGCGCGGGTCGTCATGATGCCGTCAATGCCCATGTTCCTCGACAGAAAGCGAACCCCCGCCTCGTCGCGCCCAACGCCTTTGATCAGGTCCATGTGGGCCAGGATCAGCCGTCCCTTGGCGTGGGCCTTCGCCACGCTTTCCTGAAGGGCAAAGATATCCTCCCCCAGGATGAACAGCACTCCGACCCCGTGCTGTATGGCCGCCTCGACCCCTGCGACATCCCGCAGACCCGCAATCACCGGTTGGGTCTTCAAGCTCTCGAAGAAGCGTGCGCGCTGGTTTGTCATTCAGACCTCCGAGGGCGTCTCCCTCTCCTCCCGCCCGGTTCACTCCGCTCTCCAGAAACAGAAAGGCCTAACAAAAGACGATCCCACGGATCGTCCCTCGTTAGGACTTTCTCAGGCTCTCCGCCCCCGCGAGGACCACTATCTGCTCTCACTGGATGTAACTCTCGGTATATATAGGCCGCCCCCCCAACCCCTGTCAAGGCGAATTGCCAGCTACCCATTGGGCGCATACCGGAGAGATGGGGACAAAGGGTGCGGGCCATGTTTCCGGGGGGAGTTTTCCCTTGGCAACCCTCGCGTGCCTGTGGTAGTTTTGTTGAATTCTTGGCAGGAGATTGCAGAGATCCTGCCGCCCCAGGCGGCTCAAAAAGGCTCACGACCCATCCGAAAGGATGGGTGCCCGAGAAAGGCGTGAAGGCGCGGGTACCCGCGGCTCTGCCGTGGGTGCGAAGCGTACGATTTCTGTACGTTGCAGTGCCGCGACGAGCGCCGGGTACCCATCCAGAGGATGGGTGCCAGCAGGTGAGCCTTTTTCAGCGGCCTGGCAGGGGGTACCGTCATGTCTGGACACAGCAAGTGGGCCGGCATCAAGCACAAGAAGGCCAAGGTAGACGCCCAGCGCGGGCGGGTGTTCACCAAGATCATCCGCGAGATCACGGTCGCTGCTCGCGTGGGCGGCGGGGACCCGGGGGGCAACCCGCGGTTGCGCACCGCCGTCCAGGCCGCCAAGGCGGTGAACATGCCCGCCGACAATATCGAACGGGCCATCAAGAAAGGCACGGGCGAACTGGAGGGCGTGACCTATGAAGAGATCACCTACGAGGGCTACGGCCCCGGCGGCGTGGCCGTCCTGGTCGAGGTGCTGACCGACAACAAGAACCGGAGCGTCGGCGAGATCCGGAAGATCTTCTCCCGCCACGGCGGAAACCTCGGTGAATCCGGGTGCGTGGCCTTTCTGTTCGAAAAGAAGGGCTACATCCAAGTTGACGCCGCGAAGGTGGATGAGGACAAGTTGATGACGATTGCCCTGGACGGCGGCGCCGAGGACTTGCAGGGCGAGGAGAGCGTCTTCGCCATCACGGCGGCGCCCAAGGACTTCGAGAAGGTGCGGGACGCCATCGTGAAGAGCGGGATCCAGCCCACCTCGGCCGAGATCACCAAGCTGCCCAAGAGCAGCGTGCGGCTCGAGGGGAGGCCCGCCGAGCAGATGCTGCGCCTGATGGAGGAGATGGAGGAGCACGACGACGTCCAGCACGTCTACGCGAACTTTGACATCCCCGAGGAGATCATGGCGGCGTTGACTGCCTAGCCTCGACGCCCCATGCTCGACGCCAAGGGCCCGATGGGCCGGAGTTGCCGGTTGGCTGCCACACGTCCCGCATGCGTGTCCTAGGCATTGATCCAGGGACGGTGACCACAGGCTATGGCCTCGTGGAACAGCGGGGCGACACCCTCCAGGCCGTCACCTTCGGCGCCATCACCACCCGGGCCGGCCTCCCCTTCGCTCAGCGCCTGCTCCGCATCCACCAGGAGCTTCGCACGCTCTTGACCCGCACGCGCCCCGACTGCGCCGCCGTCGAGGCGGTGTTCTTCGCCAAGAACGTCCGGAGCGCGTTGCGGCTGGGACAGGCCCGGGGCGTTGCCCTGCTGGCCCTGGCGGAAGCGTCGGTCGAGATTCACGAGTACTCGGCCCTGCAGGTCAAGCAGGCCGTCACCAGCTACGGCCAGGCGGGCAAGGAACAGGTGCAGGAGATGGTCCGCCTGCTCCTGGGCCTCTCGGAGGCGCCCACCCCCATTGACGCCGCCGACGCGCTCGCCGTGGCCATCTGCCACCATCACGCCGCCCGATTGAAGGCGCGGCTGCGGGAACGCTGAGATGATCGCGCAGATCCGGGGTCGGCTGGCCAGCAAGGAGCCCCATCGCGTGGTGGTGGACGTGAACGGGGTCGGGTATCAGGTCTCCATCCCCCTGTCCACCTTTTACCAGTTGCCCGACGTCCCGGGAGAGGTATTTCTCTACATCCACACCCACGTCCGGGAGGATGCCTTCCAGCTTTTCGGGTTCCACACCCGGGACGAGCAGACCCTTTTCGAGCTGCTGCAGGGCGTGGCGGGGATCGGGCCGCGCCTGGCCACCAATATCCTGTCGGGTATCTCGGTGGAAGAGTTGGTGCCCGCCCTCTCCGAGGGAAACGTCACCCGTCTCCGGGCCGTCCCCGGCGTGGGGAAGAAGCTGGCGGAGCGGCTGGTGGTCGAGTTGCGGGAGAAGGTGGGAAGCGCCCGCCTCGGCCACCCCACAGCAGCGCCGGCGGGCCCCGCTCCCCTCACGGACCGCGCCCTGGAGGACGTGGTCTCGGCGCTGGCGAACCTGGGATGCAACCGGAAGGAAGCGATCAAAGCCGCTGAAGCGGCTCGGCAGCAGCTGGGGGCGACGGCCGAGTTCGAGAAGCTGATCAAGGCCGCGCTCCGCGCCCTCAGCGAGGCCCGCTGAGGGCGCGGAATGGAAAATGTAAAACCGACAACTGACAACCGACAACCGCCCAATGGCCGGTTTTCAGTTGTCGGTTGTCAGTTTTGAATTGATTATGACTGATCGCGTCACCACCCGGCAGCGCCTCCCCGAAGACCAGCAGGTCGAGCAGACCCTCCGCCCGACCCGGTGGGACGACTATGTCGGCCAGGACAAGGTGAAGGACAACCTCCGCGTCTTCATCCAGGGGGCGCGGGCGCGGAACGAGGCCCTGGACCACGTCCTGTTCTACGGCCCTCCGGGTCTGGGCAAGACGACGCTGGCCTACATCATCGCCTCGGAGCTGGGCGTGAACATTCGCCCCACCTCCGGCCCGGTGGTCGAGCGGCCGGACCTGGCGGCCATCCTGTCCAACCTGCGAGAACGGGATGTCCTCTTCATTGACGAGATTCACCGCCTCAACCCCACGGTGGAGGAGACGCTCTACCCCGCCATGGAGGACTACAAGCTGGACCTCATCATCGGCCAGGGGCCCAGCGCCCAGACCTACAAGCTGACCCTGCCCCATTTCACCCTCATCGGCGCCACGACGCGGGCGGGGCTGCTGACCTCGCCGCTCCGGGACCGCTTCGGCGTGATCCAGCGGCTGGACTTCTACACCGAAGAGGACCTGCTGAAGATCGTCACCCGCTCGGCGGCGATCCTGAACGTCTCCATTACGCCCGATGGCGCAGCGGAGCTCGCCAAGCGCTCGCGTGGCACCCCGCGGGTGGCCAACCGGCTGCTGCGGCGGGTCCGCGACTTCGCCCAGGTCCTGGGGGACGGCACGATTGACCAGCGCGTGGCCCACGACGCGCTGAACCGCCTGGACGTGGATGATCGGGGCTTCGACGAGATGGACCGCCGGATCCTCCAGACCATCATCGAGAAGTTCTCCGGCGGGCCGGTGGGGATCGAGACCCTGGCCGTTGCCGTCGGCGAGGAAAAGGACACCATCGAGGATATGTACGAGCCGTTCCTGATCCAGCTCGGCTTCCTGGCACGGACCCCACGGGGGCGGACGGCCACGCGACTGGCCTATGCCCACTTCCAGCTCCCCCTGCCCCCGGGCCTGCAGGGAGAGTTGTGGTCCGGCGGCCCGCAGTGACATGAACGGAGAGTTGGCCCCCTCACCCCGTCCCTCTCCCCCGCACCCAGAGGGTACCCGGGGGAGAGGAGAGGTGAGGGGGTAGGTGGATGAGAACCATGGTTCCCGGGATGGATTCGCTGGCCAGAGTGCTGATCGTCTTCGGGGTGGTGCTGGCCCTGCTGGGCGGGCTGCTCCTGCTGGCGGGGAAAATCCCCTTCCTCGGGCGCCTGCCCGGCGACATCATCATTCGCCGCGAGAACTGGAGCTTCTATTTTCCCCTCACCACCAGCATCCTGCTCAGCATCCTGGTGACCCTGCTCTTCTCGCTCTTCGGCCGCCGATGAGGGGGCACAGACGCTGCAGACCGGGGCGAGGCCTCCTGCAGGCGACCCTCACCGTGTGTCTGCTGTGGTATCTCCCTGTGGGGGTCGCCGCGGCGCAGACCGTTCGCGTCCTGGTGGCGGAGGGCCGGACGGCCCTGAGGGTCGCCAGCCCCGGCGGCCTCACGATCAAGGACGGCGCCGGAGGACGCATCCTGGCCCAGCGCGGGAGCCGGGAGACGTCCCAGTTGATCCTCCGGGGAAACACGGTCCTGGTCCGCGAGACGGGGGCGGCGGCGACGACGCTGGCGGTGTGGCCCGACCGCGCCGCCACGGTGGATCTGGAGGGGCAGGCCTATCGGGGGTACCTGGAGGTTGCCCGCGTGAACGGAAGCCTGGCGGCTGTGAACGTGGTGGACCTGGAAGAGTACCTGCTCGGCGTCCTGAAGGACGAGATCCCGCAGGGCTGGCCCGGCGAGGCGGTGAAGGCCATGGCCATCACCGCGCGGACATATGCCGTCTACCAGATGCAGCAGAACCCCGGCGCCTTCTTCCATCTCCGGGCCACCACGGCGAGCCAGGTCTACGGCGGGGCCGCGGGCGAGGATGCCCGCACAGCCTGGGCCGTCCAGGGGACCCGCGGCCAGATCCTGACCTTCGGGGGGGAGCCATATCCCGCCTTCTACCATTCGTGCTCGGGCGGGGCCACCGAAGATGCCCTGGATGTCTTCGGCGCCAACTTTGACACCGTCATCGGGGTGAGGGACGACTACAGCCTCACCTGCCCGTACGCCTTCTGGATGGAGCGGCTCAGCGCCCAGCAGGTCGAGGGGGCATTGCAACGGGCCGGCCACTCCATCGGTCGCGTCGTTCGCATCGAGGACCTGGTTCGCAGCCGGACGGGCCGGATCCTTCGCCTGGCGATCCAGCACACCCGGGGCACCCTGATCCTGGAAGGGAAGCGCTTTCGGGAGTTCCTCGGAAACGACCTGATTCGGAGCACCGATTTCGAGGTTCGTACGGATGCCGGCGGCTTCACCTTTGTGGGACGTGGCTGGGGGCATGGGGTGGGAATGAGCCAGTGGGGTGCCAAGGAGATGGCCGACCTGGCCTACCAGCACCGGGAGATCCTGAAGTTCTATTACCCGCTGGCGGAGATCCGCCCCCT
>CAZNWB010000016.1:0-19487 GCA_964576535.1 uncultured bacterium | reverse complement strand
ACCTGCCGCCGGACCTGATTGCGCAGGAGCCGGCACCGGATCGCGATGCGTCACGCCTCCTGATCCTGCACCGGCGCAACGGGCAGAGAGAACACCGGAGGTTCTCCGACCTGCCGGAGGTTCTTCTGGCCGGCGATCTGCTGATCATCAACGACACCCGGGTGATCCCGGCCCGACTCTACGGAGTGTTTGAGGACGGCAAGTCGGTCGAAGTTCTGCTGCTCCACCCGGCCCCGCTCCGCGACCCCCACCCCGCTCTGCGGTCCGGAGCGGGGGCGGCCGGGGGCGGAGCCGGCGATCTGTCCTGGGAAGCGCTGGTCAAGCCTGCAAAGCCCGCTCAGGATGGTCGCAAGCTGATCTTGGCCTGCGGGCACCTGACGGTGACGGTCACCGGTCAGGGGAGCCACGGCCGCCGGATCCTCCACCTGCCCGCCGATGTGGACCTGCGGGCGATCCTGCAATCCTACGGGGTGATGCCACTGCCGCCATACATCAAACGGAAAGCCGAGAGCACCCAGAGGGTACCCGAGTCAAGAGCCGAGAAGGGGGCAGGAGGCCACCCGGGGGGTACCCGGCAGCAGGCAGCAGGCCTCGAGATGGATCGGGAGCGGTACCAGACGGTGTATGCGCACGAGGAAGGGGCGGTGGCGGCGCCCACGGCAGGCCTGCACTTCACCCTGGGGCTACTCGACCGGATCCGCCAGCGCGGGGTCCTGGTCCATCCGGTAACCCTGCACGTCGGCCCGGGGACCTTCCTGCCAGTCCGGGTGGAGGACGTGTCCCGCCACCGGATGGAGCCGGAACGCTACACGATCCCGGACAGCACCGCCCAGGCCATCAAGGCCGCCAAGACCGAGGGACGTCGGGTGATCGCCGTGGGGACAACCAGTGTGCGCACGCTGGAGCATGCCGCCGCCCAGGACGGAACGGTCCGGGCCGGGGCGGCCGAGACAGACCTGTTCATCACCCCCGGGTTTCGATTCCGCGTGGTGGACACGCTCCTGACCAATTTCCATCTGCCCCGGTCAACGCTTTTGATGCTGGTCTCTGCCTTTGCCGGAGTGGACCCCATCCGGCGGGCCTATGCCGAGGCCATCGCCCATCGCTATAGGTTTTACAGCTACGGCGATGCGATGCTGATCCTCTAGCGCACCGTGCGGCCGATCGACGTGTCTCGCAACCCGATGCGATTCGAACTCCTGACCGCCGACAAGACCACCGGCGCCCGCCGCGGGCGCTTGACTACTTCCCACGGGACGGTGGAGACGCCGGTCTTCATGCCGTGCGGCACCCAGGCCACTGTCAAGACCCTGGACCCGCGGGACCTGAACGCCGAGGGATTCGCACTGATCCTGTGCAACACCTACCACCTCACCCTCCGTCCCGGTCACGAGATCGTCAAGGAGCTCGGGGGCCTGCACCACTTCATGGGGTGGGAACGGGCTGTCCTCACGGACAGCGGCGGCTACCAAGTCCTCAGCCTGGCCGCCCTGCGGACGATCACCGAAGAGGGCGTCACCTTCCAGTCCCACCTGGATGGATCCCGGCATTTTTTCAGCCCCGAGAAGGCCGTGGAGATCCAGCTTGCCCTCGGGCCCGACATCCTGATGGCCCTGGACGAGTGTCCCCCACAGGGGGCCACATACGAGTATCATGCCGCCTCCATGGAACGAACCGTCCGCTGGGCGAGCCGCTGCCGCGCCGCCCACCCGGGCGATGAACCCGCCCTCTTCGGGATCATCCAGGGGGGGACCCACCCGGACCTCCGGAGCCGCTCGGCGGAGGTAACGTGTCAGGTCGGCTTTGCGGGGTACGCCATCGGTGGTCTCGGGATCGGGGAAGACCCCGCGCGGCGGAACGCGGTCGTGGCCCACACGACGGCGCTCCTGCCCACGGATGCCCCGCGGTACCTGATGGGCGTGGGGACGCCGCGGGACCTCCTGGAGGGCATCGCCCGCGGCGTGGACATGTTCGACTGCGTCCTGCCCACCCGGAATGCCAGGAACGGCACGCTCTTTACCTCCACCGGCCGACTCAACATCAAGGGAGCGACATACGCCAGGGACGAGCGTCCCGTGGACCCGGGATGCGCCTGTTACACGTGCCGGAATTTCTCCCGGGCCTACCTGCGTCACCTGTACGTGGCCGATGAGATCCTCGGTCTCCGCTTGAATACGATCCACAACCTGCACTACTATGCGGACCTGCTGCGCCAGGCCCGGCAGGCCATCCAGGCCGGCACCTATGCCGCCTGGAAGGGGGACTGCCTGGCGCGCATGGCTTCCGATCCAACAACCCCGAAGGAGGGACAGGAGACCGACGCCAATGTTCGCTGATGTTGCCTATGCCCTGGGATCCATCCCCGGTGGCGGAGCGCCCGGGGGATCGTTCTCTGTCTTCGTCCCGCTGGTCCTGATGTTCGCTGTCTTCTACTTCCTGCTGATCCGACCGCAGCAGAAGAAGCAGCGGCAGCAGCAGGACATGCTGAAGAGCCTGAAGGTCGGCGACCGGGTGTTGACGACCGGAGGGCTGTACGGCACCATCGTCGCCGGCGGCGACCACATCGTGAAGCTTGAGATTGCCGACAAGGTCCGCGTGGATGTCAGCCGAAGCTCCATCGGCGGCAAGGTGGAGACGAAGGAGGCCAAGGAGGAGAAATAGCCCCGCCATCGGCGGGGCTGGGAGGGATTCGCCGGGTGGAACGCCTGGGCCGGTACGAGCTGCTGGAGGAGCTGGGCCGTGGGGCCATGGGTGTGGTCTACAAGGCCCGCGACCCAGAGATCGACCGGCTGGTGGCCGTAAAAGTCCTCGCCACCGCGCCAGGCCTGGATCCAGGAGAGGCCCAGCAGCACCGGGAGCGCTTCCAGCGGGAGGCCCGTGCGGCCGGACGCCTCGCCCATCCCAACATCGTCACGATCCACGACGTCGGCGAGGATCAGGGCCGGACCTTCCTGGTAATGCAACTCGTCGAGGGGCAGGCCCTTGACCGCATCCTCGGGACGCGCCGACCCCTGCCGCTGGCCGAGGTCCTGACCATCGGAGAGCAGGTCGCCGCCGCCCTCGATTACGCCCATCGCCACGGAATCATCCACCGCGACGTCAAGCCCGCCAACATCCTCCTGAGCCCCGAGGGGGGCGTCAAGGTCACCGACTTCGGCATTGCCCGCATCACCGGCGCCGAGACCACGCAGGCCGGACAGACCTTTGGAACCCCGAGCTACATGTCCCCCGAACAGGTACAGGGGCTGACACTGGACGGACGCTCGGACATCTTCTCCCTGGGGGCCGTCCTGTACGAACTCCTGAGCGGGGAACGGGCCTTCCAGGGCGAGACGCTGAGCACGATCATCTACCGCATCCTCCACGAGGAACCGATCCCCCTCCGGCGGCTCAACCCCGCGTTTCCGGAGGCACTCGAAACCTGCCTTCAGAAAGCCCTCGCCAAAGATCCGGCCGCCCGGTACGCCAGGGCCACGGACCTGGCTCGGGACCTCCGCACAGCGGCTCAGGGCAAGATGGTTCCTGCCCCGGCCGATATCGAGACCCGGGCGACGCTCAGATTTCCCGCTCAGCCGCCGTCCCCTCCCCGCGGGGGCCGGCGTCGCCTGCTGTGGCCCGCGCTGATGGCCGGGACCGTGGTGGCCGTGATCCTGGTAGTGTGGGGCCGCGCACCCCGAGCGCCGGAGGGGCCCACGGCTCCCCCTGCTTCTCAGACCCCGGCAAAGGATGCCGGCAAGGCCAAGGCGATTCCTCGCCAGGCGCTTCGGCCGAAGACGTCCGCGGAAGCAGAGCCGGCGAAACCATCCGAGGAGCGTGCCAGGCCTCCCGCCGGTGCGAGCCAACGGCGGGGCGTAGATGACGTGGAGATGGTGTATGTCCCGGCGGGCACCTTCGCGATGGGAGATACCCATGGCGATGGGGAAGACGACGAGCGACCCGCCCACCCGGTCACCCTGCCGGCCTTCTGGCTGGACCGGACCGAGGTTACGAACGCCCAGTTCGCCCGCTTTACCAGTTTCGCACGAGATGCCCGGCAGGCGAGACGCGACACGGGGGTCATGGAAGATGGCAAGGACCGCCATCCCGTGGTGAACATCCCCTGGCGAGTGGCCCTTGCCTACTGCCGCTGGGCCGGCAAACGACTGCCCACGGAAGCAGAGTGGGAGTACGCCGCCCGGGGGTCCGCCGGGAGCAAGTATCCCTGGGGAAACACTTGGGATGAAAGAAACGCCCGGTTCGCCGGCAATCACGGCAGCCAAGGCGCCGCCCCCGTGGGCTCATACCCCGCCGGCGCCTCGCCCTTCGGGGCCTTGGACATGGCCGGCAACGTGTGGGAGTGGGTGAGTTCTCTGTACCTGCGGTACCCGTACCTGGCCACGGACGGGCGGGAAAGTCTTTCCATCCAGGGGCGGCATGTAGTGCGCGGCGGCTCGTGGTACCTCAACCCCTGGGACCTCCGCTCTACCAACCGGGAATTCGGCGAGCCCGGGTATCGGAGTGTCTATATCGGATTCCGCTGCGCCCAGGGCTGACCCGTCCGGCCCCTCCCCATCCCCCGCCGTCATCCATCTCCGGCAACGGATTGATTGGTCTGCGAAAGGAGAGCCATGGGAGCCAACGAGGTACGGGTCAACTGGCAGGCGTTGAAGGCATTCACGAAGGACGTGTTCGTCAAGGTGGGGTGGCGCCCTGAGGAGGCGGAGGTGTCCGCCGACGTTCTCGTCTGGGCGAACCTCCGCGGAGTGGATTCCCACGGGGTGCTGCGAATTCCCTGGTACGTCGAGCTCGTGGACAAGGGTCACATGAAAACCCAGCCCAGCATCCAGGTGATGACAGAGACGCCGGCCACCCTCCTCATCGAAGCGGACCTGGCCTTCGGACCCGTGGTGACCACCATGGCGATGACGCGGGTGATCCAGAAGGCCAGGGCGGTGGGCATCGGCTGGGCCCTCCTCCGGAACATCACGCACCAGGGGGCCCTCGGTTATTATTCCCTGATGGCGGCACGGGAAGGCATGGCCGGGATTGCCATCGTCTGCAATCCGCCGAACATGGCCCCGTACGGCGCCAGGGCGGCCGGCCTTCACAACAGCCCAATCACGATCGCCGTGCCGGGCAACCGGCGCCGCCCACTCATCCTGGACATGGCAACCAGTGTCGCCGCGGGTGGGAAGCTGTCCCTGGCCATCGACAAAGGGGTTTCGATTCCCCCCGACTGGGCGCTCGACAAGGACGGCAAACCGACGACCGACCCGAAGCTGGCGACGATCCTAGTGCCGTTCGGGGGATCCAAGGGTTCCGGCCTGGCCATGTTGTTCGAGTGCCTCACCAGTCTCATGATGGCAAACCCGCTGCTGGAGCCCGCGCTCTACGGGAAGGAGGGCGCCAGCCGCCACCGGCAGAACGGGGTCGTGGCGGCCATCAACATCGGGACCTTCACGGATGTGGAGGCCTACAAGGCCCACGTGGACACTCTTATCGAGGGGCTGAAGGCCCTCCCCAGGGCCGATGGGTTTCGGGAGGTCCTTGTCCCCGGCGAGCCAGAGGACCGGGTTCATGCCGAGCGGGAAAAGCAGGGCATCCCCCTCCCGCCGGGGACGGTGGAGAAACTCCGGGCAATGGCCCAGCGGTTTGGCGTAGCCCTGCCGCCAGGTCTATAGGAGGGATGGGAAAGGACCCGAAGGGATCGCCCGATGAAGCTCAGAGACACCGTTGATAGAGCACGTGGCGGCGGTTCTTGGTGAAGGGCCGTACGGCGGCCGGCCAGCGCCCGCTGTCCACGGCCTTGGCCCAAGTATGGCTCGTTAGCACCTCGGGGCTCTCGATCTCGTAGAGGGCGGTGTACTTCGGCTCGTTCTCGACCACGATCGTCTTGCGCTGGCCCCCAATGGCCATGCTGAATTCTTGCGTTTTGAAGCGCGCAACCGAGATGACCCCGGGAACGGCCAGCAGCGCGGGCACGTGCTCCTCATCGTACACCTCGTTGAAGATCCCCTCCCTGGCCGGCTCCACGTCCATAGAAGCCGTGAACACGTACCTGGTCTGAATCGGCATCTGAAGAGTCCTCCTATGGTTGTGCGAGGGTGACGCGCGCCTGGAGGGGCGGAAAAGTCGCAGTCCCGGGCAGGACCTCCCGGTTTCCACACCGTCCACACATGTTATCCACACCTGTGGAAAACCCGCTGAAGAGCCGCAGCCTCTCGTCGGGCACAAGGCGGACCGTGTGGAGTCGTAACTACCCTGAAATGCTACGGTAGACGTCTCGGCCGAATCTGTTCTGACGCCTGTCACGGACCAACTGGCAGTTACGGCCGGCCGGCGGACGCGGGAGGCATGGGGAAGTTGAAGAGGAGGCCCGGGGTCGAGCCGCCGCCGGCCGAGAACTGCGGCAGCTTGCCATCCCATCTCTCCAGGTAGCGCTGCTGGATCAAGGTGGCAGTCAGGGACGCCGCTACCTTCTGGTTGTATTCAGCCTCCGCGCTTCCGCGGATGCGGGTTGCTTCGGCCTCACCCTTGGCCTTCTCGCGGGCGGCATCCCCCTGACCTTTGGCCTGGGCCGCGGCAATCTCCGCCTGCCGCTGGGCCTGGATCAGCTCGTAGCGCTTCTGCTCAGCCTTTTGCTCTTCGATCTGCTTGGCCTCGATGGCCTTCTCGTAGGCGGGGTCGAAGCGGATGTTGGCCAGGGACGCCTCCTTCAGCTCGATCCCGTATTTGGCCAGCCAGGTGGTGAGATCCTTCTGCATGTCGGTTTTGATCTTGGGCCGCTGGTGCAGGATTTCCGATGCGATGTGCAGCGCGGCGTTGGCCTTCAGGACTTCTTGCGCCGCCGGATCGATGATGATGCTGGAGAAATTGAGCCCAATCCGCTGGTAGACCTCCGTGGCCTGGTCAGGTTGCAGGCGATAGTTCAGGACCATGTCAATGTGCACGGCCTGAAGGTCCCGGCTGGCGGCATCGTAGCGGGCCTGATGCTTCTGTACGCGGGTATCCATCTGCACCACGTCGTACAGCGGATTGACCAGGTTGATGCCCTCGTGCAACGCGATCGGCTGGACCTGTCCGAACAACAGGGCTACCCCGACATGGCCGGCGCTGATCATGCGGACCGTCGATGAGACGATCATCAGCGCCCCAATCGGGATCAGCAGCGTGGCGACGATCCTGATCGCCTTCAGGCCCCTTTCAGCCCCCATCTCGCGCGACACCGGGGGGAGTAGCCGCCCGACCAGCATTGTGCCCGCGATGCCCGCCAGCACCAGAATGATCCCGAAAATCAGTCTCATGGCCTTCCCTCCCTGCGCTCTGGCGAGATTCCAAACAGCAACGGAATCAGGACGCCTTCGGCTAGAGACACACGAGGCCCTGGAGCGTTTTTGTCCTGGTTTTGCCCTAGCGCCGCCAGGGGTGCAACTCTTGTTCCTTCGGAGCGTTGTGGGACAATGCCCTCACTGCACAGCCCGCAGGCCAAGGCTTGCCGGTGAGACGTCGGATCGGCCGAAGCGATCTACTGACGCGGCGCCGGCGAACCGCCGGGGCCCGGCACGCCACGCGGGCCCATGGAGCCTCCTGGTCCCATACCTCCACCTGGACCCATCTGGCCGGGACCCCCCTGGCCCCGCATCCGGTGACCCGCCTGCTTCAGCACCTCAAGCTGCTGGGGGGTGAGGACGGCGCGGCCCGCCTCCAGCGTCTTGATGCGCGCCAGGCGCAGGTCACCTTGCAGGGCGGCGACCTGCGTCACCTTCGGTCCGATTGCCGCGAGGTCCCACTTGTCCTGCTCCAGGAGCGACTCCAGCTCAATCTCCGCCACGCGAATCTCCGCGGCGCGGCGGGTCGAGTCCTTCGAGAACTCCGTCCGCAGGTCCCGGAGCTTCTTCTCCTGCTCCAGGGTCAGCCCAATCTCCAGCTTGTGTTCCAGCATGATGCTGATGAGCGGTCCCTCATGGGACGACTCCCGGCCGGCGGGTCCTCCCCCCGGTCCCATGCCGCCTCCCATCATGCCCATCCCGCCACCCTCCGGGTGACCCATCGGACCCATCATCTGGGCCGATGCCGGCACAGCCAGCGCCATACCAAGGGCCACGATGATTCCCATCCACAGGCTTCCGCGCATGACGTGTCCTCCTTCCCATTGCTGCGTGACGTCAACTGATATCCAAAGTCACCTGGCCCCTCACCCCCGCCCTCTCGGGTACCCCTTTGGGTGCGGGGGAGAGGAAGTCGGAGCGAGGTGACGAGACTAGGCGGTCAGGGCGATTGTCTTCGCGAATCGGATGCCCGCCGCCGCCATCTCCTCGATCGCCCTGGCGCAATCCCCAGGTTGAACCTCGACGCCTCGGATCGCGTCTTCCAGGACCACCACGTCGAAGCCCGCCTTCCGGGCATTCAGGGCCGTCGCCTTTACGCAGTAATCGGTCGCCAGGCCGCAGACGAAGACCCGCTGAATTCCCTGCCCTTTCAGGAGCCCGGCCAGCTCCGTCCCCTGGAAGCCCGAGTACGCCTCCGTCTCCTTGGTCGTCGCCTTGGAGATGATCCGACGGATCTTCATCGCATGCATCCCAGGATGCAACGCCGCACCCCGCGTCCCTGCCACGCAGTGAACGGGCCAGATGCCTCCTTGCGATTTGAAGGAGCAATGCTCCTGCGGGTGCCAGTCGCGCGTCGCCACGGTCAACCAGCCGGTGCGATCGAGGATCCGGTTGATCGCCGGCACCACCTGATCCCCTTGCGGCACCGGCAGGGCACCGCCCGGGCAGAAATCGTTTTGCACGTCCACCACGATCAGCGCGTCCGTCCTCGCATCTACCGTGATACTCATGGGGATCTCTCACCAAGAGCGTTCGGCAGTTCGGTGGTTCGGTTGTTCGGTAGTTCTCCGGACCCACCGAACTATCGAACGACCGAACGGTCGAACGCTGTTGTTCCGAGTTATGCCACCTGCTCCCGCATCTTGACCACGGCCGCCCGAGGGTCGGGCGCGCCGAAGATGGCGGATCCGGCCACCAGGATCGTGGCACCCGCTTGGGCCACGGCCCGGCAGTTCTCGAGCTTGATGCCGCCGTCCACCTCGAGCTCCGGGCGCGGGTCCAGCCGCTGCAGGAGCCGCGCCAGCTCTTCGATCTTTTTCAGGACGAACGGGATGAAGGACTGCCCCCCGAACCCCGGGTTCACCGACATCAGGAGGATCAGATCCACCTGGTCCAGGACGTGTTCCACCGTATGCAGCGAGGTGGAGGGATTCAGGGCCACGCCGGGCTTGGCCCCCGTCTCGCGGATCTGCTGGATCGTGCGATGCAGGTGCGGGCACACTTCGGCATGCACGGTGAGATACCTGGCCCCCGCCTGCGCGAAGGCGCTGATGTACCGCTCGGGGTTCTGGATCATCAGGTGCACATCCAGCGGGACCCGGGTCCGCCGGTGGATCGCCTGCACCACCAGCGGGCCGATGGTGATGTTGGGCACGAAGTGCCCGTCCATCACGTCCACGTGGAACAGGTCTGCCTCGGCTTCCACCTTGGCCACTTCCTCGGCCAGGGCGCCAAAGTCCGCGGACAGCACCGATGGGGCGATCTTCACCATGGGACCTCCTCCGGGACGTGTTCCCACGCCCCCCTGCTGCACGTTGTCCCTTGCCGGCGTCGCCCGGCCGGGTCATTCACCGATGGTGATCTGGACCTGGCCGCCGACCTTCACCTTGGCCCCCGGCGGTGGGTCCTGCGCCACCACCGTCCCCTGGCGCGAGACGGCCTGGACAAAACTCATCCGGGCCTCGACCTGGAGTTCCTTCAGAAGATTCAGGGCCGTGACCATCTCCCGGCCGCGCAGGTCCGGCATCGTCACGATCTCTTCCCATGGACCCAGACTCTGCAGCAACCGGACGGTCGCCCCGCGGGTGGCCGTTGCGCCCGCGGGCGGGTCCTGGGCGATGACCGCCTCGCGGGTGTGAACGTCCGAGTGGATCCGCATGACGCCCCCCAGGGCGAGGCCGGCCTCGGCCAGGATGCGCTGTGCCTGGGGGAGAGTATTTCCCGCCACGCTTGGCACCTCGAGCTGATCGGTCCCCCGGCTGAGGAACAGACGGACCTCACTCCCCAGTTGAGCCCGGGTCCCCCGCGGTGGACGCTGGTTCGTGACGTGCCCCTTGGGAATCCGCTGACTGAACTCCTCGGCCACGACCCGCGGGCTCAGGCCGGCTTCCCGGATCAGCGCGCTGGCCGCGATCGAATCCAGGCCCACCACACCCGGGACTTCGACCCGGTCCTTCTCCATGACCACCTGCATGGCCACGAAGGCCGAGATGAGGCCCAACGCCAGGAGGCTCATGCAGACGGCCGCGCCCCTCAGCAGGCGGGCAAAGAAGAGGTACACGCGGGATGGCTCGCGGCGCCGGCGCGGCATCAGTGTCTCCGGCGGAGGCGCGCGATAAAGAACCCGTCCGTCCCGTGCCGGTGGGGCCAGGACCGGAGATACCCTTCGCCATCCACGAGGTGGCCCCGCGCGCAGAGCGCGGGGCCGGGATCTTCGACCTGAAACGACGGATGCGCGGCAAGGAAGTCGGCCATCACCGCATCGGTCTCCTCGGGCTCCAGGCTGCACGTGCTGTACACCAGGAGACCACCCGGGGCCACCGCATCGGCCACGCCCGCCAGGAGCTCGCGCTGCAGGCTGGCGGCTCGTTTCAAATCTTCCGGCCGGCGGCGCCACTTGATCTCAGGCCGTCGGCGGATGGTCCCCAGGCCGGTGCATGGGGCGTCCAGTAGGACCCGGGAAAACTGGCCGCGCGACTCCGCGCCGGCACTCCGCGCATCGCCGAGCTGCGGCTTCACGCTGGCAAGGCCTAGCCGCGCTCGTGCCGCCTCCAGCCGTCGGAGGGCCCGGGGGCTGGTGTCCAGCGCGACCACCTCACCCTGGAAACCGATGCGCGCGGCGATCAGCGCACTCTTCCCGCCGCCCCCGGCACAGGCATCCAGCACCCGGTCCCCCGGCTGGACGTCCAGCGCCAGGACCGGGAAGACTCCCGCCTCATCCATGGGGATGAACCATCCATCTGCAAAGCCCGGGAGGTTGCCCACGCTCCCGGCCCCCCGCAGGCAGAAGGCGCCGGGGACCCATCGCCCCGCACCCACCTCGGAACCCGACTTCTCCAAGGCCTGCCGGACCTCCTCGTCGCGCGCCTTGAGCGGATTCACCAGCACCGTCACGGGCGGAACCGCGTTGTTGGCGGCCATCAGGCCGCCCGCCTCGTCGGCCCCCAACCGGGCGATCCACCGTTCGACCAGCCAGCCTGGGTGCGATCCGACCGTCTTCCAGTACCCGACAGGGTCCGAGGCGGGATCCGGCTCCGGTCTGATTCGCGAGCGGGCCACGGCCCGCAGGACCGCGTTGACATAGCTCGCGTGCCTTGCGCCACCGGTCCGGCGCGCCAGGGAGACCGTCTCGTCCACCGCGGCAAAATCGGGGATCCGCGTGAGACAGCAGAGCTGATAGGCTCCCAGGCGAAGGACCTGGCGTACGGGTGAATCCAGCTTATCCACCGGCCGGTCCAGCACCGGCGCCAGGATCCAGTCCAGCTTCCCCCGCCAGCGGAGGACGCCGTACACCAGTTCGGTTACAAGGGCACGGTCCGGCCCCGAAAGCCGACTCCTCTGCAGTCGCGAATCCAGGAGCAAGTTGGCATAGGCGTCGGTCGCCTCGACCCGCCGCAGGATTTCCAGCGCAATCGCCCGGGCGTTTTCTTGTCCAGGCCGGGGCGCCCGGGCGGCGCGTCGGCCAGGAGACGGGGGAACTCGCTTTGCCCCCCGTTTCTCCGATTCCCCGATCCCCCGGCTCGCGAGGTTCGGCCTAGGCAAGGCGTCCTCCCGCCTGAAGGCGCTGACCCCGGGCGAACTCTGCGCCCGTCATCCGACGCTTCCCTTCCGGCTGGACCTCCAGAAGGGCTACCGACCCTGCCCCCGTCCCGCACACGATCGCCTGGCCGTCCAGCCTGAGGATCGTCCCGGACGGCCCGCGATCCGCGGAGGCCTGAGCCCGCGACACCTTCAGACGCTGCCCGCTCCAGAGAAGATACGCCCCAGGGGCCGGCGTGAGGCCCCGCACCCGATTCACGAATGCCGCCGGGTCCCCCGCCAGGTCCAGGCGGCAATCCTCGTCACGGAGCTTTGGCGCCAGGGTTGCCCGGGCGTTATCCTGCGGGAGCCACACGCCCTCGCCGCGGGCCAGCATGGCCAGGGCATCGGATAACGCCGAGGCGCCGAGTTCCGCCAGGCGGTCGTGGAGCGTTCCGGCGTCGTCCTCCGGCCCGATCGGGATTGCCCGTTGGAGCACCATGGGCCCGGCGTCCATCCCCTCTGTGATCCGCATGATCGTCACGCCCGTCTGTGTCTCGCCCCGAATCAGCGCCCACGCGATCGGCGCCGCCCCCCGGTATTTCGGGAGGAGTGAGGCATGCACGTTCACGCAGTCGAGCGACGGCAGCTCCCGTACCGCCCTGGGGAGAAACTGGCCGAAGGCGGCCACGGCGATGACGTCGGGCTGGGCGGCGGTGAGGGTCGGCAGCACATCCGGCTGGCTGAGCTTCTCCGGCTGAAGGACGGCAAGGCCCCGCCGCTCCGCTGCCACCTTCACTGGCGGCGGGCACAGGTCCTGTCCCCGGCCGGCCGGCCGATCCGGTTGGGTCACCACCAGGGCAATCGCATGCCCGTCGGCCAGCAGGCGTTCGAGCGACGGCACGGCGAAGGCCGGACTCCCCATGAAGATGATACGCAGCGGCTTCGACATGCTTTTCTACACAAGCGTTCGAGTGTTCGGTGGTTCGGTGGTTCGGTGGTTCCCGAACTGCCGAACTCTCGAACCCCCGAACGACAGAACGCCCTTCGCCTCTGCCGACTACCGGCAGAGGGCCTGGATCGCCTCTTCCATCCGCTGGCGGTGGGTGCCCGCCCAGTAGATTCGCCGGCACCTCGGGCATCCCCAGAAGGCCGAGTGGCGGCTCCAGACGAACTCGGGGACCTGGCCGAGGACCTCGTCCTTGGACCGCTGTTCGAGAACCGCGTTGCAACGGATGCACCGGCGAGACGGCGGCGCTGCCGGATCCAGGTGCAGGGCCGCGATCACCTGGCGGAGCTGCTCCATCACATGATCACTGTGAATGAATAGATGCGGTGGCAGAGGCTGGCGGCGAAGGAGGCGGGTATCCCGGGTCAGGAGGATTCGGCCCTCGCCCCGGGCCTGGCGCAGAAGGTCGTCGTCCTCACCGGCGGAATAGTCCGCATCATACCCCAGAATGCGCAGCCACCTGGCCAGCCGGCCGAGCATCGCATCGGCCAGGAACCTCGGGGCCTCTCCGCCTCCGGCGGACGGCCGAGGACAACTGTCCATGCGCGTACTCTAACACACTCGCTGGCGATTTGTAAGGGCCGCGCCGACTCCACACACCCTCACCACGGCTGAACGGCCGGCCTTCGCCCTCCGAAGATTCCTGTCCACACGTGGCCGCTCTGGGGATATACTGGCCGGGATCCGTGACCGGCGTTCGCATCC
The DNA here is from genome assembly GCA_964576535.1 of uncultured bacterium. Classification (GTDB taxonomy): domain Bacteria; phylum Methylomirabilota; class Methylomirabilia; order Methylomirabilales; family 2-02-FULL-66-22; genus 2-02-FULL-66-22. The sequence continues at coordinate 5,948 of CAZNWB010000016.1, read as the reverse complement.
GGGAGGGAAGCGAGGAGCACGCATGGCGGATACGCGAGAACTGCTTCGCGCCCTGGAAAAGAGTTGGTATCGTGAGATGGAGGGGGCGGTGACCTATCGTCTCCTTGCCGAGCGCGAGCGAGATTCCCGGCGGCGCGACATCCTGCAGAAGCTCGCCGCAGCCGAGGTGGGACACGCCGAGAAGTGGGCGGGGCGGATCCGGGAGTTGGGTGGGATGGTGCCGGACCCATCCACGGTGAAGCCCAGCCTGGGCCTGACCCTACACGCGGCCAGCCCGGAGGTGATCTTCCGGAAGCTGGAGGCCAATGAAGAGCAGGACATCGCTGCCTACCAGGCCCTGGAATCGGTCCTGGATGAGAAGAGCCAGGCTATCCTACGCGAGACCGCAGCCGACGAGAAGGATCACGCGCGGATCCTCCGGGCCCTGGGCGGCCCCCCAAACCCCCGAACCGCCCTGGACGCTATCCTGAGGAAGGAACGACACGTCAAGGGAGCCAGCTGGGTGAGCGACGCCATCTATGGGATCAACGATGGCTTGGGCGCCGTGTTTGGCATCGTGTCGGGGATGGCCGGGTACACCGGCGGCAGCGATATCGTCCTGGTCACCGGGCTGGCAGGCATGCTGGCCAGCGCCCTCTCCATGGGGTCGAGCGCGTACCTGGCGGCCAAGTCCCAGCGCGAGGTGTACGAGGGGGAGATCGCCCGGGAGAAAGCCGAGATCGAGGAGAACCCCGAGGAGGAACGACAGGAGCTGGAGCTGTTCTACCAGCTCAAAGGCTTCACGGAGGAAGAGGCGAGGACCCTGGTCGCCCGCATCCAGGAGAAGCCGGACCACTTCCTCAAGACGCTGGTGCAGGAAGAGCTTGGCCTCTCCGAGTCCACGTTCCCGAACCAGTGGAAGGCGTGCCTCTCGGCGACTACCTCAACGGCCGTCGGCGGCATCCTTCCGGTCCTCCCCTTCTTCTTCACCCGGGGGACCCCGGCCGTGCTCTGGGCGGCGGCTCTGAGCATCCTGGCCCACTTCGGGGTCGGCCTGGCCAAGAGCCTGGTGACCACCCGCCCCTGGTGGATCAGCGGCTTGGAGATGACCATGGTCGCCGTCATTGCCGGGTCCATAACCTATGCGCTCGGCCTCGCCTTCGCCATACACTAAGCAGAAACTCTAACCGCCAGGGACGCCAAGAGCGCCAAGCTGCGGTGGCCCCACCGACACCGGGATCAGTCCCCAGGTCCCGCGATGTCCTCCCTGCCCGAAAGCCCTTGCATCTTGTACGTCTCCTAGATACATACGTGCCGCCGACCCCTCCTTGTCAATGAATCAATGAATCAATGGAACAGCTGGGCACTGATGGCCAGAGCGGGTCGGGGTGCAGAACCCCTTGCAAACTCCGCCGTCGCATAGCAGAATGACGAGCCGATTCCCCCTCGGATTTCCCCCGATGCGAGGCATGTCATCGTAAAGTATCTGCAGCACGTTCGGCCATTCCTGCGCCGCCATCGGCGCCTCTTCTTCCTGGGCATCCTGGCCCTGCTGGTCACGGATGCCATGCACCTTCTGATCCCGTGGTTCACCCGGCTGGCCCTGGACGGCCTATCCACGGCGCGGGTTCACGGGTGGGATCTCCTGCGTTTCCCCCTGCTGATCGCCCTGGCCGCCATCTGCCAGGGGGTGTTTCGCTTCTTCTGGCGCACCAACGTCTTCGGCTTCTCCCGCCACATCGAGTGGGACCTCCGGAACGCCCTGTTCGCCCATCTCCAGCGGCTGCCCCTTCCCTATTTCCAGCATGTCAAGACGGGCGACCTGATGTCCCGCCTCACGAACGATCTGGCCTCGGTCCGCGAGATGCTGGGCATCGGCGGTGTGGCGGCGCTGGACGGGGCCATCCTGATCCTGGCGGCGCTGCCGCTGATGATCGGGATAGACCCCTGGCTGACCCTCTGGTCGCTCCTGTCCCTTCCGGGCATCACCTTGCTGGTCCTGCGGTTCGGCAACCGCATCCACCGGGGATACCGGGAGGTGCAGCAGTTCCTGGGGCGCGTGAGCATCTTCGTGCAGGAGAACCTGGCCGGCATCCGGGTCGTCCAGGCCTATGCGCAGGAAGAGAACCGGAAACGGCAATTCGCCGACCTGAGCACCGAGTACATGCGAAAGAACCTGGTCACGGCCCGCTTGAGTGGCGCCCTCTGGCCCCTCATGGCCGTCTTCTCGGGGATTGCCGCGGCCGTCGTCCTCTGGCTGGGCGGGCGGCGCGTCCTCTTGGGCCAACTCACCATTGGCCAGTTCGTCCAGTTCAACGGGTACCTGGCCATGCTGAGCTGGCCGGTCATGGCGATCGGGTATGTGGTCAACCTGTACCAGCGGGGATCATCCGCTCTGGGGCGACTGGTGGAAATCCTGGAGACACCCGTGGCTCCCGGCCACCTGGTGCCGGAGGACGGGTCGCCCAAGCGGCTCATGGGCGAGATCGAGTTTCGCGGCCTGTCGTTCCGCTACACGCCGGAGGGCCCCTGGGTGCTGCAGGACACCTCGCTCAAGATCCCGGCCGGGAGTCGCTGCGCCCTCGTGGGCGAGGTGGGGGCCGGCAAGAGCACCCTGGTCAACCTCGTCCCGCGGCTTTTCGAGGCACCCGAGGGATGCCTCTTCCTGGACGGGCGGGACATCCGGACGATCCCGCTCTCCACCCTCAAGACCTCCATCGGCCTCGTCTCCCAGGACATCTTCCTTTTCTCCGAGTCGATCCGCGAGAACATCCTGTTCGGTCGGGAGGACGCCACAGTCCAGGACCTCGAGGAGGCCGCCAGGGTCGCCTCGCTCTTGCCGAGCATCCAGGAGTTCACGGACCGGTTCGACACCCTCCTGGGCGAGCGTGGGGTTCGCCTCTCCGGGGGCCAGAAGCAACGGACGGCCCTGGCCCGCGCCCTGATCAGGAACCCGTCCATTCTCATCTTGGACGATGCCTTCTCCAGCGTGGACGTCCAGACGGAAGAGCGCATCCTGAGCGAGTTGAAGACCTCGATGGAAGGGCGGACGACGATCCTCATCTCGCACCGGATCTCCACGCTCAAGGACGCGGACCAGATCGTCTTCCTGAAGGACGGCAAGATCATGGAGCGCGGCACCCATCAGGAATTGCTGGCCCGCGAGGGCCACTACCACCGCCTGTACCAGAAGCAGCTCCTGGTGAGGGAGCTGGAGGCCCTGGCCGAGAAGGACAACGGGTAACCATGCACGGGCCCAACGTTCACATTGACGACGAGGTCCTGGGGAAGGCCTACGACGCCCGGCTGATCCTCCGTCTGCTGACGTATCTCCGACCATACCGGTTCCTGGTCCTCCTCGCCATCGGACTCCTCGCGGGATACACCGGTACCCAGCTTCTGGGACCATACCTGGTCAAGGTGGCCATCGACCGGCACATCGCCGCCGGGGACCTTGCCGGCCTGAACCGGGTCGCCCTTCTGTACGTGGGCGCGGTGGTCTTGAGCTTCCTCTTTCACTTCGCCTACTCCTATACGACCCAGTACGTCGGCCAGCGTGTGATGCACGACATCCGGCAGCAGCTCTTCGGGCACCTTCAGGGGCACGATCTGGCCTTCTTCGACCGGAACCCGGTGGGTCGCCTCATGACCCGGGTCATCAATGACGTCGAGAACCTCAACGAGCTGTTGAGCTCCGGGGTCGTGGCCTTCCTCGGCGATACCCTGATGATCGCCGGGATCGCCGTGGCGATGCTGCTCCTGGATTGGCGCCTGGGACTCGTCGGCCTGAGCCTCCTGCCGGTGATGATCCTGGCGACCAACGTCTATCGCGCCAAAGCGCGAGAGAATTACCGCGAGAGCCGGCGCATCCTCGCCCGCCTGAACGCGTATCTGAACGAGAACATCTCCGGCATGGCCACGGTGCAGGTCTTTGGCCAGGAGCGGCGGAACTACCTGAAGTTCAAGGACATCAATACCAGGAACCGGGACGCCCTGCTGCGCAGCGTGTACTACAACGCCATCTTCTTTCCTTCGGTGGAAGTCTGCAGTGCCGTCACCGTCGGCCTGATTCTCTGGCGGGGGGGTGGGATGATCCTGCAGGGGACGCTTCTGGCCGGCGTCTTGGTGGCTTTCATCCAGTACGTCCAGCGGATGTTCCAGCCCATTCGCGACCTGGCGGAGAAGTACAACATCTTCCAGGCGGCCATGGCCAGCAGCGAGCGAATCTTTCGCCTCCTGGACGAGCCCGCGACGCTGACCACGCCGGCCGTCATGCGGCACCCGCAGGCCGTGCGGGGGGCGATCGAGTTCCAGGATGTCTGGCTGTCCTACGTGCCGGGCGAGCCGGTCCTCCGCGGTATCTCCTTCCGCGTGGAGCCGGGGGAGAAGATCGCCCTCGTGGGGCCGACCGGCCACGGCAAGACGTCCATCATCTCTGCCCTCTGCCGCTTCTACGACGTGGAGCGCGGCCGGATCCTGGTGGACGGGGTGGACGTCCGCGAGTGGGACAAGACGGCCCTCCGCAAGCACATCGGCTTGGTCCTGCAAGATGTCTTCCTGTTCTCGGGAACCATCGGCGACAACGTCGGCCTTGGCGCCCCCTGGATCACCCTGGAGAAGATCCAGGAGGCTGCCGAACGGGTCCACGCCAGCCGATTCATCGAACGACTGCCACGGACCTACCAGGAAGAGGTGCAGGAGCGCGGATCCACCCTCTCCCAGGGCGAACGGCAACTCCTTTCCTTTGCCAGAGCCCTGGCTTTCGATCCCACCATCCTGATCTTGGACGAGGCCACCAGCTCGGTGGACACGGAGACGGAGCGGCTCATCCAGGATGCCCTGAAGATCCTCCTCCAGAACCGGACGGCCCTCATCGTGGCCCACCGTCTCTCCACGATCCAGTTCGTGGACCGGATCCTGGTCATCCACAAGGGAAGGATCCGGGAAGAGGGCACGCACGAAGCCCTCTTGGCCAGGCGCGGCTTCTATCATCGGCTGCACCAACTGCAGTATCAACTCACATGAGGGGGAGTATCGGAAAGGTGGCGTTCAACCGCGCGCTTTCACGGGAAGACGAATGGACCAAGACTGAAAAGGTTCAGCGGGCCAGATAGCGCACACGGCCTCCGGGCGAGAAAGGAGGAAGGTGGGATGGCGGACAATTCGCTGCCGCAGCTCCGGGAAACGCCGCAACAGATGCTCTGGGGGATGCTTGGTCGTCGTGGAGCAGTACGGAGGTGTCTGATTGCCGCGGGTCTCATGCTGTCGGCAATAGCCTTTGCGGCACCTGACGGGAACGCAGCGGGTGAGATGGATCAGAACGAGAGGGCCGTGCTGGAGGAGCTGAATCTGGCACGAACCAAACCCGCCGAATATGCAAGGTACCTGGAGGAACACAAGCGGAACTTCAAAGGCCCCTTGATTGCTGTCGTAGACGGGAGGAGGATCAAGACGGTCGAGGGATTCGCTGCCGTGGACGAGGCCATAGCCTTCTTGAAGAGCACGGCTCCCGTTCCGGCATTGTCGGCTTCACGACCTCTGACGCTGTCGGCGCGGGACCACGCTAGAGACCTCGGACCCCGGGGGATGACCGGACATGTGGGCGCGGACAACAGTCAACCTGCAGATCGGATCGCCAGATACGGTACCCCGAGGACAATCAGTGGCGAGGGGATCACGTTTGGTCCCATCAGCGCGCGCTCAATAGTCATCCAGCTCATCGTGGACGACGATGTTCCCGGTCGGGACCACAGGAAGAACGTCTTCGAGCCCGCCTATCGGGTTGCCGGGGTCGCCATCGGTCCGCACAAGTTCTACGAGTACACGTGTGTGATAAACTTCGCCGATCAGGTGGACGAGAAGAACCTAGCCCGATGAGGGGGAGAGGCCGGTTCTCCTGCGCCTCAGGGCTCTCTGATTCCAATCCTCTCCGGATTTCCTTGAAACCTGTCAGCAGAGAATCGCCCTAG
>CAZNWB010000015.1:0-44455 GCA_964576535.1 uncultured bacterium | reverse complement strand
CGGGAGGGGGATGGGCTCCAGCGTCTTGTAGATCTTGAAGGGGATCGGCTGGTTCGAAAAGTCCAGGGAGTGCCTGCTGGACCGGACGCTCTGGTACGAGTGCTTGGTGCCGTTGTGATACGTCCAGGCCGCCTCCACCTTCAGGTTCTCCGTCATCACCCCACCCATCACACGCAACCCACCTGCCCTCTGCCCGCCGCCCCTTCGGCCGCATGGCGCATAGCGCATGGGGCATAGGGTCAGACGCTATGCTCTATGCGCTTTGCTCTTTGCGCGTTGCGCGTTGCCTGCTGTCAGTTGAACCGGGCGCGCAGCTCGTGGAGGAGCTTCCGCATGTCCTGATCTTTCGGGGCGACCCGCAGCCCTTCCTCGAATTCGCGAAGCGCCTCGGCCCACTGGCCGCGCCGGAGGTAGATCCGCCCGAGGTTCATGTAGGGAAACTGCCGGGGCTCGTACCGCGGGGCCTGCTTGGCCTTCACCAGCCAGGGAATGGCCCCGTCCAGGTCTCCCTTCTGCATCAGGTACACCCCGATGTCGTTGTACGGATTGCCGTAATCCGGGTCCACAGCGATGGCCTTGTGGCACTCCCCGATGGCCTCGTCGATCCGCCCTTGAAAGCTGTAGCTCCAGCCCAGGAAGGTATGCGCCTCGGCCGTGGGACAGATGGCCAGCGACTCCTGGTACAGGCGGATCGCCTCTTCCAGGTCCCCGCTCATCTGGCGGGCGTACGCCCGCTCCCAGACCTCGAGAGCGCGGCGGCGAAGCTCCTCGTCAGGCATGATGGGAACGCTCGCCCTGGGTGCCCTCCCCCAGGATCTGTTTCAGCAGACTCGACTCGCGCTTGTAGAACCCCTCGGTGTGGAATGAGTCGGGAAGCCGGAGCAGGTCGTAATCCAGGTGGTGACACACCTCGTGGAGGAGCGTGCGGAGAAACGTCCGGAACGCCACGACTTGCCGTCTGTGAGCAGTCCGCATCCACACCGTCGCCCGAGCGGGCCGTCCGTGCTCTGCGGGACTGTACAGGCCGTGCAGCTCGCCCCAGTTCCTCGACGGGCGGACGGCCAGCACCTCGGCGCGAAGCGGCGAAACGTTGAGCCCGGCCGTGATCTCCACCAGCAGGTGGTCCGCCGCACGCTGGGTTCCGCCGCGATTCTCGCCCGCCAGGGCGGCGGCCATCTCCTCCACCAGGGGTTGGAGCGCCCGCGCCCCCGGCAGGCGGATCAGCGCGATCCCATCGCTCTGCCGGTACACCCGCTGCTGCGCCCGGGTCAACCGCTGAAAGTAGGCGAATGGCACGACCGCCGCTCCCCTTCGGTGCGTGACGCCCCGCACGCTAGCAGGGCAAGCGCGTATCCGCAAGGGATGCCATCCCTGGAGACGTAACGGTGATCCTGGCGCCCACAGGGATCGGGAAGCCTCGGCGCCGGCCGGCAGAGGGTCTGGACCCAGAGGGCCGGGAGAGTGGGGGGAAGCGGCCGCAGGCGGTGGGCAGAGTCGCTGTCCGGAAGAGCAGTTACCGGCCGGACCTCCTCTTCGGCCGGGGCCGTTTCTTCGACACAACCCTGGCCCTTGCCGGGGTTGCCTTCTTGACTGGGGGCTGCCTCTTCGCAGGGGTCGCGTGCCTCGTCGGGGGATGGTGCTTGAGCAGGGTCTTGGCGGCCGCCACGATGTGCTTGGGGGTGAGGCCGTACTTCTCCAGCATGATGTCGTTGGGTCCGGACTCCCCGAAGCGATCCTGGAGCCCGTGGATCTTCATGGGGACGGGATGGTGCTGTCCGAGCACCTCGGCCACGGCGCCCCCGAGACCCCCGATGATGTTGTGATCCTCGGTCGTGAGGACCCGGCCGGTCTTCCTGGCCGCCGCCACGATGCCCGCCACGTCAATGGGCTTCAGCGTCGGGACGTGCACGAGATGGGCGCTGATCCCCCCGGCGGCCAGCAGGTCACAGGCCTCCAGGGCCCGCGTAGTCTGGACCCCGGTCCCGAAGATGGTGAGGTCCTTGCCCTCGCGCAGGGGAACCACCCTGCCGAGCACGAAACGGTAATCGTCGCCGAAGATCACGGGGCTCGCATCCCGCGTGAGGCGCAGATAGGCCGGGCCCGGCATGTCGGTCAGGGTGATGATCGCCTGGCGGCACTCGACGGAATCCGCCGGGGCCACCACGGTCATGTGGGGAAGGGCCCGCAGGATGGCGATGTCCTCGACGTCGATGTGGGTCTTCCCCGTCTTGCCGGTGAGGATCCCGCTGTAGTGGCCGGCCATCTTCACGCTCAGCCTCGGCTGGGCCACGGTCACCCGGAGCTGGTCCAGGTCCCGGTTGGCCAGGAAGCAGGCAAAGCTGCTGAGCCAGGGGATCAATCCCACGCTGGCCATCCCGGCCGCCACGCCCATCATGTTCTGCTCGGCGATTCCCATGTTCATGTAGAAGTCAGGGGCGTTGTAGGCGACGGTCTGGGCCATGGTGGAGTTTCCCAGGTCGCCGTCCAGGACCATCAGGTTGGGATGCGTCTTGGTCAGCTCGAGCATCGTATCGCCCCAGGTCTTCCGCATCTCGATCATCTGGGCCATTACTCGTCTCCCATGTCAGAGCAAATGCGTTCGGCTGTTTCCACCTACGGCGGATTCGGGAGTTCACTTCCGTGCGAACCGTCGAACGGTCTTACCTCGCTGCCGCGGCAAGGGTGGCGTCCAATTCGGCAAAGGCCTTCCCGAGTTCCTCGTCGTTGGGCACCTTGGCGTGCCAGTTGAAGTCCCCCTCCATGAAGGAGACGCCCTTGCCCTTGATCGTGTGGGCGATGATGCAGGTCGGCCGGCCCTTGATCGTCTTTGCCTCTTCGCAGGCCGGGATCAGGGAATCGAAGTCGTGGCCGTCGCACTCGATGACGTGCCAGCCGAAGGCCCGCCATTTCTCCGGGACCTGCACCAGGGGATTGATCCGGCGCCGGATGTCCCCGTCCTTGGGGAAGCCGAACTGCTGCACCTTGTTGTAGTCCACGATGGCGGTGAGGTTGTCCACCCGGTACTGGCTGGCGATGAAGGCCATCTCCCACACCTGGCCCTCCTGGATCTCCCCGTCCCCGAGGTGCGCCCAGGTGTGGAAGTCCTTGCCCAGCCGTTTGGCGGCCAGCGCCATCCCGAGGGGAGGGCTGGCCCCGGTCCCCAAGGAGCCCGTGGACATATCAATGCCGGGCGTCTTGGTCATGTCCGGATGTCCCTGCATGCGCGAGTCAATCGCGTCGTAGGTGAAAACCTCCTCCAGCGGGAAGAAGCCTCGCAGGGCGAGCACGGTGTAGAGTGCGATGCACGAGTGCCCCTTGGACAGGACGTAGCGGTCCCGGTCCGGCCAGTTCGGATTCTTGGGATCAATCCGCAGGATCTTGAAGTACATGGCCAGGGCGATCTCGACCATGGACATGGGGCCGCCGACATGCCCCGCCCCGGCCTTCTGGACGGCCTGTAGGATGAGCTTGCGGACCTGGACGGCCTTTCGCTGCAGGTCCTGTTTCAATTTGGGGTCGATCGGCATGGATACCTCCAACAGGGGTCGGGGGTCGGGGGTCGGGGCGCGAGGTTAGGCTCGTTCGAAATTCGACATTCGTGATTCGACATTCGTGATTCTCGTTGGGCGTCCTAGAGGCCAAAGGTCTCCTTGAGGTAGCGGCGGTTCGTTTGGGCGGTCTCCAGCGGGGGCAGGGGCGACGTATCCTGCTCGATGATCATCCAGCCCGCGAAGTTCACCCGGCGAAGCGCGTCCATGAACCGCCGCAGGTTCACACAGCCCTTGCCCAGCTCACAGAACACGTACGAGCGCAGGGCCCCCAGGAAGCCCAGGCCATTCTGCTGCGAGAGCGCCAGGATGGCAGCGTTAACGTCCTTGATGTGAATGTACCACACCCGCGGCCCGTAGGCCTCGACCACCTCCACCGGGTCCGCGCCGCCGAACACCAGGTGACCCGCATCCACGCACAGGCCGAGGGCCTTGGGGTCCGTCACCCGGAACAGCGTCTGAAGCTCGGCCCGTGTCTCGACGTACGAGCCCGCGTGCGGGTGCACCGCCAGGCGGACTCCCAGCGGCTCGCACAGCCCGGCCAGCCGATGGATCCCATCCGCCAGGGTGCCCCATTGCTGTTCCGTCAGACCGGCGCTCCCATCCGGGGGAACTCGGCCCGCCAGGGCGATCCGCTGGTCGCTCCCACGGATGCCCAGGATGAGTTCCCGGACCCGCATTGCCGACAGGGTCCGCGCGATGCCCATGGCCCGCTCGATCTCGTTCCGCTGCCTCTGCGGCTCCTCCAGGCTGATCCAGCAGAACATGGAGGCCAGCGCCAGCCCGTGGGGCGCCAGCATGGCCGTGAGGCTCTTCGGATCCGGCGGAAGGCCGGTCCCGTATTCCGTCCCCTCGTATCCGGCCTCGACCATCTCTCGCAGGACCTGCGGGATCGGGAGTTTCGGCCGCAGATCCGGCAGGTCATCGTTGTTCCAGTTCATGGGCGCTGTACCGATGCGGATCATGGTTTCCCCCTCCCCCAAGAAATCTCCCCTGCGCATGGCGCCCGCCCGGTGGCCGTCGGGTCCAGGATTCCCCGCACTGATCCCCCGGGCTGCCGGGAAGACGCCATCAGGGGATCTATAGCCTAGCCGATAACGCCGGATGGTGCAACCCTCGTGCGCCCCATCGGCCGGTGCTCCCCGCCGTGGGCTGCACGTGCCGGGCGTCTCGAGAGCGCCGTTAGCGTTAACGTTACATAGCCAACACAAACTTTCTTTTCCGGCAGAACCTCCTTGACAGCCGTTGCCGGGTGCCCCCAGATTATCAAGTGGCGACCCGTCCTTCGCCGTGCCCATATTTATTGTGAAAAGGGCGAAATAGTCCGCAATTCCCGGCATCAGGACCAACAGAGGTGGAGGGAGGAAGGAGGTTTCGCATGCGGGCGCTCATGCTGGAGGCCAAGTGGGAGCCGAAACCTGGGTACGTGGTCAGCGAATTCGAGAAGAAGACGGGCAAGGCCATCACCGGCAACAGCGTCTGGAAATCGCCCAACCTGGCGGTGCGGGACGTCGCGGTCCCCAAGATCGGCGCCAAGGACGTCCTGCTCAAGATCAAGGCCTGCGGGGTGTGCGGGTCGGACATCCATTTCTACGAGACCGACCCCCAGGGGTACGTGATGTATCCGGGCCTGACCAAGTTCCCGTGCATCACCGGGCACGAGTTCTCGGGCGTGGTCCAGGAGGTGGGGAGCGAGGTCCGCGACCTGAAAGAAGGCGACATGGTCACGGCCGAGGAGATGATCTGGTGCGGCGAGTGCAAGCCGTGCCGGGGCGGCTTCGTCAACCACTGCAGCAACCTGGAAGAGATCGGATTCACCATCAACGGCGGCTTTGCCGACTACCTCGCCATCGGCAGCAAGTACTGCTGGAAGCTGGATCCCCTGCTGGAACGGTATCCAGACCCCAACACGGTGTACGAGCTGGGGGCCACGGTCGAGCCGATGTCGGTCTCCTACAACGCCATCTTCATCCGGGCGGGTGGCTTCAAGCCGGGGGCCTACGCCACGGTGTACGGCGGCGGCCCCATCGGCCTGACCGCCATCGCCCTCTTGAAGGCGGCCGGCGCGGCCAAGGTGATCGCCTTCGAGACGGTGGCGGAGCGGCGGAAGCTCTGCTCCTTGATGGGCGCCGACCACGTGTTTGATCCCGTGGCCCTGGTCAAGCAGGGGATGCCGCCGGCCCAGGTCGTCATGGATCTCACCAAGGGGGAGGGCGCCGAGTTCCAGTTCGAGGCGGCGGGCGCCCCGGCCCTGACGATCCCGGAAATGGAGAAGTCCCTGGCCATCAACGGGAAGATCGTCCAGGTCGGCCGCGCGGCGGAGAAAGTCCCGATGTACCTGGAGGCGTTTCAGGTGCGGCGGTCGCAGCTCTTCGGGTCCCAGGGGCACTCCGGTGACGAGATCTTCCCCAACGTGATCCGGCTGATGGCCAGCGGGGCCGTTGACAACCGAAAGATGATCACGGCCCGGTTCCCGCTGGAGAAGGCGGTGGAGGCCATCAGGCAGTCGGGCAGCCGCACCGACGGGAAGATCATGGTGAAGCCGAGCTAAGACCCGACCCCGAAGAATTAACCGCCAAGGCGCCATGAACACCGAACTGGCAATCAGGCGATCCGGCAATCTGGCAATCTGGGCCTGCCGGGTGCCTGGTTGCCGAGTTGCCCAGTTGCCCAATTGCCACGAAATCTTGACGTCTTGGCGGTTTACCGTTTCTTGATGAGGAGGACGATCAAATGAGCACGTGGAAGGTTCCGCCGGACGGCGGGCATCTGGACAAGGCCTCGGGCATCTACCTCCAGAACATGACCTGGAAGCAAGTCGAGGAGCGCCTGAAGGCAAACGACATCATCATCGTCCCGGTGGGGTCCACCGAGGCGCACGGCCCCCATGCCCCCTTGGGGGAGGACACGTTCCTGGTGACCCGCATGGCGGAGGCGGTGGCCCAGCGCACCGGCTGCACCGTGGCCCAGCCGGTCTGGTACGGGTCGCATCCCTACCACCACGTGGGGATGCCGGGGACGATCATCGTGCCCGAGGAATACTTCATCGGGCAGCTCAAGGCCATCATGGTGGGGTTGTGGAACATGGGGTTCCGGAAGCAGATCCTGCTCAACGGCCATGGGCAGGAGTACGTCATCCCCACCGCCATCCACCAGTTCGCCAAGACCTTCCAGGTCCCGGGCATCTTCATCAACCTGAACTGGTACCACGCCATCCAGGACCACTTCAAATCCGTGAGCGAGGGGGGGCCCTACGAGACGCCCTTCATCCACGCCGACGAGGTGGAGACCTCGTGGTCGCTGGCCCTCTTCCCCGAGTACATGCACATGGAGGACGTGGTGGACACCAAGCCCTACGGGTTCCTGCCCGAGGGGCACATCGACAAGGCGGGGAACCTGTTGCACCGGCCCATCGCCTGGTACGGCCAGGTCGGTTGCGGCCCCATGGAGATCGCCGCCTACAAGCCCGGGGTGGTGGGCAAGGCCAGCGCGGCCAAGGCGGAGAAGGCGGTCCCCGGCGTCAACGCCCTGCTGGATTACATGGTCAAGCTGCACAACGACATCCGAGACACCTTCCCGCCGGGCAAGCTCCCACCCATCCAGGAGGTCACGGCACGACCCAAGGAAGAAATCGAGGCGCTCCTCAAGGGGCCCCTGGCTCCCGGCGGGCGAAGCATCTACAGTCTGCACTGGCCGTTCTGACGGGCGAGCAATGTAAAACCGACAACGGACAACCGACAACCGTCCAATACCTGAAAGGACGCAAACCGGTTGTCCGTTGTCGGTTGTCCGTTGTCCATTGTCAGTTGTCGGTTTTTCATTTTCCATTGCCATGGGGTGTTTCATGAGATTCTCCATCGTGGTGACAACCGCGGAGAGCCGGTTCTCGGCCGTTGCCTTCCGGGGGGATCTGGCGGAGAACCTTGCGCGCGTGAAGCGGCTCGGCTACCAGGGGGTGGAGCTGTCTTTCCGGGATCCCAAGACGGTGAACGTGGCGGGGCTGAAGGTGCTGCTGGAGAAGCAGGGCCTGCCGGTGGTGGCCCTGGCCACCGGACGGGCCTGGGGTGAGGAGGGATTGAGCTTCACCGACCGCGACGGCGCGGTCCGGCGGAAAACGTCGGTGCGGGTATCCGAGTACCTGGATCTGGCACGGCAACTAGACGCCATGGTCATCCTCGGCCTCATCCGGGGGCGCATCCCGGACGGCGTGAAACCCACGATGGCGCGCCGCTGGGCCCGCGATGCGATCCGGCGTGCCGCCGACAAAGGCGCGCGCGATGGCCTTCGGCTCGTCATCGAGCCGATCAACCGTTACGAGACCAACTTCCTCCATAACATCGACGAGACGCTCGCCTTCCTGGAGGAAGTGGACCGTCCCAACGTCGGCATCCTGGCCGACACTTTCCACATGAATATCGAGGATGCGTCCTTCTCCGAGAGCTTCCAGCGCGCCGGCCGGGCCCTCTTCCACGTTCATATCGCCGACAGCAACCGCTGGGCCCCCGGCTGCGGACACCTGGACTTCGCCGAGGTGCTGGGAACGCTCCAGGGGATGCGCTACCCGGGATACGTCTCCGTGGAGTGCCTGCCGAAACCCGACCCCGAAAGCTGTCCCCGCATCGCCATCGCCACCTTGCGCAAGGCGGTCCGCCTCCGGTAGCACGGGCAATCCCGCCGACAGCGGGACAGTCCGGCATCGGCGGGTCAATTGGTCGAATGGTCAACCTGTCGATTCGTCACCGCATCACGACGGTCGAGTTCCCGGTTTCGCCCTACGTGACTATGTGACCATTTGACTACTTGACAATTCGACTGCTTTCCAGGCTGCTCGGCCCGAGCAAGTGGGCTTGGCGCGGGCGCACCCGCGTGCTATTATGACGGAGTTCTGTGGTGCCTCACGCACGGCCTGGTCGGGATAGCTCCCTCCGACCGGGAGGTTGCCCACGCTGTTGCGGGGGTCCCACCCCGACGGGAGAGAGGCCATGGCAGGCATTCCAGGGAATCCGCTGGGCTACGCCCGCGACATCTCCGAGGGCAACGCCCCCCTCACCGCTATTCAGCTCAAGAGGATGACGGAGGAAGAACTGCGGAAGGTCTTCGCCAATGTCAACATCGTCCTCCGCGAGGTCCGCACCACGGCCATCACCGAGCGCGATATCGAGGGAATGCGCCGTCGGGCCCACAAGCTCCAGCGCCTCAACACCGCCCTCATGCTCCTTGAGACCCACGCCAAGAAGCTGCGCATCCACCTCTGACCGCTTGCCCCTCGACCTATGAGGCTTGGGCCAGCAGCGCTGCAGCTCCAGCGCCAAAGGTCAGAAGAGTCGCTCCTTCGCCCGCATCCGCTCCCACTCGGTACGCGCGGCACGGACACCCTCCATCTCGCTGACCTCGGCCACGGGCACATCCCACCAACTGTCATAGCTCGGCACCGAGACGCGGCGGTCGCACGGCACGTACACGACCGTCGTGATCTCGCTCGCCTTGGCGGCCTGGTACGCTTTCACAAACTCCTCATAGGTTCTCACCTCAAGCACACGCGCCCCAAGGCTGCGCGCGTTCGCCGCCAGGTCCACGGGCAGCGTCTGCGGCTCCCCTGGCTCCTCGTCCCCCCGGAGGTACCCGTCGGTGGGATACACATAGCGCGTGCCGAACCCGCCTTGGCCCAGGGACCGGCTAAGGCTTCCGATGCTCTTGAAGCCCTCGTTATCCACCAACACGATGATGAGCTTGAGACCCTCCTGCACGCTGGTGACGATCTCCTGCGCTAGCATGAGGTAGCTCCCGTCGCCTACCAGCACCGTCACCTCGCGCTCGGGCGCCGCCATCTTGACGCCGAGCCCGCCGGCGATTTCATAGCCCATAGTGCTGTAGCCATACTCGAGATGAAAGTTCTTCGGATGCCTCGCGCGCCACAACTTATGCAAGTCCCCCGGCAGGCTGCCCGCCGCGTTGATCACCACCCCATCCGGGTCGCTGAGTTCGTTGACCGCGCCGATGACCTCGCCCTGGCTCAGCAGCGGGGTGTTCCGGCTATCGTAGATCCTCTGAACCTCCCGGTCCCACGCGTCATGCAAGCGCTGGATCTCGCTGGCGTACTCCGCCGGCACGCGATAGCCCGACAGCATGGACGACAGCTCCTCCAGCGTCGCCCGCGCGTCACCGACGAGGGCCAGGGCCGAGTGCTTGTGAGCATCGAACTCGGCCACGTTCAGGTTGACGAAGCGCACTGCGGGGTGCTGGAAGGCTGTCTTGCTGGCGGTCGTGAAATCACTGAGGCGCGTCCCGATGCCGATGATCAGGTCGGCGTCGCGCGCGATGCGGTTGGCGGCCGACGTTCCCGTCACGCCGATTCCTCCGAGGCTCAGCGGGTGATCGAAGCGCAGGCTGCCCTTGCCCGCCATCGTCTCGCCTACGGGGATGCCGGTGCGCTCGCACAATATCCGCAGCACCTCGGTTGCCCCGCTGTAGATCACTCCGCCGCCCGCGACGATGAGCGGCCGCTGACTGCCGCGGATGGCTTCCGCGGCGCGTGCCAGAGCCGACGCGTCGGGTCGCGTCCGTGGCACATGCCACACGCGCCGCCGGAAGAAGTCTAGCGGGTAATCATAGGCTTCAGTCTGCGCGTCCTGTGGCAGAGCCAGGGTGACGGCGCCGGTCTCGACTGGTGACGTCAGCACCCGCATGGCCTCAGGCAGCGCGGTGAGAATCTGGTCGGGCCGGTTGATGCGATCCCAGTAACGGCTGACCGGCTTCAAGCAGTCATTGACCGACACATCCTGCGAGTGCTCGCTCTCCAGTTGCTGCAACACGGGGGCCACATTGCGCCGCGCGAAGATGTCGCCGGGCAAGAGCAGCACCGGCAAGCGGTTGATCGTGGCCGCCGCCGCGCCGGTCACCATATTGGTCGCGCCGGGGCCGATGGAGGACGTGCAGATGAGCGCCTGCAGCCGGTCCTTCATCTTGGCATAGGCCGCAGCCGTGTGGACCATGGCCTGCTCGTTGCGGCACTGGTAGTAACGGAGGTCGCGATTCTGCTGCAGTGCCTGGACAATGCCGGCGATGTTGCCATGGCCGAAGATCCCAAAACATCCCGCAAAGAACCGCTGGGTCGCGCCGTCGCGTTCGATGGACTGCTGCGCCAAAAACTTCATCAACGCCTGCGCGGTCGTGAGGCGATTCGTACGGCTCATCTCACCCTCCTCCGGCGGAGAAAAGGCCCGCATGCACCAGCGTGGACTGGCCCGAACCAACGGGAATCTATCAGCCGGACGAACGAGGGGTCAAGGGGGATTGGGACGGCCTACGGAAAGATCGGCGGGGCCGCGGCCTGGCGCCCAGCGTGGTCCGCTGGTCCGTATTGGGTCCGGCACCGCGATGAGGGGATGAGCACCTGCCTGCGTCCCTTCGGGAACTCGGTCCCGCCGCAATGTCAGTTTCCCACCGTCCCTAGAGCATTCTGTGTGGCCCGGGGCGCTTTTATGCATATCGGAAGGCGATCTTGCGGTCAAGGTGGATCGGCGGGGCATGGGATGGAGGGACAACGCCGATCGCTTGACTTTACACAGGCCAGCGCCATTGGTATAAGTCCTCACATGCCTGCCGCTCCTGACCCCGCGAAGAGCCGCGACATCGTCGTCGTCACCGCGGCGCAGTTCAGCCTGGCCTTTGCCCTGAACTTCATGTTCGTGTTCCTCCCCTTTTACGTCCACGCCATCAGTGCGTTGGACGAGGCGGCGACGCTCCGCTGGACCGGCCTCATCGTCGGAGCCGCGTCGGCCATGGCCACTTTCGGCTCCGCCTTCTGGGCAAACCTGACCGACCGGTTCAGCCCCAAGACCCTCTTCGAGCGTGGGATCCTCTCCCACGTGATCCTCGTGGCCCTCATGGGCTTCGTCACCGATCTGCGCCTGCTCCTGGGCATTCGGATCCTCCAGGGGTTCCTGGGCGGGATCTCCACCATCGGTTTGATCATCGTCTCGACCGTCTCCACCGAGGAGCAATTGGCCCGCCGGATGGGCATGTACCAGTCCGCCCTCACGATGGGACAGATCTTCAGCCCGCCCCTGGGGGCCATGGCCGCGGCCACCCTCGGCTTTCGGGGCGCATTCCTGGCATCCAGCCTGATGCTGCTCACGATCTTCGTGTTCTGCCAGTGGGGCCTGAGCCCCTTGCCGCCACAACCTCGCCGGGCCGCCAATGACAGGGTCCCCCGCCAAGCCCTCTGGCTGGCCTGGGCGGTCGCCTTCGCGGGGACGATCCAGATCGTCTTCCTGCCCAGCGTCTTGCCGACGATCCTCCGGGACTTTGGCGTCCCAGATTCGCAGCGGCTGGTCACGGCGGGAACCATCGTCTTCGCGTATGGAGCCTCGGCGGCGGCCGGCGCCTATGGCCTGAGCCGGATCGCGGGACGCGTTCCGCCGGAGCGCCTCGTCCTCGCCTCGGCCCTGGGGGCTTCCGTCTTCCAGATCTTGCTGTTCGTCGGCGGTGGGCCGATCACGTTCACGTTGATCCGCATGGCGCAGACCGCCTTGGCCGCCGGGATTTTTCCTCTCATCTTCGCCCAAATCGCGGCACGAAGCCAGGGCGCGACGATCGGCCTCATCAACACGGCGCGGTTCGCCGGCAACGCGGCCGGCCCGGTGATCGCCACCTTCGTCTTGGCCCACTCGAACCTTCTGTCCCTGTACTTGATCCTGGGGGCGGGCCTGGCCGCCGCGGCGCTCGGCCACCACCTGGGCGTGAGGTACTCGTCAAGAATTCGCTAGGGTTTTCCCGCCAGATGCGATAGGGTACCGACGGTTTTGTGGGAGGAGGCCGCGTCCTCTTCCCGTGGGTTCAAGGGGGAAGAATGGCAGGAAGCTCTCGACAGCATCGCGGCGAGAAGCGCCGCAAGGAACTGGCCCGGAAGGAGCGGCAGCAGGTAAAGCGCCAGCGCAAGACCGAACGGAAAGCCAGCGGCGAGGGCGGTGGGCCGCCTATTGATTGGGAGGCCGGCACGCTCGATCCATCATCCCAGAGCGAATCCGACTCCGAGCCGACTCCCGAGACCCCTCAAGACCGACAGGCCTCTTGATCCCTTCTTGCCCCGGCCAAGACACCCCGTGGTGGGCCACACCGTGCGAGCCTTCCCCGCCATGCTCGGTGAGTGCGGCCGCGCATCCCGCCCCTGAGACCGCTTCCCGTCTAAGGATGAAGATGAAGCAGTCCGTTCCGTTGGCGTGCCGGGTACCCGGCGCTGGCGCTGGGTGTTCTTGGCGGTTCACAATGCGGGAGGTCAGGACCAGACGCCGGGGATGGGCGTGTGGCACTGGGGGCAGGTGCCGCCGTCCTTGAGGTGGTTGGCCAGGACCCGGAAGCCGATCCGTTCGATGAGGAGGGTCCTGCAGCGCGGACAGTACGTATTCTCCAGCGAGCCGGTCCGCCCGGGGACATTGCCGGCGTAGACGAAATGCAGGCCCTCAGCCTGCCCGATCTCCGCGGCACGCACCAGGGCCGTGGGCGGGGTCCAGCCCCGGTCCGCCATCTTGTAATCGGGGTGGAAGGCGGTCACGTGCCACGGGATGTCCCGCGAGATCCCGGCTAGGAATCGCGCGATGGCGCGAAACTCCTCGTCGCTGTCGTTGAACCCCGGGACGACCAGCGTCACGATCTCGACCCAGAAGCGCTTCTCCACCAAGAGCCTGATCGTATCCAGGACGGTCTGGAGCTGCCCGCCGAGCTTTCGGTAGTTCTTGTCGTCGAACCCCTTCAGATCCACCTTGTACAGGTCCAGCCACGGCCGGAGGTAGTCCAGCACCTCCGGCGTCCCGTTGCCGTTGCTGACATAGGCAGTCTTCAGCCCGCGCGCCTTCGCCACCTTGAAGACCGCCACGGCCCACTCGCTGGTGATGAGCGGTTCGTTGTAGGTGCTGGTCACGATGGGCGCATCGTACTCAAGGGCGCAGCGGACGATGTCCTCAGGCGAGATGATATTGGGACGGGCTATGGCCTTGGGGTCGCGGACGGCCTGGGAGGTGATCCAGTTCTGGCAGTACCCGCAGTGGTAGTCGCAGCCCAGCATCCCGAAGGACAGGGCCGTCGCGCCCGGCAGGACGTGGAAGAAGGGCTTCTTCTCCACCGGGTCGAGCTGCAGGGACGTGCCGATGTAGCCGGCCGGAACATACAGGGCGCCGCCCTGGTTGAAGCGGACCTTGCAGATGCCGTCCCGCCCCTCGGGGATCAGGCAGCGGTGTCCGCAGGCGTAGCAGCGCACGCGCTGATCGGGCAGCTTCTCGTACAGCTCGCCTTCCGTGGTGAGGCGCGTCAGGACATCTTTGAGGGTCAGGGTGGCCGCCATGGCGATCCCCCAGAGGGGCGGACTGAGTATAGGTGACTGGAGGCGTCAGCGCAAGCGTCCCCCGCCCCACGTCCCCCCGCCCCACGCCTGCGGACTCACGGGCGACGAGCGACCGCAGGCTATGCGCGGGGCGCCTCTCCCGAAGGGGGTGGCTGACCGATGATCTGGAGCAGGGTTTCCATCTCCCGATCCCGCGTCCGCTTCATCACGTGCCCGCGGGAGATGGCGAAGAGCAGGAGTTTTCCGTCGGGCGTGTCCTGTTCCAGGTGAGCGATGAGGTCTTTGTAGCGGATCGTGGTCTCGCCGAAGGCCGCGAAGATCTTCTCCGGGTCTGTCTTCTCAGCCTCGAGCCATCGGTGGACCTCGGCGATCGCCTGTTCTTTGGTGAGGAGGGGGATGTCATCCGGCTCCGCGTCTTCCATGAGGTCCTTCCTTCCGGCGGCCCAGCCCGGCGCAGCCGGAACCAACGAGGGCAAATCTTCAAAGTAATGTCGAACGTCGAATATTGTATGGTCCGTGCACATCGCCGGCAAGCGCAATCCCATCTCCTTGGAAAGCCGCGCTTGGTCTGGTATAGTCCCCATGGTTTCGACGCCAGTGCTGTTCGGGAGGACGGATGCCAACCCGCGAGGAGCTGGAAGACGAGGATCATCGCCTGCGGCAACTCCGCATCGCCGTGAGCCTGGCCCTGAACGTGATCGGGCAGACCGAGATGAGCGTCGCCCAGGCCCAGGAGCTGGTATCGGCCACGCGCGGCATGGCCCTGCGGCTCTTCCCGGGGAAGGAGTTGGCATTCGAGCTGATCTACCTCCCGCGGTTCCGCCGCCTCATGGCCGAACGATTCGGCGTGTATCGGCCCATCCTCCAGGGGTAGAGACCGACCATCATGCCCTCTCCTGGCATCCCCCCGGTTACCCACCGTAGGTCTCGCCCCCCTGTTCGCCTTGGCGCTCACATGTCCATTGCCGGGGGCCTGGACCGGGCGCCGCTGCGAGGCCGGCAGGTCGGATGCGACACCATCCAGGTCTTCACCAAGAACAACCGGCAATGGCGGGCCAAGCGCCTCAGCGACCAAGAGGTCCAGGCCTTCAGGGCAAACCTGAAGGCGACGGGCATCGGCCCGGTCGTGGCCCATGACTGTTACCTGGTCAACCTGGCCGCAGCCCGTCCCTCCCTGTGGAAGAAGTCGGTGGCCGCCTTCCGGGAAGAGATGGATCGGGCCGGGCGCCTGGGCATCCCGTACCTGGTCACGCATCCCGGCTCGCACGCCGGGGCGGGCGAGGCGGAAGGCATCCGCCGGGTGGGGGAGGCGTTGAACGTCCTGCACGCCGCTCTCCCCCGCCACGGCGGGGTCCAGATCCTTTTGGAGACCACGGCAGGCCAGGGGAGCAGCCTGGGCTACCGGTTCGAGCAGCTGGCGGCGATCCTGGATCAGGTGGAGCGGGCAGACCGGGTCGGCATCTGCCTGGACACCTGCCACGTCTTTGCGGCCGGCTATGATATCCGGACGACAGATGGGTATCGCAAGACCATGCGGGAACTGGACGCGTGTCTGGGGCTCCACAGGCTGAAGGCCATCCACCTGAACGACTCACTGCAGGGGCTCGGGAGCCGGGTGGATCGGCATGCGCACATTGGCGACGGGCAACTGGGACTGGAACCCTTCGGATGCCTCCTCAACGATCCAGCGCTGCGCGGGATCCCCATGATCCTGGAGACGCCCAAGGACGATGACTTCGTGAAGGCCGATCGGCGCAACCTGGCTCGCCTGCGCCGCCTCCTGAACGGTGTAGCCTTTCGCGGGGGTGCCTCATGATCGAGATGCGCCAGGATCCCACCACCCGGACCTGGATCCTGGTGGGCCGGACGGGCGGCGATCCCGGCCGGAAGGAGGCCCCCGACGGGTGTCCTTTTTGCCCGGGCCACGAGGCGGAAACGCCACCTGCGGTGGCGGTGATCACGGGCCCGGACGGGGTCTGGCGGGTGCGTGCTTTCCCCGACAAGACGCCCGTGTTCCAGGTGGAAGGTGACCTGGGCAAAGAGGGGGAAGGCATGTACGATAGGATGCGAAACGTGGGGGCGCACGAGGTGGTGGTGGAAACGCCGCAGCATGCCACGACCCTGGCCAACCTTGCCGCAGAGGACATCGCCCGGGTGCTCCAGATGTTCCGGCAGCGGATCCAGGATCTGAAGAAAGACGTGCGCTTCCGGTACATCCAGGTCTTCAAGAACCAGGGTCTCATGGCGGGCTCGTTCATCGAGCACGCACACTCGCACCTCGTGGCCACGCCCGTCATCCCCCGGCGCCTCGAGACCGAGCTGCGCTGGAGCAAGCAGCACTACGACCTGAAGGAGCGATGCCTGTACTGCGACATCGTCCGGCAGGAGGTGGAATCCGGCACGCGGCTGGTGCAGCGGGACGCGGAATTTGCCGCCTTCTGCCCCTTCGCCCCGCGCTTCGCCTACGAGGTCTGGCTGTTCCCGCTGGCGCACGGACACCGGTTCGAGGACCTCGACGATCCGGCGCTCACCCGGCTGGCGGTCGTGCTCAAGTCGGTCCTCCGGCGGGTCGAGCGAAAGTCCCCGGATTACCATGTCGTCCTCCACACGGCGCCCAACGAGAAGTCGCCGCCGGTCTGGGGGCTGGCGTGGGAGACGCTGCCCTTCGACTTCCACTGGCACATCGAGGTGCTGCCGCGGCAGACGGACGTGGCGCGCCTGCACCGGGAGGAAGAGTTCTACGTGAACCCCGTCCCCCCCGAAGAGGCGGCGCGGCAGTTACGCGACACGCCGGCCGACTGATCTGCAGGCCATGCTGACCTCGGCGTTGCCCCGTCCTCTGACAGTCTCCCTGGAGCCCCGCGAGAGGAGACCCCTGTGACGCCGCCGCGCATCCTCCGGGTCCGTCCCCTGGCCGGCGTCGAGGGCGGCCGGGTGACGATCCTCGGCGAGGGCCTGGTGGATCCCCAGCTGGGACCACCCACCCCGCGCTTTGATACCATCGAGACTCGACCGCTCATCGCCTCGTCGGCCAAGATCGTCGCCCCCATCCCCGAGGGGGCCACCTCGGGCATGATCCGGGTCGTGTGGCCGGATGCGGTCGTCGAGGGTCCCTTCTTCGAGGTGGCGACGAAGCTGGCGGACGAACTGCATCCGGTGGCCAATCCCGTGGTGGACCGGGACGGACACATCATCACCACCTTCAGCGGCACACGGGGGCAGGCCGCCCCAAGTGGCGCCTCCGTCTTCCGAATTCCCCCGGATGGCGGGGCCGAACCCTACCTCAGCGACTTGGTGAATCCCACGGGCCTGGCCCTGCACCCGGAGGGGACGCTGTTCATCTCCTGCCGGAACGACGGGACCATCCGCCGGGTGGTTGGCCCCGGGCGCGTGGAGGTGTTCATCGACGGGATGGGCATCGCCACCGGGATCGCGTTCCACCCGGATGGCACCCTGTTCGTGGGGGACCGGTCCGGCGGGATCTTTGCCGTCGATCCGAAGGGGGCTGCGCGACGGTTCGCCAAGCTCCCGGCCAGCGTGGCCGCATATCATCTGGCCTTCGGTCCGGACGGCGAGCTGTACGTGACCGCCCCCACCCTGTCCAACGACGATCCCGTCTTTCGCATCAACCCGGCGGGGCGTCTCACGCGCTTCTTCGAGCATCTGGCCCGGCCCCAGGGCCTGGCCTTTGATCCGGATGGAAACCTCTTCGTGGTCGCGATCCATCAGGGAGAGCGCGGGATCTTCCGGATCACCCGCGACGGCAAGGCGACGCTGGCCGTCACGGGCGAGAACCTGGTGGGCCTCGCCTTCGACGGGCGGGGCCGCATGGTCATCGCCAGCACCAACGCGATCTACCGGTTATCCGGGTCGGGGACGTGAGACCGGGATCCGGAGGGGATGGGCGCATGGCCGAGAGGCCCCCGGCCGCAATGGCCGACCTGATCCACGAGCTGGAGAAGCGGATCGCGGGCGAGGTCCGCTTCGATGCCATGAGCAAGGTGCTCTACAGCACCGACGCCAGCCTCTATGAGATCGAACCCCTGGGCGTCGTCATTCCCAGGACGCCCGAGGACGCCATCGCGGCCGTGCAGATCTGCGGCCGGCATGGCGTGCCGATCCTGCCGCGGGGTGCCGGGACCGCCCTGGCCGGCCAGGCGGTCGGCCGGGCCGTCCAGCTCGACATGTCCAAGTACCTCAACCGGGTCCTGGAGGTGAACGTCGAGGAGCGCTGGGCGCGCATCCAACCCGGCGTCGTCCTGGACGAGCTGAACGCAGAGCTCCGCCCGCACGGCCTCTGGTTCGCGCCCGACCTCTCGCCCAGCAACCGCGCCACCCTGGGTGGCATGATGGGCAACAACGCCTCGGGGGCGCGATCCATCATCTACGGCCGGACGATGGAGCACGTCCGGGAAATGCAAGTCGTCCTCGCCGACGCCCAGGTGATCGCGGCCCGGACGCTCAGCGAAGACGAGCTGGCGGCGAAGCTCAAGGTCGCCGGCCTCGAAGGCGAGTTCTATCGCCAGATCCAGCGACTGACCACGACCTACCGCGGCGAGATCGTGAAGCGCTACCCCAAGATCATGCGCCGCGTGGGCGGCTACGCCCTGGACGAGTTCGTGAATGGGAAGCCCGTCAACCTGGTTCGCCTCTTGGTCTCCTCGGAGGGGACGCTGGCCACGACCCTGGAGGCCACGATCAACCTCGAGCCGCGCCCCCGGATGACCGCCCTGATGGTCGTCCACTACCGCAGCATGCTGGAGGCCCTGGAATCCACCATGGAGATCCTGACGACCGGCCCCTCGGCCGTGGAGCTGATGGACAAGTACGTCATGGACCTCACCCGGGCCTCCCTGGAGTACGCGCGCCAGATCACCTTCGTCCAGGGGAACCCGGGCGCCCTGCTCCTCGTCGAATACCAGGGGACCTCCCGGGAAGAGCTGGCAGCCAAGCTCGACCGGCTGGAGACGCACTGCAATCGCCAGGGAATCGGCATCGCCTTCACCCGGGCGGTGACGGCCGAGGACCAGCAGAAAATCTGGAAGGTCCGCAAGGCGGGGCTTGGCTTGCTCCTGGGCATGCCGGGGGACCGGAAGCCCATCGCCGGCATCGAGGATACGGCCGTGGCCCCGGAGCGGCTGGCCGAGTACATCCGGCGCTTCGACGAGATCGTGCGATCCCACGGCACCGAGGCCGCCTACTATGCCCACGCCTCGGTCGGCTGCCTCCACATCCGGCCCCTCATCGACCTCAAGCAGGCGCCGGAGGTGCAACGGCTGCGCTCCATCGCGGAGCAGGTCTGCGAACTCGTGATGGAGTTCGGGGGGGCCATGAGCGCCGAGCACGGCGACGGCCTGGCCCGATCGTGCTGGAACGAGAAGTTCTTCGGGCCCACGCTGTACCGGGCCTTCAAGGAACTCAAGACCGCCTGCGACCCCCAGGGCATCATGAACCCCGGCAAGATCGTGGACGCTCCCCCCATGACCGAGAATCTGCGCTTCGGGGGAACATACCGGGCTCGGCAGGTCCAGACCTACTTCATGTACCCTCGGGAGGGCGGCTTCGACCGCGCCGTCGAGATGTGCAACGGCGCCGCCGTCTGCAAGAAGAAGCTGGAGGGGACCATGTGCCCCTCCTACATGGTGACGCTGGAGGAGGAGCATTCCACCCGGGGCCGGGCCAATGCCCTGCGGGCGGCCATCAACGGCCACCTGCCGGCCGATGCCCTGACCAGCCCGCGGATGTACGGGGTCTTCGACCTCTGCCTGCAGTGCAAGGGATGCAAGGCCGAGTGCCCGTCCAACGTGGATGTGGCCAAGCTGAAGTCCGAGTTCCTGGCCCACTACCACGACCGGCACGGGACCCCGCTCCGCGCCCGGCTCTTCGGCAGCATCGAGTCGCTGAACCGCCTGGGCTGCGCCTTTGCCCCCGTCTCGAACTGGGTGGTGGGCAGCGCGCCGGCCCGCTGGGTCCTCGACCGGTTCTTCGGCATCCACCGGAACCGGTCCCTTCCGCCCTTCGCCTCCCAGACCTTCGACCGGTGGTTCGCCTCGAGAAACGGCAAGCGTCCCGCGGCGAATCAGGGCCGGGTCGTGCTCTTCAACGACTGCTACCTGACCTATAATTATCCGGAAATCGGCAAGGCCGCCGTGAAGGTGCTGGAGGCGGCCGGCTTCGAGGTGATCCTGCCGGAGAAGCAATGCTGCGGCCGGCCCATGATCTCCAAGGGGCTGCTCCGCGAGGCCAAGGCGCACGCCGCCTACAACGTGGACCGCCTGTCCGAGTACGCCAGGCAGGGCGTCCCCATCGTGGGGTGCGAGCCAAGCTGCATCCTGACCTTCCGCGACGAGTATCCCGACCTCGTGGACGATCCCCGCACGCAGCACCTGGCCACACAGACCTTCATGGTCGAGGAGTTCCTGGCGGGCCTGCACGAGCGCGGCGCGCTGAAGCTCCCCTTGACGAATGGCACGCGGTCATTGCTCCTCCACGGCCACTGCCACCAGAAGGCCCTGATCGGCTCCGGCCCCAGTCTCACGGTCCTCCACCTGCTGCCGGGGGCGACGGTGGAAGAGGTGGACTCCGGTTGCTGCGGGATGGCGGGGTCCTTCGGCTACGAGAAGGAGCACTACGACCTCTCCATCGCCGTCGGGAACCATCGCCTCTTCCCCGCGGTGAAGGCCAAGGGCCCGGAGTGGGAGATCGTGGCGGCCGGCGTCTCCTGCCGCCAGCAGATCCCCCACGGCACCGGCCGGCGGGCGCGGCACCTGGTCGAGGTCCTGGCCGACGCCCTGCCGTGATCCCGGCAGGCTCACAGCGAATCGAAGCGTCGGCTCATCGCATCACAATTCATGCAGAGGCTGGGATCCTCTGTGAGGGAAGGACGGCACCATGGGGTTTTTCACCCAGAAGTATCCGATGCCTTCCGGGCAGGAGGCGCTGCGGGGCCGCACCCAGCGCCTGGTCGTCCCGGCCGCCCACTTCGTGAATGGGAACCGGCTCGACCCGCCCTTCCCGGCGGGGACCGAGCTGGCCGTGGTCGGCATGGGCTGCTTCTGGGGGGCGGAGAAGATTTTCTGGAAAGCACGGGGGGTCTATTCGACGGCCGTCGGGTACGCGGGAGGGTTCACCCCCAACCCCACGTATGAGGAGGTGTGCAGCGGACGCACCGGGCACGCCGAGGTCGTGCGGGTGGTCTTCGACCCATCCGTCGTCCCCTACGACTCCCTCCTCCGCCTCTTCTGGGAGAACCACGATCCGACCCAGGGTATGCGCCAGGGCAACGACGCGGGCACGCAGTACCGGTCGGCGATCTACTGCGACGGGGACGGGCAGCGCGCGGCCGCCCAGGCATCCCGCGAAACGTACCAGCGCGGGCTCGCCAAGGCCGGGTATGGCCCTATCACGACGGAGATTCGCGAGGCGCCGGAGTTCTACTATGCCGAGGAGTACCACCAGCAGTACCTGGCCAAGAATCCCGGGGGCTACTGCGGCCTCGGCGCGACCGGCGTCCCCTGCCCCGGGGACCAGGCGCAACTGGCATAGACCATCCTCCAAGCCTCCTCACCCTAATCCCCCCTCGTACCGCTCGTTCCGCGTTTTTTCCATTTGACAGTGGACTCCTGTCCGCTAGGGTGGCCGCGATTCCAAGAGGGCAGGTTCTAGACGGTCGAATTCACCACAAGGTTGTGGGGGGGGTCGTGGAGCGAGGCCACCGGTTTTCGAGTAGCGAATGCGGTACCCGACCGCATGCGGGACGTTTCCTGGAGCCCGGGGCTGAACCCCCTGCCGACCTGCAGTCGGTCTGTTCTCCGGCTCCATCGAAGGAGAGAGCCATGAGGTATCTGAGCAGCATGATCGCCGCGGCCCTCGTTGCCTGCGCCACCCTTTCAGCCGCCTCGGACGGCTCAGTGGGCAGAGTGAAAACGGTCAAGGGATCAGCCTCCATTCTCAGGGGACAGTCATCGCTCCCGGCCGTGATCAACGAGAGGGTCTTCCAGGGAGATACGCTGAGGACGGGCCCTGATGGATCGTTGGGGATGCTTCTCAAGGACGACACGTCGCTGTCTCTCGGCCCGAACAGCGTGGTGGTCGTGGACCAGTTCCTCTTCGCCCCGGCCGAGGGCAAACTGTCGCTCGTGACCCGCATGCTACGAGGCACCGCTGTGTACATCTCTGGGATCATCGCAAAACTGTCTCCGCAATCGGTACGATTTGAAACGCCCAACGCAACCATAGGAATCCGGGGTACGAGGTTTCTGGTGAAAGTTGATGAAGACTGACCCTGGCTCCTATCGGGGACTGCAGCGACAGGCACTGCATTCCGAACGCTGACAGCCCACGCACCGTGGTCGAGGGAGGGGTTCCCGATGAAAGCCTCTAGCGTCGTCCTTGCCTGCGGCGTCTTCCTCGCCTTCTTGACTTCATGCGCCTCTGTCAAGAAGAGCCTGGTTGTGCTCCAGTCCGACCCAGACGGCAAGACAGGGGAGATCGTCGTCACGAACAAGGGAGGGTCTCAGGTCCTGGCGAGGCCTGGCGAAGCCACGGAAGTCAAGGATGCCACTACACCCCCCGGCGCGCCGTTCCGTGTGGAGGAGGCCGAGATCGCCAGGGGCTTCGGGCCCGCACTGGCGGCCCAGCCTGCTTCCCCTGGTCTCTACCTCCTCTATTTTCGAACGGGTTCCATCGACCTCTTGGCGGAGTCCGAGAAGCTCATTCCGGAGATCCTCCAAAGCGCCAAGGTCCGGCAGTCAACCGACATCCGGGTCGTCGGCCACACCGATCGCGTAGGGATGAGGGAAGGCAACTACAGGCTGGCCCTGGATCGCGCCCTGCAGATAAAGCGCATGCTCGTCTCCAAAGGCGTCGATCCTGCCTTCATCGAGGTCGACTCCCACGGCGAGGACAACCCGCTGATTCACTCTCCAAACGAGGTCCCGGAACCCCGGAACCGCCGAGTTGAAGTGACCGTACGGTAAGCCTGCCCGTCCCAAGCCAGAGCCCCAGGGCCCGGCCGGCAGAGGAAGTAATCTGGGCCAGAGGGTCACCAGGCGCGTTCCAACGACGGGGGACACGCAGAGAGAACTCGGCCACCAGAAGAGTCGATTGCCCTGACCCTGGCGATGGGACACAAGACAATCTGGACGAGGCCCAGACAAGAGCGCCAACCTCTCCTCATCGGGGGGATCATTCTCACAGCCCTGATCGCACTCCTCTACCTCTACGAGCCCACCTTCTTCCGCTTCCTAGACAATCGGCTCTACGACACCCTGCTCCGCTCCACTGCGACCGGCGACGTCACTGGGGTTCCGGTCATCGTCGACCTGGACGAAAAATCTCTCGCGCAATTCGGTCAATGGCCATGGCCTCGGTACCGGGTCGCCCTCTTGCTGAGGAAACTGAAAGACTTGGGCGCCGCAGGCATCGGGCTGGACATGGTGTTCCCGGAGGCGGACCGCACGTCGTTCGCCACCTTCCAACGCGATATCCTCCGGGATTTCAAGATCCCTGTAGACGCGAACGGGCTGCCTGCAACCCTGAGGGACCATGATCGAGGGCTCGCCGCTGTCCTGGCACAGGGGCCGTTCGTGTTAGGGTACAAGTTTACCCTCTCCGATGAGGAACATCCTCGCGGGGAGCCTCTCCTGCACCCCATAAACGTGGCGACCGTAGGCCCGACGAAAGTCCTCCAAGACACCGACTTCCTCTTTCAGGCACACGATGTCGTGAGCAACCTCACAATCTTCTCCGCGGCTGCCCCGGCGTCAGGATTCTTCAACGTCGCGCACGACTCCGACGGCATTCTTCGGCGGGCCCCACTTCTCATGTTCTACCGTGGCAAGTTCTATCCCAGCCTCCCCCTGGCAACCCTGATGCAGACCCTCGGCACCGATCAGGTCACCCTCACACTGACCAGGGCAGGCGTGGATTCCCTGCATCTCGGCCACACCAGCATTCCCCTCGACTCCAGAGGGAACCTGTTGATTCACTACCGCGGCAGGTCCAGGACGTTCAAGTACTTCTCTGCGGCCGATGTCCTCTCGGACCACATCCCCCGAGAACACATCCAAGGGAAACTCGTCTTCGTGGGCATCTCGGCCGCCGGGCTTGGGGATGTGCATCCGACCCCTCTGGACACGGTCTTTCCGGGCGTGGAAGTCCACGCCACCATCGCGGACAATATTCTGAAAAAGGATTTTCTCGCGAGGCCCACCTGGGCTCCGGGTCTTGAGCTATTTTTGATTCTCGTGTTCGGAGGTCTCTCCACCCTCCTCCTCGCCTGCACTGGAGCTGCCTGGAGCCTCCTGGTGCTGGGGGGCGGTGCGCTCGGCCTCTGGCAAGGTGCCCAGTGGGTGCTCCAGACCAGAGGCATCTTTCTCTCCCCTCTCATTCCCATCATGGCCCTCGCGGGCAATTTCGCCTTGCTCACACTGCTCAAGTACTGGCAGGAGGAAAGCAAAGCCAAGGCACGCGCCCGGGATATCCTACGCACCCAGGATTTCACCATCCTGTGTCTCGCCTCGCTGACCGAGACCCGACATCAGGAAACTGGCAGACACATCCTGCGCACCCAGCGCTATGTCAGATGCCTGTGCCGGCGGCTGGCATCCCACCCCAAGTTCCGCCCATTCCTGGATCCCGAAACGATCGAACAGCTCTACAAGTCCGCACCACTTCACGATATCGGCAAAGTGGGCGTGCCGGACAGTATCCTGCTCAAGCCCGGGAAGTTAACTCCCGCCGAGTACGAGGAAGTGAAGAAACATACGACCTACGGGCGGGACGTGATCCAGAGAGCCGAGGAGAAGTTCGGGACTGGCGCCAACATCTCCTTTCTTCGCCTGGCAAAGGAGATCGCGTATGCTCATCACGAGCGATGGGACGGTTCTGGATATCCTCAGCACCTCAAGGGAGAGAGTATTCCTCTCTCCAGCCGGATCATGGCCTTGGCAGATGTCTATGACACGGTGACCAGCCACCGGGTCTACAAGGCTTCCATCCCCCATGACGAGGCGGTCACGCTTCTTACCCAACTAAGCGGGAAGGCCCTTGACCCCGATCTGGTGGACACCTTCCTGGCAGTCCAAGGCGAATTCCAGCAGATCGCCCTGGAATATGGCGATCATGAGGAAGAAGAGGCGCGAGTCGAACCGCCACCCCGCCACGAGCAACCTTGCCCTGCTCCGGAAACTCAACAGGCGTGAGAGGTGATCGGAAGGGGGGACTCAGCGTGGGAGCGCCCGCGCCGCCGCCAACAGCTCCTCCTCGCTCGGAAACTTCCCAATATCGGCCATGCGATCCTTGGCTTCCACGTGCGACCAGCGGACGAGACCACCTCGATCGACCAGGAAATGCCCAGGTAACACGGTGCCGTGCGCGCCCGCGATTTGCTTATCGACCTCGGTCAACTCGAAGCCGTCTTTCTGATTTATTGCATTCATGGCCTCCACCGGATTCCTCGGCTCCGACAACTCGCCGGTTGGGTTAATGCGCGCGGCTAGGAGCTCCTCGAGCCTCACCTTCAGTGGCCAGTTTGATACGCTCCCCGTGGCCGGGTCTGTGATCAGTTCGACCTTGGGCAGTCCAAAGGCCCGGTGCGCGATCAAGTCCGGGTCCGCGAGGAGGACGACACGCGTGGGGCGATACTTGAAGTAGAGGCGGGCACGCTCCACCGGCGTGTTCACGATCGCCAGCGTCTCCACGCCCGCTGCCGCGAGTTTCTCCTGCGTCGCGCCGAGCTGCACGAGCTGGCGGCGGCAGAACGGTCAGTGGAGCCCCCGGAACAATCCGACCAGGACGGCGCCCTTCTCCCGGCAATGCTCAAGCGACACGACTCCCTCGCGGTTGATCGCCGGCAACGTGAAGGCTGGCGCCTGGTCTCCCGGCTGAAGTAGTCGGCGTGGTCCCAGCGTCATTGTGTGGTCCCCCTTTCCGTGGGTGGTGTCCTCAGGTGAGGAAGGGCAAGACGATGAGCGAGTCCGGCTCCAGCCCTGCCCGCTCGCACACCTGCTGGGCCTTGCGCATATACTGCTCGGCCTGGGCTTCGTCCCCCATCTCCAGGTACAGGGTGGCCAGACCATCGTAACAGGGGAATAAGAGCTGGGGTTCCCCGGCCTCCTCGGCGAGGCCCAGCGCCTCGGTGTAGCATGTGAGCGCTCGCGCCGGATCGCCGCCATGACACTGGTAGATCTGTCCCAGAACGATCAGCGGGATCGCCAGGTGGTCGAGCTGCCCAAGTTGCCTGTCAAGGTCTACGGAAGCCTGCGCCGCGCCGATCCCCCTCTCCTCGCACTGGTCGGTCAGAGCGCAGTAGGCAACGGCCAGGTTGGCGTACAGGCGTGACTGGAAGCCGAGATCGCCGATCTTCTTGGCCATCTCCAACCCATTCACACACGTCTCGATCGCCCGGCTCGGGTCGAGGGTGCTGTAGAGCACCCCCAGATTCGTGTAGCCTCGACACGCGGCTTGAAACAGCCCGTGCGTCTCCGCGATTGCCAGGCTGCGCTCGATGTGGGTGACGGCCTCCCTCAATCTGCCCAGCCGCGCCAGGGCGACGCCCAGCGTGTTGTAGGCATGCGAGATGGCTGCCGCAGCCTCCTCCTTCTCTGTGGAATTTGAGACTGCGGATCCCCCGGATCCGACGGCCAGCCGGTCCACCTGACCCAGCGCCCGGGTGGCCCACTCCACCGCGCCATGGTTGTCGCCGCCCCGGAATGCCAGCCGCCCCATTTCCTGGTAGAGGTGTGCCAGCTCAATGTGTGGGGCATCCTTCTCCAGGAGCGCCAGGCCCGCCTGGAAGCAGGCCAAGGCACGATCGCGGTCCCCCGTATCCCAATGCAGGCCGCCGATCTTGCGGTCGATACGAGCCTGCATCGCCCGGTCGGAAGCCGCCTCGGCGGCTCCACGCACTGCCTCGTAGTGCTCCAGGGCGGCCTCGCGCCGGCCAATAGGACCCAGGAGATCCCCTAGCCGCTCCCGCACTGCCAACCGCTCCCCGTCGCAGCCCTCGCACTCCTCCAGCGTCTGCAGGGCCCGTTCGTAATGCCGACGCGCATCCTCGTTGGCATAGATGGCACGCGCCCAGTCGCCTGCCGCCATGAGGTAGCGCGCGCCCTTGGGCTTATCGGCGCTGAGGCTGTAGTGATGCCCGAGTGCCTCCATGTCCTCCAGCCGCTGCGGTTGCTCGCCGCACCCGCACAACGCCTCCAGCACCTGGCCAATGTGCCCATGCAAGTCGGTGCGCCGCCGCACCAGGAGGTTCTGGTAGACCACCTCCTGCACCAGGGCATGGCTGAATCGGTAGTGCCCCTCGCCAGCGGCCGGGGTATGCCTCCCGGTCGCCCGCGGGACCTCTGCGAGCAGCTCGGCATCCAGAAGAAGTTCCAAGTTGGATTCCGAGGCCTCCGGCTCGCTGCAGACCTTGCGGAGTACCTGAACGTCGAACACAGGCCCCAGCACCGCGGCTTCCTGGATGAGGCGCCGCGCTCCGGCCGGTAGCCGGTCGAGGCGGGACAACAGCAACCCCTGAATGGTGGGCGGAACGACCACCGTCCCTGCGTCCATCGTGCACGCCCAGCCGCCGTTCCTTCGCGCTAGCGTGCCGGACGCGATCAGACTCCGCACGATCTCTTCCAGGTAGAAGGGATTGCCACCGGCGCGTCCGATGATGAGCGCACGCAACGCGGTTGGCAGCGAGTTCGCGGACGGGCCGAAGAACGCGGCGAGGAGACCATCGGTGTCCACGGCGGACAATGGGGCCAGGCGGATGGCGGTGTGCGTGGCCCGGCTGGAAACCAGGGTGCTGGTGTCGAATCCCGGCCGGTACGTGAGTAAGAGCATCAGTGAGCGATCGGCCAGGCGGTCCACCAGGAAGCGCAGTATTTCAACGGAGGCGGCATCCGCCCAGTGGAGATCCTCCACGACAAGCATCAGCGGGCCACGCTGCAGGCGCCGCTCGCACAGCGTGCGCAGGGCCAGGAAGATCTGCCGCTTCAACTGCCCGGGTTCGACGTGACGCAACGGGTCGCCGGAGCCCAAACCGAGGACGTACCCGAGGACCGGCGCGACGCGCGATACCTCGTCTTCGCCTGCGCCGAGTGCTTGCAGCCCGGAGGTGAGTTTCAGCTGGGCCACCTCCAGGGAATCATCCGGCGCGACGCCGTACGCCTCCCGGAAAAAGGCGGCGACAACGCCGTACGGCTGCTCGCCAATGGAGGAACACGCGGCGCGGCGCACGGCCGTCGTCTTGAGTTGCCCGCCGGTTTCCAGCTTCAGGAAAAACTCACTGAGCAGTCGCGTCTTGCCGACCCCCGCCTCGCCGATCAGGCTGACGATCTGCGTGCGACCGCGCTGCGTGCGGTCGAAGGCGGCAACGATCTGGTCCAACTCTTCCCCCCGGCCTATCAGCGGGGCCATGAGGCCATGCGCCTCGAGACCTCGTGCGGACCGCGGCGCGCCCAGCGCCCCGAGTACCCGGTAGACCGGAAGCCGGTCGGATTTCCCCTTCACTGCCAGGTCCCCGAGCGGTTCGAAGGCAAAGGCGTGCAGGGTGAGGCGGTAGGTGGCCCCGCTGACCAGGGTCTGCCCAGGCTGGGCGGTGTTCTGGAGCCGGGATGCGGTATTCACCGTATCGCCGGTGACGGCGTAGGCCGCACCCACCGTCGAGCCGAGACTGCCCGCCACGACGGGTCCGGTATTCATGCCGACGTGGAGAGCGAGCGGCCGACCGGCACGAGGCTCCCACCGACGATTCAGCGCCGGCATCACCTCGTGCATGGCGATGGAAGCCCGGATGGCGCGTTCGGGGTCGTCCTCGTGCGCCACCGGCGCGCCAAAGACCGCCATGACCGCATCGCCAACGAACTTTTCGACGAACCCGCCATAGCGGTCAATGACCGAGGCCATTTCCTGGAAGAGGTCGCTCTGGAGGGCTCGGATCTCCTCGGGGTCGAGCCGCTCGCTCAACGCCGTGAAGCCGGAGAGGTCGGCGAACAGGACCGTCACCGGTCGTCGGTCAGTCTCTGGCGCGCTACTCTCCGCGGCCCGGGCCGGCTGTTCCGCCGGCTTGGCGGCCAGGCGCGCACCACACTTGGGGCAGAAGGCAAAGTCGGCCTGAGCGGCAAAACCACACGACGGACAGCCCGCGGGCAGCTTGCCTCCGCACTTGGGGCAGAACGCAAAGTCGGACGGCGCATCAAAGCCGCAACCGGTGCATTTCATGGCCATTCGGGAAGATGGTCCTTTGCGCGCCAGGCACCAATGCGAGGAGTTCGCCGGGGAACCGAATCACCGCCGGTGCGCTGGCCCCGCGTTCTCAACAGGGCTACACGGATGCAGTGGATTTCACCCGCACTGTTCTCCCTGCGGACCCCCGGACCTCATGCCATTGACAGGAATATCGCGAGGCTGCGAGGCCATGGGAGGCCCAGGATTTCACCGCGGGAAACTACGTGGCCCCAATGATGCTCGGAGAATTGCTCCCTTCGATTCCAGTGTCAAGCAGAAAGTCAGACGAAATTCTCAGGACCTGACGGTTTTCCCTGGGCCATAACGGTACCGGAATGGAGGATAATCCGCCACGTCATCGGACCGGGAATCGGGGGCGAGGCCTTCCGCAGGCCCGGCCCCGCGGTCCAAATTGGAGTTGACGTCGGTTCCGTGCCGGCGTAGATTACGCTCGATCGAATTATGCATTTCTGCATAATGCAATTGAGCATAACCCGAGGCAGCGCATGCAGAACCCGTTCAAGTTCGGCTCGGTCGTGACGGGCCAGGACTTCGCGGACCGGCGGCGGGAGCTGGCGGAAATCACCCGGGAACTCACCGACGGTCAGCACCTCTTCCTCCTCTCCCCCCGGCGCTACGGCAAGACCTCGCTCATCCTCGTGGCCCTGGAGTCCCTCCGCGCCCGGGGGACACTGGTCGCCTACGTGGATACCTTCCGGACAACCACGCCGGTGCAATTCCTGGAGCTGACGGCCGCGGCCGTGCTGCGCGCCGCCGAGTCGCGGCCGGAACGCCTGCTACGCCTCGCCATGGACCTTTTGGGCCACCTTCGGCCCCAGGTGGGCGCGGATGTCACGGGAAGCCCCACCCTCTCCCTGGACATCGGCACTTCCCCGCGAAGCCTCCTGGCCCTCCAGGAAGGGGTCCTGGCCCTCCCGGAGCGACTCGCCGTCAAGCGGAAGCGCCGGCTAATCCTCGCCTTCGACGAGTTCCAGGAGATCCTGCGGTTTCCCGGTGCCGGCCTGGAAAAGGCCATGCGCTCC
Source organism: uncultured bacterium (assembly GCA_964576535.1). Classification (GTDB taxonomy): domain Bacteria; phylum Methylomirabilota; class Methylomirabilia; order Methylomirabilales; family 2-02-FULL-66-22; genus 2-02-FULL-66-22. Next base: position 14,300 of record CAZNWB010000015.1, on the reverse strand, counting down.
CACTTCCAGCAGCATCGCCATGTGAGCTATCTCTTTGCCGGGTCCCGGCAGACGGCCCTCCAGGACATGGCGACCCGCGGCCGAAGCCCCTTCTACAAGTTCGGCCGGGTCATGTCGCTCGGCCCGATCACCCACGAAGAGTTCGCGCCGTTCCTGGAAGCGCGCTTCAGGCGCGGCGGGCTCGCCGTGACCCCCGAGGTGCTGGATGCCATTCTGGCCGCGGCCGACGACGTTCCGTACAACGTCCAGCGGCTCTGCCACCAGCTGTGGAGTCTCCGCGCCGGCAAGGCCACCCGGATTACGGAGCGGGACATCGGCGAGGCCCTCTCGACAGTCCTGCAGCAGGATGCGCCCCACTTCAGCGCCGCCTGGGAACGCCTGTCCCTGCATCAGCGGCAGGTAGTGCAGGCGATCGCGCAAGGCGGCGGCCGGAACGTATTCTCCAGGGGCTTCCTGACCTCGCATCGCCTGGGCTCCCACTCCTCGGTCCAAACCTCCCTCCGGCTACTGCTCAAAGAGCAGGTCCTGTTCAAGACTAACGGGGAGTACCGGATCGCCGACCCCTTCTTCCGGGAATGGATCGGCACCCGATCGGTCTGATCCACCGACGCGCCGCCTTCCCGTCCACCATCGCCGTTCCCGCCCGCAGACGTCCGGTCGGGCAGTCAATTGGTGATTCGGGCTGGCCTGGCCCCAGCCCGGTGAGGGATAGTGCTGTCTCACCTGCAGGGGCACCTCTGCCCGAACGATGAAGGGGGCTGCCATGGACCTGAGTGCGCTGAAGGACGCGGTGATCAACGGCGACCTGAAGGGATGCACCATCCTGACCGAGGTGGCGATCCAGGCGGGACATCCGCCGCAGAAGATCCTGAACGAGGCCCTGGTCCCGGCCATGGAACTCGTGGGGGAAAAGTTCCGGTGCAACGAGGTCTACGTACCGGAGGTCCTGGTGGCGGCCCGGGCCATGAAGAAGTCGCTGGCGATGCTCAAGCCGCTCCTGATCGAGACAGGGGCGAAGCCCATCGGCGTGGCGGTGGCGGGGACCGTCAAAGGCGACCTCCACGACATCGGGAAGAACCTGGTCTGCATGCTGTGGGAGGGCGCCGGCTTCGAGGTGGTGGACCTGGGGACCGACGTCGCACCGGAGAAGTTCGTCCAGGCGGTCAAAGATACCGGCGCCCAGATCCTCGGGATGTCCACCCTGCTCACCACGACCATGCTGGGCATGCGGGACGTCATCCGGTCCCTGGAACAGGCCCAGCTCCGCGAGAAGGTCAAGGTTCTGGTAGGGGGCGCGCCGGTCACCCACACCTTCGCCAAAGAGATTGGCGCCGACGGGTACGGCGAGAGCGCCGCCGTAGCGGTGGAGAAAGCCAAGGCCCTCCTGGGTCTCGCCTGACACGCCGAACAACGTTCGGCAGTTCGACAGTCGGTCGTTCGGTCGTTCTCCGGATCGGAATGAACCACCGAACTCCCGAACGACCGGGACCCAGCGCACCGCAGAGTGCATCCTGCGTGTGCGCTGGGTGGCCCGAACGCCTTTTCTGGAGATTCGGCCATGACCCATCGAGACCGCGTGCTGACCAGCCTGAAGCGTGAGGTCCCGGATCGGGTCCCCGTGGACCTGGGCGGGACGCTGGCCAGCACCATCAACATCCACGCCTATCGCCGCCTGATGGCCCGCCTGGGCTTCGGCGCCGAGTCGCCCATCGCCTACCTGTCCCGCCGGTCCAATAGTGTCCTGCCGGACGAGCCCCTGCTCACCTACCTGGACGTGGACTGCCGGGCCGTGATCCTGGACCAACCCGACCTCAACCCCGAGCGGGAGCTGCCGGACGGCTCCCTGTACGACGAGTGGGGCATCACCTGGAAGCACGTGGGTGAGGGCCAGCACTTCATCAACGCCGATGGCCCCTTTTACCGGCAGGAGCCGGATCCCGCCCTGGTGGAGAAGTTCGCCTGGCCCGACCCGCTGGATCCCGGGCGCTTCCGCAGCCTGCGCCAGCAGGCCGAGACCCACCGGGCCAGGACCGACGCCGCCATTATCCTCGTGTTGGGGGTGGGGGCCTTGCACCAGATCCAATTCATGCGCGGCTACGCCGCCTCTCTCGAAGATCTCATCATCGCGCCCGATTTCGTCCAGGCGTTCATGGACCGCTACGTGGATTTCTGGATCCGCCTCACCGAGCGGGCGCTGCACGAGGTCGGCGATCTCGTGGATCTCGCGATGTTCGGCGATGACCTGGGAACCCAGCAGGGCCCGGTGATGAGCCCCGCGCTCTACCGGCGGCTGATCAAGCCATATCACGCCCGGATGGCCCGGGCGGTCAAACACTTCCACAAGCCACTGCTCTTGCATAGCTGCGGGTCGGTGGCGGCCTTCATCCCGGACCTTATCGAGATCGGGTTTGATGCCATCCATCCCGTCCAGGTCTCGGCCAAGGACATGGACAGCGCCCGGCTGAAGGGGGAGTTCGGCCGGGACATCACCTTCTGGGGCGGGATTGACACCCAGCGCGTGCTGCCCCGGGGAACCCCGGCGGAGGTCCGGGAAGAGGTCCGGAAGCGGATCGCCGACCTGGGGCCCGGCGGGGGATACGTCTTGGGCGCCGTCCACAATATCCAGGCCGAGGTCCCGGTGGAGAACATCCTGGCCATGTTCGAGGCGGCCCGCGAGTTCGGCCGGTACTGACAGGAGCAGCCGTCAGCGCTCAGCCATCAGCCTTCAGTCACATGCGTCAAGCTGATGGCTGAAAGCTGACAGCTGATGGCTTCGAAATGAAGCGCCACCTGCTCGCCTGCGAGGTGTTCAAGGACGAATTCGAGGCGGTCTCCCCACCTGACCTCAGCCGCACCTACCTTCCGCAGGGGCTCCACCGGACGCCTGGGAAGATGCCGGCCGCCATCCAGGAGACCCTGGACGGGGTCTCCCCCGAGGTCCAGACGGTCCTCCTCGGTTACGGGTTGTGCAGCAACGGAGTCGTGGGCGTCGCGTCGCGGGTGGCCGCGCTCATCCTGCCGCGGGTGCATGACTGCATCGCGCTGCTCCTGGGATCCCGGGAGCGCTACGAGGCGGCGGTGACGGCCTGCCCGGGCACCTACTACATCACCCCCGGCTGGGCCCTGTACGGGACGACCTCCCTCAGCAGCTACAAGAACGAGTACCTGCCCAAATATGGGGAGGAGACGGCGCGCTATATCGCCCGGGAACTCCTGAAGAACTACTCGCGGGTCGCCCTGATCAATCACGGCGTCGGCGACATCGAAGCCGCCCGGGCCCATGCTCAGGAGATGGCCGAGGTCTTCGACCTGTCCTACGCGGAGATCCCCGGGTCTCTCGACTACGTCGGCCGCCTTGTCCACGGCCCCTGGGATAATGATGACTTCGTCGTAGTTCAGCCCAACACCGTTATTTCCGCCTCTCCCTTCCTGTCGCTGCATTCCATCGCCCTTCCCTAACTCAGAGGGAACGACACGGGCTTGGATTGCCTCGAGCTCCCGTGATATCGTTATATGCTGCATACTTCCCTTAGATTTTGGCGCTCTTGGCGCCTTGGCGGTGAAATGTTTAGCTGAAAAGGAGGTGCCATGCGGATCGAACAGGAGCTGGAGAAAATGGGATTCGTCTTGCCGACCCCGAAGCCGATGGCGGCCTACATCCCGGCCGTTCGCGTTGGGGAGTTAGTGTTCACCGCCGGCCAGGGACCCACGGTCGGTGGCGTGCCCAAGTTCACGGGCAAGCTGGGCCGGGAGCTCACCGAAGAACAGGGGTACAAGGCGGCGCAGATCTGTGTCGTCAACTGCCTGGCCTGCGTCAAGAGCGTGATCGGCGATCTGGATAAGGTCGAACAGGTAGTCAAGCTCCTGGGTTTCGTGGCCTGCGTGGACGGCTTCACCCGGCAGCCCTGGGTCATGAACGGCGCCTCCGAGCTGCTTATCACGCTGTACGGGGATCGCGGGAAGCACGCCCGCTCCGCCGTCGGCACCAACCAGTTGCCCCTGGACATCCCGGTCGAGGTGGAGATCGTCGTGCGGGTGAGGGATTAACGGAAAAAATTTCTTGCCTGTCACCTCCGGTTTGTTATAGATACCCGCGGTATTCGACAGGGGTGTCTTGCCATCGCGGAGGGCAGTGCACCCATCAGGTTGCGATATGTAGATCCGTGTTCGCCAATGAGGTCGGATGCTCCCGCATCAGCCACCGGATGGCGGAACGGAAGGCGCCCCCCGGCAGGTCCGGACACTCACGTGGGTCCTCCTGGGTGCAGGGGGTCTGGCCATCACCCTCCTGGTGCTCGGCCTGACGCTCATCTGGAGTCCTCCGCCCCAGCCCCCCCTGACGCCTGCTCCCCCGCCACCGATCACACGCACCCTGGAAAGAGGCCGGACCTTCGTGGATGCCCTGCTGACCCATGGCATCCGCCAAGACGTCGCCGCGCGGATCGTCCAGGCCCTTCGATCGCACCTGGACTTCCGCCGTCTCAGGCCGGGGGATTCCCTGGAATTCCACCACGACCCGGCCGGCGCCGTGACGAGGGTCGTCTATCGCCAAAGTCCGGTAGACATCGTGGAGGTCTGGCGGGACGGAGAGGCGTGGACGGCGTTCCGGCGGGAGGTCCCGGTGGAACACCGGGTCGTCCTGGTGGCGGGCACCCTGGAAGGGAATCTCTTCGACAGCATCGATGCCCTGGGAGAGCAGGCCCAGCTCGTCCTGGACTTCGCCGAGATCTTCGCCTGGGACTTCGACTTCGCCTCGGACTCGCAGCCCGGGGACCGGTTCCGGATGCTGGTGGAGAAGGTCTACACCGGCGACCAGTTCGTGAAGTACGGGCGCATCTTGGTCGCCGAGTACCAAAGCGAGGGAACAACCCACACGGGCATCTACTTCCGGGACAAAGATGGGGGCGGGTACTACACGCCGGCGGGCGAATCCTTGCGGCGCTCCTTCCTCAAATCACCCCTGGAGTTCACCCGGATCAGCTCGCGGTACAGCCGCGGACGCCGTCACCCGATTCTGGGTGGCGTGCGCCCCCACCTGGCCGTGGACTACGCCGCTCCCCACGGCACCCCGGTCTGGGCCGTGGCGGACGGCAGCGTGGAGTTCGCAGGCTGGAAGGGCGGGAACGGAAACACCGTGATCCTCCGCCACCGGGCGAACTTCAAGACGATGTACAATCACCTCTCCGGCTTTGGCAAGGGCATCCGGGCGGGCGCCGCGGTGAAGCAGCGGCAGGTGATCGGCTACGTCGGAACGACCGGGCTCTCCACCGGCCCCCACCTGGACTACCGTGTCATCAAGGACGGGCGCTTCGTCAATCCCTTGAAGGAGACGTTCCTGCCGGGCAAGCCGATCTCCCCCGCCTCCCGCCCGACCTTCATCCAGGCGCGCGATTCCCTGCTGGCCCAGCTTCGCTCCGCCCTGGCCGCGAAGACAGGGGCAACCCCACAGTCCTGATCCCCGCCGTCCGGCTTTTCAGAAGGAGTCTCACCAGTCCCGTTGAAACCGGCAGCCGCGCGATCCGCCTTCGGACGTCCTCGGGTCGGGACACGCCGCCCTCCCACACGATCCCGGTGACCAGGGTCAGCGGGGACCGATCGAAATAGCGGTTGTGGACCACAAGGTTCGGGTGCCGCAGGGCGGTGATCTCCGCCGGGGATTCCGGCCGGACCCTCCAGAATCGAGCCAGGCGATCCGGTAGCCACTTGCTGGAATCCGCCAGGACATACGTGGGGATCCCGATGCGCCGGGCAGCCTGGAGCAGCGGCTCCGTCCCGATCTTGTTCACGATCCCCTGTGAGAACACCGCATCGGCGCCCAGGAGGATCAGATCGGTTATCCCAAGCCAGTCGAAGAGCCCTGCGTCCACGACGAGGTACACCAGGACCCCGCGTTCGGCAAGGAACTTCGCCAGGGCCACGCCCTCGTTCATGGGCCGAGACTCCGAGCACGTGACCACGAACGCTTTTCCTTCCGCCATCGCCCGCCACAGCGCCAACCGCACAGCCGTGCTGTTCGAGTAGGTAAGAACGACCGAACGCGAGCGCACCAGAGCGGCCGCGCGCCGTACCGTCGCCTCCAGCGCGCGGTCGATTCCGTCCGCATGGCGGACGAGTGCGTCATGTAGCTTCTGCCAGCCCGGCCGTCCCTCCTCTTCCATCGCAAGCCAGAGGGCATTGGCGAGGGTGAGGAAGGGTGCCATGGAGGGCTGGCTGGCCGTGAGGCGCAACGTGAACTTCTCCAACGCTCTGGTGAGCGGTTCTGGACGGAGAGGCCGAACGGCATGCAGAAAGAGGCGGGCCGCTTCGATCCCGTCCGCCAGCAGGGTGCTGGCGCCGGAGTGACGGTCCCGCCGGATCCGCCCCACGAGTTTCTCCCAGTCACTTGGCATGACTTCCAATCCCTGTGGTCGCCCGTGGCGCCCACTGGTATTTCCGGCAGGCATTGGCCTCACATGGAAAGAGCCGCGTATGGCTCAGAGCCTATGGCGTATGGATCGGCAGTGACAATAGGCCATATGCCATTCGCCAGGTCCTTCCCGAACGTGGTACCCTGGGAGGACGTGACAGGAGGCGTGCCGTATGGACACGGCGGTCATCATCGCCGTCGGACGAGAGATCCTCCGGGGGCGGGTCCACGACTCCAACTCGTGGACGCTAGCCCGGCGACTCACGAGTCTTGGCGTCCGCCTCCTGCGGATCGTCGCCTGTGACGACGATCTCGCCGCCATCGCACGGGAGGTCCATCGCGCCCAAGAGGACGGTGCCACGCTGCTCGTTACAACGGGAGGGCTGGGACCCACCGACGATGATCTGACGCTCGCGGCGCTGGCGGAGGCAGCCGGTTGCGTCCTCGTCCCGGACGAGGAAGCTCGACGCCTCGTCGCCGCCCGGTACGCTGAGCTGCACCGGACAGGCGCCGTGAATGATCCGGCCATGACGCCCCCGCGGGAGAAGATGGCCCGCCTCCCCCGAGGTGCCAGGGTCCTGCCCAATCCCGTCGGCGCCGCTCCCGCCGTGTGGCTGGAGGTCGGCCGGACGACGATCGTGGCCCTCCCCGGCGTCCCGGCAGAGATGGCGGCGATCCTCGAAGCCTCCGTCCTGCCGGCGCTCGCCTCCCGCGCCCCCGGCGCGGTCTATTTGGAGCGCGCGATTCGGACCCGGGCGAGGGACGAGTCGGAGGTCGGCGCAGTGCTGCGGCGGATCATCCATGAGTTGCCCGAGGTGTTCCTGAAGAGCCACCCGACCCGCTTCGGATCGGACGTGCGGATGGAGGTCTTTGCCAGCACCTGGGCGGGACGGCGAGCCATCGCCGAGGAGCGGCTGGCCCGGGCACTTGCCCTGGTTCGGGAGGCTTTGGGAGAGGCACCGGCCGGAGATTAACCGCCATGACGCCAAGGTCGCCATGGATGTGATGTTCGCATCTCTCAATCGAGAAACCGGAGGTCCCGTTCCTGGTGGCCTGCGAATATTTGTTGGTTTCCCTGATTAAGATAGTTCGATCCTGGCGACCTTGGCGCCTTGGCGGTTGGGTATTTTTCGGTAAGGGTTAGTTTTCCAGAGAGGCGATCTGCCGCAGATCGTCCAGCAGCCGGTTGAGGGCCACCGGCCCGTACTTGCCGACGAACTGCACCGCCTGCTGCGTGAGGAGATTGCGCTCCTCAACCGTGACGAACTTGCCCGAAAAGGCAATCACGGGAACCTGGGCCAGCCCGGCGGTCTGCCGCAGCCGGTTGACGACCTCGAATCCGCTCAGCCCCGGCAGGTGCAGGTCCAGGAGGATGATGTCCGGCCGCTCCTCCGCAGCCCGTTGCAAGGCCTCCTCGCCGTCCTGGGCGCACACGACCTGGTGGCCCTCGCGAGTGAGCAGCGCCTCCAGCGCCTCCAGCACCGTCGGCTCGTCATCCACCACCAGGATGCGGAGCGGCCGCGGGGGGGCCCCGAGCGCCCGGCAGCGTCGGAGGGCGGCCAGGAGTCGCTGGGGGTCCACCGGCTTCACCAGCCAGTCCACCGCCCCCAGTGAGAGCCCCAACTCCCCCTGCCCTTTCGCGCTGACGACCAGGACCGGGATCCCCTGGGTGCCCGGCTCCCGCTTCAACCGGTAGAGAACCTCCCATCCATCCATGTCCGGCAGGCCGAGGTCCAGGACGATGGCGTGCGGCTGCAGGCGTCTGGCCGCGCCCAGACCGGCATGGCCGGTGGCGACGAGAACAACGCGGTATCCTCCGCTCGTGAGGTGTGCGCGGATCAGCTCGGCGGCCCGCAGGTCATCCTCGATGACCAGGACCAGCGGCCGCGAGGCGTCCATTCCCTCGGGCCCGGCCTCGACCGGGCACGCCCCGGGGAGCCGGACGGTGAAGGTGCTGCCCTGGCCCGGCGCGCTCTCGACCCGGATGGTCCCACCGTGCAGCTCGACCAGCCGCTTGGTAATGGCCAGACCCAGCCCCGTCCCCTTCTGCCTCCCCTCGGCGGAGCCGACCTGTTGGTACACCTCGAAGATCCGCTGGTGGTCTTCGGGTGGAATCCCCACCCCGGTGTCGCGCACGCTCAGCTCCAGCTCCAGCCCGATCTGCCGGGTGGTGACGGTGACGATGCCCCCTTCCGGGGTAAACTTCACGGCGTTGGACACCAGGTTGTGCAGGATCTGCTGCAGGCGGATTCGGTCCGCCATGAGGTCCCCCAGCGGAGTGCCGATTTCCACCGCCAAGGTGATTTTCCGCGCCAAGGCCTGGCTCCGGAACAGGGCCAGGGTCTCCTCCAGGATGGTGGGGACGTGACACAGCTCCGGGTGGATCTCCAGCTTCCCGGCCTCTACCCGGGTGAGATCCAGGATATCGTTGATCAGCACCAGCAGGTGCCGGCCCGCGTTGGCCACGTGCCCCAGATAGCGCTCTTGCTTGTCGCTGAGGGGGCCCACCTGCTGGGTGAGGAGCAGATCGGCGAAGCCGATGACCGCATTCAGGGGCGTCCGGAGATCGTGGGACATGCGGGCCAGGAACTCCGACTTCACCTGGGACGCCCGCGCCAATTCCAGGTTCGTCGCCTTGAGGGTCGCGGTCCGCTCCGCCACCTTGGCTTCCAGGTTGGCGTACAGGTCCTGGAGCGCCGAGGCCATCCGGTTGAACGCCGCGGCCAGGTCGCCCAGCTCGTCCCGACGGTTCTCAGACAGACGCGTGGCAAATTCCCCTTCGCGCAGCCGGGACGCCGCCTGCTGGAGGTCCAGGATCGGCCGGGACAGGGCGTGCGCCGCCAGGGTCCCCGCGACGGCCGCCAGAGTCAGCACCACGAGCAGCGCCGGCAGCATCCCAGGAAACACATCCGGCACCGCCGCAACCCAGGATGGGTAGGCATGGGTGTAGACGAGGCCCCAACCGATGTCCGGGAGCGGGGCGAAGACGCTGAGCTGCGTCTCTCCCGACTCGTCCACCCACGTCAGGGAGCCGCGCTGTCCAACCAGGACGGTACGGGAGCCCGCGTCCGCCTCGGCCACCTGCGTGGCTCGTCTGCTCGGATCGGTATGGGCCAGGATCAGGCCGGAGGGAGAGACGAGGTACACCTGGCCCTGCTCCCTCCCCAGGCCTCGCGCGGCTCGCGCCGGGGCCAGGAGCTGGCTCAGGCGCTCCAGGGTGAAGGTTCCCGCCACGACACCCAGGATTTCGCGCCCTGGGCCCCAGACCGGCGCCGCGATGGCCAGGGTGGGGACGCGGGTGGCCTTCCCGACGTACGGGACCGGAGAGATGTACGGGCTGCGGGATCGCATGACACCCTGGAAGTAATCCCGCTCCCGGACATCCTGCCCCACCACCCCCGGATCCAGAGTGTTGGCCAGCACGACACCCCTGGCGTCCAGCACGAGGACCGAAGCAAAGTCGGCCGAATGCTGTTGGGTGTTGCGAATCTCGACCAGCATCCTGGTCCCGTCGAGGCTTTGGACCGCCCGACGGAGGCCTTCTTCCTCCCCCGCTGCCCGGATGATGGACAGGCCGTTCTTGAGGGTGGCCGCGACGGCCTGGGCAGACAGGGCGATCAAGCGCACCTCGCTCTCCAGGCGGGCTGCCTGAGCGGTCTGCAGGCTCTGGCGGATGCCCAGGATCCCTCCCGCGGCGGCGGGGATCAGGCCTACCAGGAGAAACGCCAGCGTCAGGCGGCGCCGGAGGCCGCCCCGGCCGGTCGCCGGGTCACTCGCCATGATCACCATCCCCCACGCGCACGCGATGTCGTCCTCGGCAATCCACCGCGTTCCCCCTCACGCAGCCAGCGTGGCCAGCGCCTTGATCAGGGCCTCGACGAAAAAATACTCGCCCCACATCACCGACTCGTCCACGCCGAGGCCCTTGTGGATGTGGTACACCCCGCGCTTCAGGATCCCCTCCCAGCCAGGGGTAGCGTGGGCCAGGTACTCCTCGCCCGTCAGCGTCTCCAGGATCCGGAGGGCCGTATCGCGGTACAGGCGCGCCCTGGCCCGCGAAGCGGTGAACTCGGCCAGATCCAAGAGGCCGGAGGCGGCGATGGCCGCCGCGCTGCTGTCGGGCTGCTTCCGCTGATCCTGCGGCGCATCGTAGTCCCAGGGCGGGACCCCGCTGTGCGGAGTATGCTCGATATAATAATCGGCATTGAGCTCGGCCGTCTCCAGGAACCGCCGGTCGTGCGTGTAGCGGTAGGCGATCCCGAACCCGTACAGCGACCAGGTGAGCCCCCGGGACCAGCAGGAGTCCCCCCGGTATCCCTGGTGGGTGCTCTGGCGAAGGAACTCGCCAGTCGCGAGGTCGAAGATCCCCTCGTGGGCCGTGGACCCGTCGCCGCGGACCAGGACCCGGCGGGTGGTGAGGCAGTGGTCCATGACGATCTCGTGGAGGGTCCGATCCTGCGTCTCCCGCGCCGCATAGAGGATGATCCCGACGTTCATCATGATGTCGATGAACACCGACTGCGGGCCGATGAAGGAGCTGAGGTACCTCCCCGGCTTCTGGAACCGGAGCCCCATGGTCCGGCCCGCCTGGATCAGGACCTCCCGGAGGGCCGGCTCGCGCGTCAGGCGGTGCCAGTGGTGGTAGGTGGACATGAAGATGAAGCCGAGATCGTGCACGTTCCGATCGTGCTGGCGTGGTTCCAGGGGTCGTGAATACCGCTCCGCCTGTTGCCGGAACCAGCCATCGCCCGTGTGGCGGTGCAGCAGCCAGAGGATGCCCGGCAGGAACCCATCGCACCAGTGGGTCCAGGCCTCTCCTTCGTGCTTCCACCGCCCGGCGCGGGTGTACATCGGGGTGAAGTCCGGGTGGCGCTCGATCGTGCCCCGCGCCTGCCGGGCCGCGAAGGTCAGGGCCTCATGCAGCCTGGCCATCAGGTTGGCAGCGTCGGGCATAGACGGCTCCCGAGGGTGAATTCACAGGGCCGAAAAATGATATGGGGATTTCGTGGCGAAGGCGTTCCGGAACTTATCAGAGACGCGAGGCCCGGTCAAGCTGCCTGGAGGCGAGAGGGAGAAGGAGGGTAGCCTCATGCAATGAACGGAAGGGAGGCGACCTCGGCCTCGAGGAATTGATCGCCCGAGGCGATGCGCAGTTTGGTGCCCGGATCCCAGGCCTCGCGGCGAACATAGCCGAGGGCGATCGCCCGGTCCAGGGCGGGCGACCTGATTGCGCTGGTCACTGTCCCGACCTTGCGGTCGCCTGACAGGATGGCCGCTCCGCCGGCGGGCACCACCTGGCCCGAGATCAACAGGCCGCAGAGCTTCTTGTTCACGTGGCCTTGGTGCTCGACCCGGATGACCACCTCCTGCCCGATATAGCAGCCCTTGGTGAAGCTGACGTAATCCCGGGTCAGGGACTCCATCAGGAGGTTGCTGTCATCGAAGTCCACTCCGAACCAGGGCCAGCCGGCTTCCACCCGCAGGCGATCCAGCGCCGCCATTCCCACTGGGAGGAGACCACGGGATTGGCCGAGATACATCAGAGCCTCCCAGGCCCTGTCCGCCTCATCCGCCGGAACAATCACATCGTAGCCAGGCATCGCCAGCCAACGGCTGGCCATGATCCGTAGCTGCAGGCTGCCGAGCCAGGCCTCCGCGTGGTGCCAGGGGGCAAGGTCCGCCACACCGGGCCCCACCATCTCGGACATCAGCGCGCGCGCTTCCCGCCCCACCAGCATGAGGTGCGCGTGCCGACCGCCGGCATTCTCCGCCACCACATCGTCGGCGATGATGTAGCGGTCGAATGTGTCGCGGACGGGTTGCGCGCGGTCCCGCTGCACGTCAATCCACAGCGAGTCTGGCAGCCCATAGACCGCCACGTCGGCCAGGATATGCCCCTTGACGTCCAGGACGGCGGCCAGCTTGCCTTCCCCCGCCTTCAGCTCCTTTACGTCGTTGGTGATCTGGCCGTTCAGCCAGCGCAGCCGGTCGCCCCCGGTCACCTCGATGAGACCGCGGAAGGACACGTCCACCAGGCCCACGGCCTCGCGAACCGCGGTATACTCCGTGCCCGGATCACCAAAATGCTCCGGGAGCTCGACGCCGAACCGTTCGGCGAAGACCGCCCCCGCTCTTCTCTCCTGCTCCGCAAATGGACTCTGCCGTTCCATACTCAGCTTTCAGCCATCAGCTATCAGCCTTCAGCCAGACCCTGATCGCTGAGGGCTGACCGCTGACAGCTTTTCGTTCAGGACATGACTTGCCCGCCGCACAGATTGATCGTCTGCCCAGTCATCCCCGCCGAGGCATCCGAGGCCAGGTACAGCGCCAGATCGGCGATCTCCTTCGGCTCCAGGATGCGCTGGATGGGCACCATGGCCAGGGCCTGCTCCCGGAACGCCTCCGGGCTCAGGCCCAGGGCGGCAGCCGTCTCCCGCATTCCCACGGCCGCCATGCCCGTCTCGACCCATCCCGGGCAGATGGCATTCACCGTGATGCCCCGTCCCACCACCTCCAGGGCCAGGGCCCGGGTAAAGCCGATGATCCCGTGCTTGGCGGTGCAGTAGGCCGTGTACGCCGGCACGCCGAAGCGCCCCAGGACCGAGGAGATGTTGATAATCCGCCCGCCCCCGTGGTTCGGCATGTGGCGCAGGACCTCCCGCGTGACATAGTACGTCCCCGCCACGTTCACGTTGAGGACCTGAAGCCACCGGGCGTCATCGTCGCTGTCGATGGGGATCCGGGCATTGATGCCCGCGTTGTTGACCAGGATGTGAATCTGGCCCCAGCGGGTCACGATGTCTCGCACCAGACCACGCACCTCCGCCTTCTCCGCGACGTCGGCCCGGAATCCCAGGACCCGCCCACCGCCCGGCGAGATCTCATCCGCCGCCTTGCGCACCGCCTCGGCATCGCGGGAACAGATGGCGACCTTGGCGCCGTGCGCTGCCAGGGCCCGGGCGATGGCATTGCCGATGCCCCGACTCCCGCCGGTGACCAGGGCCACCCGATCCTGCAGCCAGCTCATGTGTCCCCTCTCAGCGCCGCTTCCGGCCGGTCGCGCGCCGCGCCCGCAGGTGATCGTGCAGCAGGCGCACGTGCAGCTCCTCCTGGTTCTGCATCGCCTGCAAGGCCCGGGCGGCGATCCCCGCCTCGGGTGGAAGCAGCCGCGCACACCGGGCGTACAGGCTCCCTCCGCGCTCTTCCAACCACAGATCGAAGGCGAGCGACGCGCGCGTTCCGAACACGGCGATGACGCAGCCGAGCATCCAGGCAACCCCCTTGCACAGTGCACCCACCGGCAGCGGCCGGCCCCCATGCCGCCGAATCAGGGACCCGAGGTCCTCCCCATGGTGCACCTCATCCAAGGCGAGCTTCTGCAACAGCTCCTGCGTCGTCGGGTCGGTGGCGGCCTGACTCTGCACCCGATAGGCCTCGGCCGCCCCGATCTCGATTGCACGATTGCCCTGGAGGGCCGCCTGGAGCAGCCACCGCTGCCAGGCAGTATTCCCTGCCAGCCACCCATCCAGTGCAAAAGGGCCGCTCCCGGTCCGGTACAACGCCAGCACGCTGCCCACCAGGGCCAGGTTCCTGGACAGCGTGCCGAGCGGGTCCGCCAGGTACGCGAGCGAGGTCCAGCCGACGATCGCCGTGAAGGCGCCGAGCAGTCCCACCTGCAGGACGGCCATCCCACGGGTCCAGAGTCCGGCCAGCACCGTCAGACCCACGGTCGCTTCGACGAGACCCAGCAGCCGAAGGAAGAGCGGAATGTGAAGCGAAATCAGCCCGGTGCGGGCCACGATCTCCACCTCGGCCGGGCTGGGCCACAGCCACTTGGGAACGAGACCCTCGTACAGCCACATGACGCCCAGGCCGACCCGGAGGAGCAGCGGAA
>CAZNWB010000014.1:30254-44520 GCA_964576535.1 uncultured bacterium | reverse complement strand
AGCCGGAGGCGGTGCCGTTCCCGGTGATGAGGTTGTTGACGAGGTAGACCGTGTGATTCCGGGCGACGTTCACCCCGCTCCAGGCATTCGCGAATATCGTGTTCTCGATAAGGGAGTGGGGGCCGCCGTCGGCATCAATGAACGTGATCCCGTTCCGGCCATTACTGTAGATCAAGTTGTTGACGATGAGAGTGTCGGGGTTCCCTCGCGCGATGGTGATGCCCCCGTTGCACTCGGGGGAGCCGTTCCCGAAGATCCGGTTGCGCTCGATGTGGATGGCCGTGTTCTGGTTGTTGCCCCCCATCAGCGAGATGGCCTGGCCGCCGGCCCCAGTGATGCTGAGGCCGCGGATCGTGATGAACTTCGACTGCTGGAGCCGGATGGGGTAGCCGTTGGTGCACTGGGTGACTGCGCCGGTCAGGACGACACTGCCCACGGGCGCTCCGGGATCCGCCTCGATGAGGATCCGGTCCGCCTCGGTCGCCCCCGCCACATTATTCTTCCCGGAGATGTTGACCTGTTCCTGATAGGTGCCGGCCTGGATCCGGATGGTGTCACCCGCCTGGGCGGCGGTCACGGCCGCCTGGATGGTCGCGTAGCAGGGGGAATGGCCCTGGCAGGAGGGGTCGGCGTGATTGACGTACTGGATGGTCGCGGCCTGGGTGAACGTCGCGGTGGAAGTCAGGAGGAGCGGAAGAAGGAGGAGGGCGAAGACGATGTGCCTCTGCAGTCGCGCCCGCCGTACCTTCAGAACAGAGGCAGGAGCTACCTGCGAGTTCATGAGTGACTCAGGGGCTCGTTCCGTGCGCATCATGGAGATCCCCCTCACCGGGCAGCGATCATGGCAGCGCGAGTTCGCGGCCGGAGCGGGTGAGGTACGTGACGCGCGAGGCGCCGCCCAAGACTGCCGCCACCCGCACGTGGGTCACCTCTTCTCCTTCGATCCCGCCGCTGGCGGGACTCGGGACAGGTCCCTCCGCGTAGATCGGGCCGGTCCCCAGGCTTGCGACCAGCGGGAACGTCGCCGTGGCGGTGAGGACGTTGGTCTGGGTGAGGGAGAGATTGATGCTCGCCGTCGCCGTGGAACTCGCGAGCGTGCCGGTCAGGCCGGAGCTGGTCGCGGTGGCTTTAGATCCACTCTGCGGTGTGGCCGTCACCTGGATGACGGTGCCAAGTGGGATGTTGCTGGCGGTGAGGGCGACCGCTACGGGGTTGGTGGTCCCCGTGGGCAACAGGATGTCCGGCGCCGTGAGGTAGCTGCCCCCCGGGCTCGCGGGCGCGGCGATGCCGCCGACACTCGCGATGGTGAGGCTGGGCTGCCCGGTCCCCGGAAAGACGGGCTGGGGGAAACCCTGGGTGGCCTCTGGGGTGCGGCTGCCGCCGGAGACGGTCAGGGTGTAGGCCTCGAGCCGAATGCGGCCGAGCCCTCCGCTGCCGGCCCCTAACTGGCCACCGGCACCGCCTCGGGCGAAGAGGTTGCCGGCGCTTGTGACGATGGTTCCGATGAGCCGGATCGCGCCGCTGCTTCCGCCCCCGCCCCCGCGGGCATTTCCGCCGGCCGCCCCGGTCCCGGCCCCCCCATCGGCGAGGATCTGGCTCCCGCTGTTGAGGGTGATGGTCCCGGAGCTGGCCACGATCAGGGCGCCTCCGCCGGCCCCGCCCGCACCCCCCGCCGGCCCCGGCGGGCCGTCCCCGCTCCCGCCCGAGCCCCCGGAGCCCCCGATAATGGGCCGCAGGGAGGGGCTGCCATAGGTTGGGGCCGCGGCCCCGGGGGTCACACAGTTAACTGTGGCCACACCCCCCTGCGTGGCATAGCTCCCACCATTGCCCACGCAGTTGGTCCCGGGGAGCCCGCCGCCGGGCCCGAGGCCGGCCCCGGCCGCGGAAGTGGTCACCCCGTCCCCACCCGCGCCCCCGTCAAACCCGCCCGGCCCGCCGGCCCCTGGCCGGCCGAGGGCGCCCCCGTTGCCGCCGCTCACATTGATGGTCCCGCTGATCGTGACATTGCCGGAGGCCAGAAGGATGGCCGGGGTGTTGGCGGCGTTCCTGGTGAAGGTCACGGTGACCCCGACCGGGACATTGATAGTCGTGAAGTTGAAGACGCCGTTAGCGGGCAGGGCGAGTGTGGTGTTGCTGGCGGGACTGAAGGGCCCATCGGCCCCGGTGCTGCCGCTGTTGAAGGTCTGGGCGGCGCCAACCGTTGGAAGGAGGATGAGGCTCGCCCCAAGGAGGACGCTGTGCAGGTGTCGTCTCCAAAGCAGTAACATGAGATCCCCTCCCTCTTCTGCTTTCAGCCGTCAGCGGTCAGCACGGGTTGAAAGGTGCCGGCTGCCTGCTGCAAGCTGCCGGCTGACCACTACGGTGTCACCGTGAAAATGTTCATCCCGAGATCGAAGTTGGTGCTCGTTCCCTGGGGGGTCACCACTTGGACCACGCGGGGCCCGGTCGCGGCGCTCCCGCTGATGGCCAGACTGAAACTCACGCTGGTGCCGTCGCCGGACGGGCTGATGCTACTCGCAGTGAGATTGCCATCCGTGCCGCCGTTCAGAAGGAAGCGCACCGTGCTCGCCCCCTGGAGGTTCGCCCCGCTGAGGGTAACTGGGAGAGTGGTACTTCCCCGCGCCCCGGCGTTCGGCGCAACCCCACTCACCACGGGGCCGCGGGTCACCGACACCGGTCCGCTCGCAGCGGGTCCGGTCTGGGGAGTGACCTGCACGCTCACCGGGGCGCTCGCCGTCGGCCCAGCGGACGGGGTCACCGCGACACTCACGGGGGCCGCGGCCTCGATCCCGCTCACCTGGCCCACGACGCGGACGCTCGCGGTGGCGATCTGCGTGGGATTCGCCGTGAGGACCGCCTCGATGGGGACGGGCTGCACCGGAGGTGGGGTACTGGGCGCGGTGTAGGTGCCGGCAGCCGTGATGGTGCCGAGGGTGCCATTGCCGCCTGCAATCCCGTTCACCCGCCAGGTCACGGCAGTCGCCGGACTCCCCCCGAGGGTCGCCTGAAAATCCAAGATGCCCCCGAGGGCCACATCCGCCTGCTCGGGAGTGACGACAAATGCCTGGAGGACCGTGAAGGGCTCCGGGGAGGCGGCCGAGCCCAGGGGGGTGGTGAGGTTGATTAGGCCGGTGGTGGCGCCCGGGGGGACCGTGGTCGTGAGGTTCGTGCTGGTGGCGGCCGTCACCGTGGCCGTGGCGCCGCCGCTGAAGGTCACCGTGTTCTGCGCGGGGGTCGGACTGAAGCCTTTCCCGAAGACCTGGACCGTCGTCCCGACGTTCCCCTGGCTCGGCGTGACCAAACTGATGGACACGTTCGCCGAGGGATTCACATTGAACCGCTTGATCTGCAGGATATTCCCGACGGCGTCGTAAACGTACTCCGCCGCGTTCCCCTGTTGGTCCACGACCCCGACGAGGCGGTTCAAGTCATCGTAGATGTAGCGGATTTCCTGGGCAGGAGCGGGCGCGGCGAGGCTGGCGAGCGCGAAGAGCATCGCCAGTCCCACGACCACCGATCTCGCCCGATGGGGTCGCATGCCTCCCTCCCGGCAGCAGGCGGCCTCAGGTGAAGCGATGGGAAGGGTTGGTCCTCCGAGAACTCCCTAGCCCTCGCCTCGGTCTCACCAGGGCCAGGCCTCTGGGGTCTCGGATCAAGAATCGCTGAGGATAGGTTCTCTATTCGGATCGGCGACTTGAGCGCCGCGGACCTTCAGGTGACCACGTGTGAATGTTCCAGATGGTGGGGATGTGGTGGCGTGGTTCTTATCGCAGGTGGGAACGGTGGGTCAAGGGGAAAGTCTTGACTTTTCCGGAGAAAATCTTGACTTTTTCAAACATTGGCCGTCTCAGACCCGCCGAACGGCATGCATGGAGCCGAGCATCGAGGGCTGGGCCGAGGCGCCCGGGGCAAGAACCTCAGGAAGGCTTGCGGGGGAACCGATCCCGCTTTTGCGGCCGGGCGAGAGGGGTCGGCAGGCCGCGTGCCTTCGAGGGGGTCACGCCGAAGGCGCGCTTGAAGATCCGATTGAAGACCGCAACGCTGGAATAGCCTACGGAGTGGGCGATCTCCTCAATGCCGCGCGACGTCGTGCGCAGCAGCTCCGAGGCCCGCAGTATCCGCACCTCGGTCAGGTAGCGACGAGGCGTCTTCCGATACGCCGCCCGGAACTGCCGGCGCAGATGCCCCTCGCTGAGCCCGACTTCCCGGGCGAGGCTTGCCGTCGTGTGCGGCCGCTCCGGATGCTCGACCAGAATGCGGCGCGCCTGCTCCACGGGATCGAGACGCTGCCCATGCTCCTGCACCAACTTGCTCAGGGTGGCCCTCAGCTCCTTCAGGTTCACCGGCTTCCGGAGGTAATCATCGACCCCGGCCCGAAAAGCGCGGACCGCCAGCTCCTCCGAGCCATGACCCGTCAGCATCAGGATGGGGGCCCGCGAGAGCGCCCGGAACTGCTCAACTAGATCCAGCCCATGCTCGCTGCCCAGAATCGCGTCCAGGATGATGGCCGCAATCGGGTGGCTTCGCAGGATAGCGCACGCCTCTTTGCCGGTGGCAGCCCCATGGACGACATAAGTCGCCTTCAGCGCGGCCGTGAGCGCCTCTACGACAGAAGGATCATCGTCCACAACCAAGATGTGCGGGGCGGGATCACGCATGAGATACCCAAAAAACTTTGCCGGCGCGCCATTACCTGAACCGCCGCCCTGAAAGGAAGCGATTGAGGGTATCCAGCCCCACCATGAAGCAGGGGTCATGCCATTGCCAGCGATATCCATAACCTGCCGAAGATACAAGGCCGGTGCCTCTGCACGGTGCTCCAAGACGATGGAGATTCGTATCCATGCGGATATAGCCCTGTATCTTTTCGCAAACAGCGGCGCCACCAAGCTCGAAGATTGAACCTGATTTTCTCAACCCCGATGCCGTCTGGGGCAGGACAAGGCCGCAAAGGCACACCAGCGTTTACCCCGGATGTTTCAATTGAACCGCAGAGTGCACCCAGCCCCAGCGCTGGGTCCCCGGCACGCAAAGAAGTACCCCATCCCGTTCCTTTTCCGGATCGCTCAGATATGGCCTGCCTTTGAACCCTTGGCGAACTTGGAGGTGAAAAATCTGGGATGAAGGAGAGGCCTATCCTGTGTGGCTCTGCGCGCTCTGCGATCTCCGCGGGGAAGATCCGGGGCTACTGCGGGCGGAGGACGAAGTCGAAGGGGATCTCGGTCTGGCCCGGCTTTGGGTAGAGTTGCGTCGTGAGCGTCCGGTGCCCGGGGGCCGAGACTTTGACGTGGAGGTGGGGCGGGCGCCCGGGGTATCTCCCGGGGAAATTGGTCTCGAAGCGGAACTTTCCCTCGGCGTCGGCCGCCTGGCTGGCCCGATGCGCGTCGTCGTACTGCCCCTGGGAATTGGCTTGCCACCACTCAATCCGCGCGCGCGGGATGGCCGCGCAGCTCCCGACCGCGCGGACGACGCCTGTCATCACCAGGCCGCGCCCGATGCTCGACCGCTCGGGGGCGTTGGTCGTGTAGAACGGACCCTCGGAGTCGGGCGCCGTCGGCCGGCAGGCCACCTCCGCCGCCCACACCCTCGATACAACACGCGGCCACGCCTTCACGCCTGAGACATCCGGCGAGAACCCAGCCCCCAGGAGGATCGCCGTCCCAAGCAACGCCCTCAGCACCCCGCGCATACTCCGTTTGCCTCCGTCTTGCCCAAGTGTATCCTGGCGCACCTCACCCGGAGGGTACCCTGTACCCGGGAATCCGGAGTTCCAGGTTGCCCAGTTGCCTAATTGCCGGATTGCCATGTCCACTGGGCGGTTCATTTCTTCTGGCTCTCGTCCGGCTTGACCGGCTGCGGCGGGAGGTCCTCGTACGGGCCGGTGAGCGCCTCGGGGATCTCCAGCAGGTTGCGGAAGATGCCGAAGATGTTCCGGGCGACGGACTTGAATGGGATCGGCGTCACTTGCGGATCCCGCAGGGGGCCGGTGACCTGGTAGTAGGCGACGACGAGGCTCTGCTCTTTCCCGCCCAGGAGCCACCCCGCGACGGGTATCTGGGTGATGATGCGGTCCACGTTCTGGAACGGCTTGACCGCCACGGTGAGATCCACCATCTCCTCGGCCAGGTTGGCATGGCCGACGGCGTTCACTTTCATGGCCCGGCTCTCCAGGACCAGGTTCTCCGTCCGGGCGACGCCCCCGGCGATCTTGATGTCCGCCGTGAGGCTCTGATACGGCATCCCCTCCCCCGCCGGCTCGGGTTCCTTGAGCTCGAGAAGCTGCGCCATGTTCAGCAGGGCGAGGATCCTGGCCGTAACGGTGTAGTGCCCGATCCGCCCGTCCCGCATGGCCAGCGTGAGGTCTCCGCTCAGGTTCCGCCAAAAGTCGGCCGCGTCCTCCCCCTGGCTCGTCAGGACCCCGCCCAGGGTGAGGCTTCCCGTCACCTCCCCTTTCCCCCCGTAGAGTCCGGACAAGAGCTGTTCCGCCTGCCCCCCATTCTCCTGGAAGGTGAGGCGGAGCTTCCAGCGCCCAGCACTCCAGCCGATCTCGCCCGTACCGCGGAAGCGCCCCTCGGCGAGCTGTGCCTGCCAGTCTCGGATCCGGGCGAGGTTCCCCTCGAGGCTCAGCGTGACCCGCGCCTCCCGGAACTCGGCCGGGACGCCTGTCACGCTGAAGCGCCCCCGCTGGATCTCCAGCGTGCCGCGGGGCTCGAGGGCGCTCCGTCGTCCGCGAAGTCGCAGGTTGGCATCTGCAATACCTCCCGTCGGATGCATCACCGGAAGGACCCGCGCCAGGGCCATCAGGGGAAGCCGCCCCGTCACGCTGAGGTCGCTCTGGCCGTCCTCGGACACGATCCCGCGGAGGTCGAACTCTCCCTGGGCGGATCGGAGCACCAGTTGATGGAGCGTGACCGCTGGCCCGCTCCAGCTCACGCGGACTGGCCCACGGTTCTCCCAGGATTCCTCGCCCTGAGACAGGCGAACCCTCGAGAACTCCGCCTCACCCGACGCCAAGGGAGCGGTCTGGCCTGGCCCACGGAAGAGGATCCGCCCGCTCGCCCGGCCCGGCCAAGCCCGGAGCACTTCGATCTCGGCCACTCGGACAACCAGGTCCAGGTCCGCGTCCGTGAGGGTCAACTCTCCCTTGACGCTCCGATCCGATGGCGGTCCGACGCTCAGCCGAAGCCGATGCGTCCCCTCCCGGAGCGCGAGGTCCATGTCCACCGCTTTCCGCTCGAGCTTGAAAGTCGCCGTGGCGGGACCCAGCGGGATCTCCTGGTAGGAGAGCGCGCTGGCGGTGACCTGCCCCAGCGTGACGGTATTCCGCAGTGTCCCCTGGACGTCCAGGCGGAAGCTGGCCTGGCCCCCGAGGTGCGCGCCCGAAAGTGAGCCGACCCGCGCCACGTCCATGGCGGTGCTCGAAAGGCGTCCCCGGAGGGCGCCCCCTGCCTCCACGGTGATCTGACCGGTCAGCTGCTCGGCCCTGCGGCGCAGCAGGATGCGAGTGATCTCCACGCCGCCTTGACGGAATTGAAACAGCGCTTCCCCTCGCCGCCAGGATTCCCTCCACGTCTGGACGTTCTCCAGGGATACCTCGACCTCGCCGGTGAGCGACTCCAGCGTCCCCGCGATCCGGCCGGCCGCCCGGAACGCACCCCGAATCTCCAGCTCATCGGGCAGGAGCCATGTAAAGTCGGCCGTCCGTGCGGGATTCAGGTGGCCCTGGATGTCCAGGGCCAGATCCCGCATCGGATTCAGGCGACGGAGCGGCATCGTCCCCAGGGCCTGCAGGCTCCCCCGGATCCTTGCCGTGCTCCTCCCCGTGCGTGCCAGGAGGCGCGTCGTCCGCAGCCAGCGGTGGGCGACATCGATGTCCCCCTCGATGAGATCAAAGGGCTGTCCGGCGATCTGCGCCTCGCGCCAGGTGAGCCGCCCCAAGAGGTGTGGTGCCTCTCGCGTGCCGGTAATGCGTCCCGCGAGGGTGGCTCGCCCCGCGAGGAAGGTCGCCCCGAATCCCCGGGCAAACGTACTCACGTCCCAGAGATTCGCCCGCAACGGGAGCTCCAGCTTGCCCGTGGAAAAGCTCAGGCCCCCGCGGCCCTGGACCTCTCCACCCGCAGTCCGTAGCGTGAAGGTCTCCACTTCCAGGCGCGAGTCGGTCGCCACGATCCGCGCCTCGAGCCGCCCGCTCGGTGTCTCGCCTTTCAGGGCCAGGCCTTCCACGGAAAAGGCCGCATGCCCGCGTACCGTCGTCAGATCGGTGCCCTGCCCCGAGAGGTCCACATCGCCGGTGAGCCTCCCCCGCACCTCGGGAGGCAAGGGCACATCGGCGTGCCACCACGGGAGCCCGAGCGGCAGCCCCGCCAGCGCCGCGAGATTCGTATTGGTCAGGCGGGCGCGCACCTGGTAGAGGCCCGTCGTGGGCGTGAGCGACAACACCCCCTCAAACGACCCGTCCCGCCCAGCGGGAGCACCCAGCGTTGCGACCTCGACGCGCCCGTCCCCCCAGCGCAGGGAGAAGGGCAGCGCCTCGCCGTGCTCCCGCTCTTTCCCGAGCTGGAGCCGGCCTGCTCCCTGGAAGGCCGCCTGCTCCCACGGTCCCTCCAGCCGGCCGTCCAGCATGAGGGTGCCGTCGATCTGCCGGTCGGAGCCAAAAAGCGCGAGGACGGCGGTGAGAGGGGCCTGGACGCCCAGTTCGAGGTCAAGTCGGGGATCGCGCACGGGAGAGGCGATGCGGCCGCGCGCCGTGACCCGGGCGCCGGCCAGCTGGAAAGCGGCCGCGCTGACCGTGACGGCCTCGGCCGTTCCCCCTGCCTGCAGGTGGATCTGGTCAAGCCGATGGGTGCCGTCGCCGCGAGCGATCGTCAGGTGGGCCGCCTGCAACTGGACCGTGGACGTGCCATCAGCCACCGGCCCGTCGTTCCAGGCGAACGCTCCCTCCAGGCCTTCGACGCGACCCGGCGCCCCATTCGAATCGGTCCAGGCTGCCTGGCCGTCCACCACGGTGGCGCCGCGCACCCGTAGGACCCATCCCCCCGATTCAATCGCGTGCGGCCGGAGCAGCCAGGACAGTCCGTTCTGCACGCTGAGGCCAGGGGCTGCGCCTGCCGGCGGTGTGAAACGGGGTCGGATGAGCGTGATGTGCCGGAAGACCAGCTGGCGCCGGAGGAGAGCGGTCCAGCTCCACCGCGCCTGGATGGTCTCGGCCGAGAAGAGGACTCCCTCGGCCAGCCTCCGGCCGCTGGCCACCCGGATCCCGCTGACATCCAGCCGTCCAGCCCATGGCTGAAGCCTCACCCCGTCCACCCGGACCTCGCGCCGCAGGATCTCCTGGAGGCGTGCTTCGGTCCAGCGGTGGGCGCGCTGGCGGACGGCGGAGGTCTGGCTCAGGGCCAGGATCCCCAGGCCCAGGCCCAGCGCCACCAGGACGGCGAGCCGGAGAAGACGGAGCCGCCCACGGAGGGAACGCACCCGCGTCATCGGGGATCCTTGGAGCCTTCCTTTGGGCGGGTGGGACCCTCGCTGCGCCCGCGGCGTTCGATCTTGACGCGGGCGATGCGCCGCCCGTCCATGTCCACGATCGTCAGGCGCCAGTCCTGGTGCGTCACGATCTCCCCACCGCGCGGGATGCGTTGCAGCTGGGAGAGCACGAACCCCGCCAGGGACTCGTATTCCGCCGACTCCGGGAACTGCAGGTGGTGCTGCTCCGCCAAGTCGCGGATGCTGAGCGAGGCGTCCACGAGGTACGAGCCGTCCCGCAGGCGCTCCACCGGTCGCTGCTCCCGGTCGGCCTCGTCCCGGATCTCCCCGACGATCTCCTCGATCAGGTCCTCGATGGTGACCAGCCCCTCCACGCCGCCGTACTCGTCCACGACCAAGGCCATGGGCATCCGGCGCTTCTGCATCTCCTTGAGGAGGTGGCTCACCTGCGCGGTCTCGGGCGCGAAGTAGGCCGGCCGCAGGATCTCCGTCAGCACGATAGGCTTCTTCTCCGCCAGCAGACGGAACAGGTCCTTGTCGTAGAGGATTCCCAGGACCTCGTCCAGGGTGTTGCGGTAGACCGGATAGCGGGACTTGCCGGTCTCGATGATGTAGGCCAGGACCTGGTCCACGGGCGTGTCCACATCAATGGCCTGGATGCGGGGCTGGGGAATCATGACCTCCTTCACCGAGGCCTCGGTGAACTCGAAGACGCTGTGGATCAGCTCCTGCTCCGTCTGGTCGAACACCCCCTGGACCCGGCCCTCCTGGAGCATGTGCTTCACCTCCTCCTCGGAGACGAAGGCCCGCTCCCCGGCCCCCTTCTGACCCAGGAGGCGCAGCACCAAGCGATTCGACGCGGTGAGGAACCGGACCAGGAGAGAGGTGAGGCGCGACAGACGGTCAATGGGTCCCGCCACCCACAGGGAAAAGGGGACGGCATGGCGCAGGCCCAGGGACTTTGGCGCGAGTTCGCCCAGGATCAGCATCACGTAGGTGATGACGACGACTACCGCCCCCAGGGCGAGGGGTTCGGCCGCGGCGCGGAGCCACGGCACGGGGAGCTCGCGGATCAGGGGCGAGATGGCGCGGACGGCCGCGGCGCCACCCACGGCCGAGGCAAACGTCCCGACGAAGGTCACACCGATCTGCACCGTGGCCAGGAAGCGGTCCGGATCCGCCTGGAGCAGCGCCACGCGCTCCGCCCGGCCGTCGCCCTCTGCGGCCAGTTGCTGGATCCGGCTCCGCCGCGCGGAGATCAGGGCGATCTCCGCCCCGGCAAAGAAACCGTTCAGCAGGATGAAGGTCCCGATGAGGACCGCCTCCTGCCACAGGGTCGGAAACACCAATGCCTCCATGACGCACTCCGTGCCAATTGAAAATTGGCTACTGACACCCCCAATGAAAAACCGACAACTGACAACACCAATGGACAACGGACAACCGACAACCGAGAACCGGCCAATTGATCGGTTGTCGGTTGTCGGTTTGAAATTTTACATTGGTCTGGCGCTGGCCAGCGCTTACCTGCGATCCATGTCCGGGAGCTTCTGGCGCAGGAGTTGGGGGATGCTGATGCCCCCCGAGAGAATGACCTGGATGCCCTGGGGAATCGTCAGCTGGGTCAGGATGATGTCCTCGCGCCGCACCAGCACGATGTCTCCCAGGTACAGGTGGTTGGTGGGAACGTAGACGGCCACCAGGGGCTCCGTCTCGCCGCTGCCGCCCTGCAGGGCGACCTCGCCCGTCAAGAAGCCGAAGCAGTACCTCCCCTTCTCCCCGTGCTGGACCAGGACGAATTCCTTGAAGGCCACCAGGTTGTCGGGCGAGAAGGCGTTCAGCAGTTGCTTCACGGCCGAATAGACATTCCGGAAAATGGGGATCCGGTACAGCAGGCTGTCCAGCCACCCGAGGATTCGCCGCCCGACCATGTTCGTGGCCAGGATCCCCATGAGCAGGACCAGCAGGATCGCCACCAGCAAGCCGACTCCGGGGACATGGCGCCCCAACCTGTCGGCGACCGTCGGCGCCAGCAGCCCGTCCACGAAGGTGAACAGCTCCCAGAAGGTCCAGACGGTCACCGCGATGGGCACGATGACCAGGAGCCCGGTCACGAACTTGATCTGCAACTGCCGCCGGATGTTCGTCATCTCACGTTCGGGGGTCGGGGGTCGGGGGCCAATGACGTTTCACGCTTCACGTTTCGCGGCTCTCACGCACACGGCAATCTGGCAATCGGGTTGTTGCTGAGGGCCTAGTTGCCGGATCGCCCAATTGCCTGATTGCCAGCTTGCTCCAGTCAGGGCCAGTAGTTCGGATCCGTGGCGAACCCCTCTTCCAGGGGGCGCAGCCGTTCCCGGGCCTCCTCCGTCCGGAGATTCAGCCGGGAGGAAACCGCCAGGATGGCGCTCACCAGTTCGTAGGCCGGATCGTGCGCGTCCCTCAACCCCTGGAGCCGGGCGGGCATGCGTTCCCGCAGCACCTGGAACAGCCGATCCTGGAGCGATCGCTCCGGCAGGGAAAGGGAGAGGCGCGCGGCGATGTGCAACAGCTCCAGGTATTCCTGCCAGGCCCGCGCGTCCGACCCCGCGGCGATCGCCTCCAGTCGGTGCACCAGCAACCGTCCGAACCACAGAGAGGCCGGCGCAAGCTCCAGGGTCAGACCGAGGTGCCGGGCCTGATCCACCAGATCCACGGCAGCGGTGTAGCGCGCCGGGTCGCTGACCCCATCCAGCTTTTCCAGCGCCTCGGCCAGCTGGCGCGACCAGGTGGCCTCCAGCGACGCCCGAATCCATGTCGGGAGGGCCATCCCGGACCCCGCCATCGCCTCGGCGACGGGGAGGGCCTCCGGGCACAAGACCTCCAGGGCGTGGGCCAGGCTCTCCTGGGTCTCCGCCAGCATCTCCGCCAGGATGGCGCGTCGCTCGTCCGGAAGGAAATCGCGCAGGCGAACGAGCCGGGCGGTGTGCCGGCCGACCCAGGCCGTGAGGTCCGCGTGGCCGGGACCCAGGGCGGTCCTGGCCTCGGGAACGAAGCCCTCCCACCCGAGCGCGGCCGGCCAGGGGGCGATCGCGGCCAGGAAATCGAATCGCCCTTCGCGGCGGCACCCCCCCGCGAACCGCAACGTCTCCCCGGTCACCTGGGAGACGGCGCGGACACCCGCCAGCGTGAGACCGTCCTCCCGCGCGATCGGATCGGGCGTGAGGGACCACCGGAAGCGCACCTGGGGCGTCACCTCGCGGCCCAGCACCCCCTCCAGCAGGAGCCGGGCGGTCGCATCCTCGGCCCTGACGCGAGAGGGCCGCACCTCTCGCTCCCAGATGTGCCGGCCATCCTTGTGCGCGGGGACGTTGCTCTTGGCGCGCCCCAGATGCTCCAGGAGCACCGCCTCGAGGTCCAGGGGGGCGAAGGTCTCCGCCAGCTCGATGGCCCGCCACGCATACCGGAGGTTTTGCACCGTCTCGATGCCGGAGATCTCGGAGAAGAACCATCCGCAGCTCGTGTACATGAGCATGGCCTGGTGCTGCATCTCCAGAAGGCGCAGGGCGCGGGCCCGCTCCTCCTCCGAGAGGGGACGCCTCGCGTGGCGGGCGAAGAAGCCTTCCCGGGCCGCGGCGCCGGGATCCAGGAGGAGCTCGATGTAGTCATCGCGGGCCGCCCATCCATCCTGGAGGAGCGGGGCCGTCTCCTCCTCGAAGATTTCCGCCAGGGCATCGCGCAAGCGATCCAGCCCCTCCCGCACGGGGCGGCGCCAGCGCTGGGTCCAGCCCGGCCCGCCCCCCGTGCTGCAGCCGCAGTCCTCGCGCCAGCGGCCCACCCCGTGGGAGCAACTCCAGGCGCTCTGCGGCAGAAGCTCAACCTCCCAGGTCGGCCGGTGTGTCTCCAGGAACGCCGCCAGGTTGGTCACCGAGAAGCCCCGCGCGGGCGCCTCGCGGGCGAAGAGCGTCGCCAGGCACATCTCACCGAACTTCTCGTGATGCCCGAACGACTCGCCGTCGGTGGCGATGAGGATCAGGGGCTCCGGCGGGCCACCCGTCGCCGCCTCGGCGATGCGGCTGGCCAGGGTGCCGGCGTCCCGCAGGTAGTGCTGAAAGCTGATCCCCCGGGACAGCGGCGCGTGATAAAAGCAGACATCGATCCCGTGGTCGCCCTGCGGGCGCCCCTGGGCATCGCGCAACTGCCAGCGGTATGGCCGGCGCGGGTCCAGTTCCGCCTCGGCCGCGCTGATCCAGCGGCTTTCTCCCACGGGGCGCCAGCGGAGTGCCTGCGCCGGGGACAGGATCACGTAGCGCATGCCGGCCTGGACGAGCAGCTCCATGCTCTGGGCGTCCACGGCCGTCTCAGGCATCCACATGGCCTCGGGCCGCCGGCCGAAGCGCACCTCGAACTCCCGGGTCCCCCAGCGGATCTGGGTCTGCCGGTCCCTCCGGGTGGCCAGGGGCAGAATCATGTGGTTGTACGCCTGGGCAACGGCATTGCCGTGTCCCAGCCGCCTCTGGCTGGCCCGGTCGCCCTCGGTCAGGGCCGCCACCACGTCCGGCGCCGCCTCGTTCAGCCAGGAACGCAGTGTCGGGCCGACATTGAAGCTGATCCGCTCGTAGTTGTTGACAATGTCCCGGATGCGGCCGTGCTCGTCCAGAACGCGGGAGCGGGCGTTGGGCTCGTAGCACTCGGCCACGATCCGTGCGTTCCAATCGTGGAACGGCGCGGCGCTTTCCTGCCGCTCGATCTCCCCGGTCCAGGGGTTCTCGCGGGGCGGCTGGTAGAAGTGCCCGTGGATCACCAG
>CAZNWB010000014.1:25686-30154 GCA_964576535.1 uncultured bacterium | reverse complement strand
CGGGTGGAGCGGATGAGGCTGCGGAGCAGGGTGCTCCGGTTCGCACCGCGCAGCAGCGCCGACAAGTCCTCGTACACCGTGGGATCCTCCAGCAGGGCGCCGAGCGTCCCCTCGCCCTGGCGGAGCCGGCCGGTGATCACCTGCAGGTCCGCCGTCAGAGTCTTGGCCGCCGCCGCCGCCGTCTTGATGTCCTCCATCAACTTGGCGCTCTCCGGGTCAAAGAGCAGCGCCGGGACCAGGCCCTGGCCCTCGCGGACCGACCGCACCAGCCCCTCCAGCTGCTCGCCGGCCCGGCCGAGGCGGGCGATGAGCTCGCCCCCTTCGGGGTCATAGATCAGCGCCCGCAACAGGCCGCGGCCCTCCCGCGCCTCGCGCACGAGGTCCTCCAGCCCCGCCAGGGCCCGCGTGAGCCGTCCCACGGACTCCTCCTGGGGGGTGTAGATCAGCGCGTGCAGGAGACCCCGCTCCTTCTCGATGGCCTGCACGACGCGCTCCAGGGACGCCACGGTGCGGTCCGCCCGGGCCAGGAGCTCGGCTCCCTCCCGCCCGTAGATGATATCGTGGAGCAATCCTTCCCCCTTCTCCACTTCCACCAGCGTGTTCCTGAGCGATCGGATAGCCTCGTTCAGGTTCTGCTTGCCCGGGGCCGACTCGCCGCCGGCCAGGAATTCATCCAAAGAAGCGCTGATCCGGCCCACGTGCTCCAAGATCACATCGCCCTTCTGCAGCAGCTGGGAATAGTCGGTCGGGTCCACACTGCCCAGTCGTCCCCCGGGCGGGAGCGGCGGGCGGTCGTGGCTCCCCACCGTGATGTCCATCACCTTGTCCCCCACGAGGCCGATGGTCCCGATGCTGGCCACCGAGTCCTCGCGGATCCGGTCCTGGACCCTCCGCTCGACGGCCAGGGTCACGACGATGCGCCGGTCCTTCGGATCGCGGCCGAAGCTGATCCGGGTGACGTTGCCCACGGGGACCCCCGCCAGCCGAATCGGCGCCCCCGCGGCCAGCCCCTCTGTGGAGATGAACGAGGTCCAGAGGGAGTACCGCTCCTCGAATAAGGCACTCCGTTTTCCGATGGAGAGGACAAACCCCATGAAGAGCAGGATGGCCGCGAGGACCAGGATGCCGATCCGCACTTGCATCTGCCGTTCCGTCATGGTCGCCTCATCCCTCCACGCGCCCTTCGATGAAGTCCCGGATCAAGGATTGGTGGGTTGCCTGAATCTCCTCCGGCGTGCCGATGGCCGCGATCCGGCCTTCATGCAGCATGGCCAGCCGGTCGGACACCTTCAGGGCGCTCGGCATGTCGTGAGTCACCACCACCGAGGTCACCCCCAGCTTCTCCTTCAGGTTCAGGATCAGGTCGTTGACCTTCTCCACGTTGCTGGGATCCAGGCCGGTGGTCGGCTCGTCGTACAGGAGGATCCGCGGAGGATGGGCGATGGCCCGGGCCACGGCCACGCGTTTCCGCATGCCCCCCGACAGCTCCGCTGGTTCCACGCCATCGATGTTCCCCAGTCCCACCATGTCCAGTACCTCCCGCACCCGGGCACGAATCTTCTCCTCGTCCCAGGCCGTGTGCTCCCGCAGGGCGTAGGCCACGTTCTCGCCCACGGACAGGGAATCGAAGAGGGCGGATCCCTGAAAGACCAACCCCACCTTCCGGCGCACCCGGAGGAGTTCCCGTTCCCGGAGGGGCACGATGTCCTGACCTTCCAGCAGGATCTGGCCCGCCTCCGGCCTCAGGAGGCCGATGATCAGCCGCAGGAGAACGCTCTTGCCCGTGCCGCTGCCCCCGATGATGGTGATGGATTCACCCGGCCGGACGGCCAGGTCCAATCCCCGGAGGACCTGGTTCCCCTCGAAGGTCTTGAATACCCCCCGGAGTTCCACGGCCGGCGTGGCCCCGGCGCCCCCCTGGGCGCCCGCCAAGTCGCCTGCCTGGGCGCCGGTCCCCGGCCGCGAGCCCTCCACGGCGATGGCCCTGGACCCCACGCTCACCACCCCCCCAGCCACCAGAAGAATTTCGTCATGAAGAAGTCGGAGATGAACACCAGGAGCGAGGACGTCACCACCGTCCCCGTCGTGGCCCGCCCCAACCCCTCTGTCCCGCCCCGGGTCGTGAGGCCGTTGTAGCACCCCACCACCCCGATGAGGAATCCGAAGACCACCGTCTTCCCCAGGCCGTCCAGCATGTCTGCAAGCTCTACGTACTGCCTGATGGTGTTGGAGTAGAGATGGTAATCCACGTTGAACTCGTGCTGCGAGATCACCATGCCTCCGAAGATCCCCAGGGCATCCGCGATCACCGTCAGCATCGGCATCGCCAGCATGGTGACCAGCACCCGGGGCACCACCAGCTTCTTGATGTGGTTGACCCCCAAGGCCCGCATGGCGTCGATCTGCTCCGTGACCTTCATGGAGCCGAGTTCGGCCGTGAATCCCGAACCGACGCGGCCCCCGACGAGGATGGCCGTGACCACCGGCCCCAGCTCCCGCACCATGCTCAGGCCGACGATGATCCCCACGGTCCCCTTGGCGCCGAAGCGGGACAGGCCGTAGGCCGTCTGGAGCGCCAGCACCAGCCCGACAAAAAGCCCGGCGACCCCGACGATGGAGACCGAGCGCACGGCGATCTGGTCCATCTGGGCTACCAGCAGCCTGGGACCGTACGGCGGGGTCACCGCATCGTAGATGGTCCGGCCGGCCAGGAGGGACATGCCCCCCAGGTCGGTGAGGAACAGCTGGACCCGCCGTCCCAGGTCCTGCGGGAGATTACTGATCGCCGCCATCACATCACCAACTGAGAGCCGAGAGCCGAGAGTCGTGAGCCGCGAAGGAAAATCTGCGCAATCTGCGCCCCTCGACCCCGCCACCGGCGGGGCTCGGGGCCCTGAGCTTGCCGAAGGGTAATCTGTGGATAATATTGGTTCCTCTCTTGGCTTCTGTGGTTCTCTTCGAGTCCCTCACTCCCCGGGGAGGGGAGACCAGCTTTCCACGAAGGTCTGGAAATCGGACTGGCCCCGGGCAAAGGTAGCCGGTGGCGCGACGTACATGAAGTCGTACAGGCACTCCCCGCGCCGCGCGGTGACGCCTTCGACCGCCACGGGTACGCCATCCAGCTCGGCCACGAGCCATGTGCGGACGCCCTCGGCGCCATGCAGGGAAGCCTGCTCGCGCCTCTGGATCTGTTTCTCCCGCAACCCGAAGAACAGGTGGCGGGCCACCCAGGGGAGTTCCCCGGGCTCCGGAGAGTTACACTCCACGCTGAACGCTATAGCCGCCTGGAGAGCCGGCTGCCGAAAGGACAACGCAGCGCCGTCCAGGGAGATGGAGATCCAAGGTGCAGCGGGGAGGCGAATCTGGTAGCGGTTCCCAGAATCAAGATACATTCCCTGGACGACCCGCGCACCAGCACATCCGGCGCCAAGCCAGAGCATACCGACCAGCAGGCCGCCAAACAGCCATGCACGCGGGGTACGAATCCTTTGGGTCCTCCAGGGTGGGCAACTGGAATACGCGCACAAGTGCCTAAATCCTACTGGACCCGTCCCGTGGCGTCAAGGTAACCCCGGCCCCCACGACCACTCCCAGACAGCGTCGGAGCCGACGGCTCGCCTGGCGCGAGGCTCGGCCCAGGCGGATCAGGGTTCGTCGTCGTTTGCCGCTCGCGAGCAGGCTGGCGAGGACACCGCGCCAGCGGATGTCACCCCGCGGCCCCGTGCAGCCGGCCATAAACTCTGGCAGCGGGTCATCCACGCCGTCTACGATCGCCTTGATGGCTAGCCAGGGAATGCCGAGCTCCCTCGCGGCCTCCGCCACGCCGGCCGCTTCCATATCCACCGCGACAGCCCCGGTGCGGCGGTGCGCCTCCCGTTTCGCCTCCGGCGTCCGCACAGGAGTATCCACGGTCAGGACGGCCCCATCGCGGCATGGAATCCCCGCCGCGGAAAGGGCGGCCCGGACCTCCGCCTGGGCTGGGGCAGCGGGGAAGGACCTGCCGCTGAGGCCGTCGTCGAGCAGGAGGATGGAAGGGCACACGAGCTCACCCGGGTTGAGCTGGTCCGTGAGACCCCCGGCAAAGCCCAGGGACCACGCGGCGCAGAACTCCAGCCAGTGCGCCGCTGCCAGGAGGGCGCGGCGGGCAGGCTCCCGACCGATACCTGCCTGGATCAGGACGACGGCATGTCCCGCGGACCGACCCGAAACGGCGTGGAACCCCTCGCTCCACCAGTGGAGCGGAGACGTCAGGGCAGGCTGGAGGGCCCGGCGCTCCTCCCCCAGGGCCACCACGATGGCGATCGGGTGCTCCACCGACGACCTACCCAGCACCGTCGGCTGTAGGAGACCTGGAGACCAGGGGAACGGGCCGGTGCGCCCAGGAGCGTTCCGTCGGAGAGTGCTGAACTGGAAGGGGCCAGAGGATGGAGTCCCTCCTCGACCTTCAATTGAAAACCGACAACCGACA
>CAZNWB010000014.1:9609-25586 GCA_964576535.1 uncultured bacterium | reverse complement strand
GTTGTCGGTTGTCAGTTGTCGGTTGCGCGCCTGCAAGTTCACCGGCGCAGGTCGGCCGCCCGGAGGCGGGTGACGGATGCCTGCCGGGCCCCGTTGTCCTGCAGACACCGCCGATACAGCGCCAGGGCCCAGAGGGGGAAGTATCGGGCGTAGCCGTGATACCGCAGGTAGAAGACCCGCGGAAATCCCGTGCCCGTGAATTCCCGCTCGTCCCAGAGTCCATGCGGCGCCCGGGTCTCCAGCAGGAATCGGATCCCTCGGACGACGGCGGGGGATCCCGCCTCGCCCGCGTACAAGAGGCCCATCAGGGCCCACGCCGTCTGCGACGCCGTGCTCTTGCCCATGCCGGCGGTTCGGGGATCGTCGTAGGAGTAGCAGGACTCGCCCCATCCGCCGTCGGGATTCTGCCGGGTCAAGAGCCAGGCTACGGCCTTGCGGACGTAGGGCGCCTCTAGGTCCTCACCGACGGCGGCGAGACCGGCCAGCACCGACCAGGTGCCATAGAGGTAGTTGCCCCCCCACCGGCCGTACCAGGAGCCGTCCCAGCACTGGCGCGCCTTGAGAAAGGTGAGGGCTTTGGCCGCCGCCGGCTCGTCCGGGCGGAACCCCAGGTACCCGAACGCCTCCAGGACGCGACCCGCCAGGTCCTCGGTGCTGGGATCCATGAGGGCGCCATGGTCGGCGAAGGGGATCCGGTTGAAGACCATCCGGTCGTTGTCCTTGTCGTACGCCCCCCACCCGCCGTCGCTGCCCTGCTGGGCGAGAACCCAGTTCAGCCCGCGGGCGATGGCGCGGGTCTTGGCCTCCTCGTCCGCGACCCGGATCTTCCGGAGCCCCATCAGCACCACCGCCGTGTCATCCACGTCGGGGTAGAACTCGTTCTCGAACTGGAAGGCCCAGCCGCCCGGTTCCGTCCCGGGCGATTTCAGCCGCCAATCCCCCGAGCGGTGCGTCTGCTTGGCGAGCAGCCATGCCCCTGCCCTGACCAGGGCCGGATGATCGGATGGAAGGCCCGCCTCGATGAGCGCGTTGATGGTCAGGGCCGTGTCCCACACCGGCGACAGGCATGGCTGTACCCGGAGGGTGTCGGCCGTCTCGATCCGGAGCGCATCGATCTCCGCCAGCGCCTTGCGCACGGCCGGATGGTCCAGGGGATACCCGAGACAGGTGAGGGCGATCACCGAGTTCGCCATGGCGGGGAAGATGCCGCCGAGGCCTCCCTCACCCTGCATCCGCTCCAGCAACCAGCGGGTCGCCACCTCGATCGCGGGCCACCGGAATGAGCGGGGCACGAAGCGATCGTGGATCCGCAGGAGGCGGTCCACCACCAGGAAAACGTTCCGCCAGGTGAAGAGCTCGGGGTCCCGCGGGAGGGAGTAGGTCGCCAGTTCCCGGGGCTCCAGGTACAGCTCGTCCAATCTGGCAAAGCGCGGGACGGGCCGGACCGGCCGATGGGCGAAGATGATCAGCAGCGGCACCAGCACGGTCCGGGACCAGTAGGAGATCTGATAGAGGTTGAAATAGAACCACCGGGGGAGCAGGCAGATCTCCACCGGCATGCAGGGGACCCCCTGCCAGTCGAACTCGCCGAAGAGCGCCAGGAGGATCCGGGTAAAGACGTTGACCTTCGTGATCCCACCCAGCTCCAGCACCGTCTGGCGCGCCCGGAGCATCTCGGGGGCCTCGGATGGCACCCCCGCCAGCTTCAGGGCGAAATAGGCCTTGACCGTGGCGCTGAGATTGGCCGGCCCGTTGTGATAGATCGGCCAGCCCCCGGCGGCAAGCTGGACGGCCTTCAGGTGCCGGACCGCCTTGGCCTCGGTTGCCGGGTCGGCGATCCCCAGCCACCGGCGGAGCAAGAGGTACTCCGAGGTGAGGGTGGCATCCGCCTCCAGCTCGTGGACCCAGTAGCCGGCCGGGTCCTGTTGGCTGAGCAGGATCTCCCCCACCTCCTGAATGGCGCGATCGAGGGCGGCCTCCCCGGCCGGGGCACCCAGCCGACGAGGGGGCACCCAGCCGACGGGCGCACCCGGCCGACCCGCCGACGGTCCGGGGTCGGCTGGGTCCCGGTCCGGGGTCGGCTGGGTCCCCGGCGCTTGCGCCGGGTCGGGCCCGACATCGGCTGGGTCCCCATGGGGGCGCGGCGTGGTCAGAACTCGCGAGGTCATGCGCTCTCCTGGATGCAGCGGGAGCCAGCCCGTCCCGCAGGATTGCCGGCGCTGACGGCGGAACGGAGAGTCATCCGTCCGTCGCCTCGTGGCCGGTTCTCGGCCGGGCGCCTTCCGTTCGTTTCCGCTCGACCCAGGCCTCCCACGATTTGCCGGAGGCCATGTCCTTCCCGGTGAACAGGATGTTCCGGATCTCGCAGTAGGGGATCCGGAGGGGACCGTTCCCGTCTCTGTCGAACATCTGGATGAAGGGCTCCGGCACCTCGGTGACCCGGTCGGAGATGTAGCCCTCGATCTCCGTCCCGTCGACCTTCACCACGGTCGTGTTTCCCCGGTAGTCGAAGGCCAGATCGATCACCTGGATCAGCGTGAGCTGCGTCCCGACTTCCGGCACCCAACCTTCCAGCGTCACGGCGCTCTCCGCTCCGATCCCCGCGCCCCTTGAATCCCGGGGACGGCTGCTACACCCTTCCGGTGATGGTCGCCACCAGGGCCCCCCGGAAGCCCTTCCACGTGCGGAAGGTCTGGTCCACCGCCGTGGGTTCGAAGCCGCAGTGGACCATGCAGTCCCGGCATTTCTCGTTTCCGCTCTTCCGGCCGTACCGCTCCCAGTGGGTCTCCTCCATCAACTCCCGAAAACTCTGGGCATAGCCCTCTTGCAGGAGATAGCACGGTCGCTGCCAGCCGAAGATGTTGAAGGTGGGGTTGCCCCAGGGGGTGCACTCGTAGTCGTGCCTGCCCATGAGGAACTGCAGGAACAGCGGCGACTGGTTGAAGCGCCAG
Organism: uncultured bacterium; assembly: GCA_964576535.1. Lineage (GTDB taxonomy): Bacteria > Methylomirabilota > Methylomirabilia > Methylomirabilales > 2-02-FULL-66-22 > 2-02-FULL-66-22. The sequence continues at coordinate 22,635 of CAZNWB010000014.1, read as the reverse complement.
TGCTTCTTGGGACGGGAGAGAATCTGCGAGAACAGATTGGTGGTCCTGCTCTGGCGCAGAAAGTGCTCCTGATCTGGGGCCTTGGAATAGCTGTACCCGGGGGACAGCGTCATCCCTTCCACCCCCAACGCCATCATCTCGTCGAAGAAGGCGCGAACGCGGAGCGGGTTGGCGCCGTCGAAGAGGGTCGTGTTGGTGGTCACGCGGAAGCCCCGTCGTAGCGCCTCGCGGATCGCCTGCACGGCGATGTCGTACACGCCGTCCCGGCAGACGGCCTCGTCATGCTCCTCGCGCAGGCCGTCCATGTGGATGCTGAAGGTGAGGTACTTGGACGGCTTGAAGATCTCCTTCTCCAGCTTCTCCGGCAGCAGGATGGCGTTGGTGCAGAGGTACACGTACCTTTTCCGCTGCACCAGGGCTTCCACCAGCTCGTCAATCTGCGGGTACATGAGGGGCTCGCCGCCCGGGATGCTGACAATGGGCGCCCCGCACTCCTCCACCGCCTTGAGGCACTGCGCGACGGTCAGCTGCTTCCGGAGAATCTGCGCCGGGTACTGGATCTTGCCGCAGCCGGCGCAGACGAGATTACAGCGGAAGAGCGGCTCCAGCATCAGCACCAGCGGATAGCGCTTGCGGCCGCGCAGCCGCTGCGTGATGACGTAGGAAGCCACCGTCCACATCTGAGACAGGGGAACACTCATGGGTAATCGATCCTATAGCTTCGAGGTCTCCGGACCCAGCCAGCCCTATGCCCGGGCACCTCGGGCGCGAATCCCGGCGGCCCGCGGCCACCAGGCGAATGCCCGCGGACCCGCGAGGATACCAGCCGTCCACAGGAGGACCGGCAGGGTCAGGGCGACCCCGGAGAGCAGGAGCCCCCATTCCCCCAGGGCAGCCGTGACGGCCAGGTTGAAGGCCAGGACGATGAAGTACAGCCCCGGGCACAGCAGTGCCCGGCCGGCGAACCGCCGGGGCGCCGTCACCGGGAGCCGACGCTCCCACCCCAAAGGTGTCTCGAAGAGACGCCGTTCCATCCCCAAAGGTGTCTCGAAGAGACGCCGTTCCATCCAATGATACAGGCCAGTCGCTGTCGCCCCCACCACCCCCCATCCCAGGAAGTTCGCCAGGGGGACGCCGAAATACAGGCCCGGCTGGGGGTACCCATACACCTGACCCAGAAACCACCGATCGCCCCGCAGGGCCACCGGATCGATCACGACGTCGATCAGCACGAAGAGCAGCGAGGTCAGCACCAGGTGACGCACCCGCCCGGGACGCGGCCAGACTCCCGGAGTCGCTGCATCCCTCTCTGCGGCGATCCGGTCCCCGGGGCGGCCCGCCTGGAGGAACCAGGCCAGGCCATAGCTGGCAACCAGCAGGAACGAGAAAGACAGGGAATCGAAGAAAGGCACCCCCGCGATCCACAACTCCCGGTCGGCCGTCCGGGGAATGTAATAATACCATCCAAAGGGGATGCCGGTCCGAATCGAGCTGTGCTCCGCCACGAGCGCCACGCCCCAGGTCACGAGCGTGAAGACCGCCGTTCGCCGCCAGCCGAGGAACGCGCTTGCCCCCAGCAGATGCAGCAGCAAGAAGCCGAACACGTAGGGACGTAGCACCAGGCTCCCCAGAAGGAGCCGGGGGACATCTGTCAGGTCCATGGCACGCTCGTCGGTCCGCCGCTATCCAATATTGTTAACCGCCAAGCCGCCAAGAACGCCACAGGAAGGCAATCAGGCGATCCGGCAACTTGGCAATCAGGGGTTCCGGGTTGCCCGATTGCCAGATTGCCCAGTTGCCAGGTAACCTTGGCGACCCGGGTACCCAGCGCTGGCGCTGGGTGATCATGGCGGTTCAAAGCTATTCTCGGATCATGGTGAGCTGGGGGCGTGGCCATGCTCCCGGAACCACCGGACGGCCCGGGCCAGCGCATCTTCGATGGGAGACTGGGGAAGCCCCAGTTCCCGGATCGCCTTGCCGCCGTCGAAGAACATGGTCTTCCTGGCCATCCGGACCGCGTCCACCGCGATCAGGGGTGGTCGGCCCGTGAGGTGATCCGCGACCCACTCCGACACCCAGGCCAGAGGCTGGATCATCCCCGCAGACACCTTCACGCGGGGCGGCCGGATCCCCGTGAGTCGCCCCAGGACCTCGAAGATCTCTCGGAGCGTAAGGTTCTTCCCCCCCAGGATATACCGCTCGCCGATCGTTCCCCGCTCGGCCGCCAGCAGGTGACCCGCAGCCACGTCCTCCACATCCACCACGTTCAGACCAGTCTCGAGATACGCCCACATCCGGCCCCGGAGAAAATCCACGATCATCTGCCCGGTGGGGGTGGGCTTGATATCCCCGGCGCCGACCGGGGTGCTGGGGTTGACGATCACTACCGGAAGGCCCTGGCGGGCGAAATCCCGGGCCACCTCCTCTGCCAGGAACTTGGATCGCTTGTAGTCCCCCACCATGTCTTGCAGGCTGACAGGTGTCTCCTCGGTCCCGGCGCTGCCATTCGTGGGGATGCCCAGTGCGCCCACGGTGCTGGTGTACACCACCCGGGTCGCCCCGGCGTCCGCCGCCGCCCGGAGGATGCGGCGCGTTCCCTCGACGTTGATGTCATAGAACTGGCGGCGATCCCGTGCCCACAGGCTATAGAATGCGGCCACGTGGAACAGCCAACCACATCCATGCAGGATGCGCCGCAGAGACATCGGATCGGTCAGGTCGCCGTCCGCGATCTCCACGGGCAGGTCGGCGAGCAGGTGCCGGTCACTCCCGGGGCGGGCCAGCGCCCGGATGCGGTGTCCACCGGCCGCCAGGTGCCGGACCACCGCGCTCCCGACGAAACCCGTACCGCCCGTCACCACCGTCACGTCGCCCATGGACTCCTCTGGCGGGGACGACGGCAATCCCCGACATCGTCCGGTCCTGGGCCGCCGCCAAAGTAGCGTGTTCTTGTATCACACGACCCCCAAAAAATCAAAGAGTTTCCCCCGGGTACCTCCCGGGTGGCCATTGGGTGGCCCCGCGTCTCCGGGAAAGCCTTCCGATGAAAAAGGCGCCAAAAGGGTTGACATTTTCGAGTGGTCAGTGATATTGGATACTGATTCGCAACCCCCCGGAGGGGGCTGCTAGCGATCCCATGGAGGATGACGATGGCCATTGATGAAACCTCGGTCAAGGTCCGGGTCGTGACTTTGGCAGGCGTGCTTATCGGTAGGATGAGCAAGCCGAAGAACATCCGGACCCTCGACGCCCTGAACCTCAAGGGAGACTTCTTTGCCCTGACCGAGGCCTCGACCGAGGGGGATCCCCAGAGCCGGATGAGTTTCCTGGCGATCAACAAGCGTCAGGTAATCTCCATGGAAGAGGTCGAGTAGCAGCGCGCGTCCCGCCCCGCCCCCTCCTTCCCGTCCTGCCCCGCGGTCGAGCAGGCTCATCCCATATCCCCGCGGGCCGCGAGGCGGCCCACGAAATTTTTGAGCCGCGGCCCGGGATTCCCGCCGCGGCCGGGTGACGCCCGACCGCCTGTCCCATTGAGGGGGAGAGGTAACAGGGGGGAGTGGCCTATCCGATCTACGAGAGGGATGAAGCCGCGAGAGCCTCTCGGATCCTCCGGAGGATTGCCTCTTCCTGCTCGATCTGCCAGGAAAGGCTTCCGTCATCCAACCGGTCGGCCACGGCGATGACCGTGACGGTATCGCCGTGAGGATACAGGGCGAGGCGCACCCGTTCCTGGGTGCCGGCCCAGAGTGTCGTCACGCTCGGCCGGAGAGACCGCCAGGTGGTGACCAGGCTTCGCCCCTCCCGCCGTTCCTCGATCTGGTACCCGGCGCCACGGATCGCGGTGATTGCGGCGGCCCACACCGCTTCCCGGCTGGCCGGATAGTGGGCGCGGCTCACGGACCGGCCGGGAAGGCCTGTGTCCACGAAGTAGGCATCCAGGACCCCCGGGGTGTCACGCGCGATGGCCACGGCGCGAGCCCGCTGGGCCTCGTTCTGGACCAGCCCGGAGATGAACACCTCCCGGCGGTAGGTCTCCACCCTGAGACCCAGGGGTGCCAGCAGGGGGTCCGCCTGGTAGCGGATCTGGACCGTGTTGCTGACACTGATGCTGTGGACCGCTTCGCCCACGGACTCGCGGCTCGATCCGGAGGTGACCGCGCATCCCGCCAGCCACGTCGCCAGGACCAGCAGGCAGGCCAAACGCCCCCGCCTCATTGCGCGCGCTTCTCCCGCTCGATCTCCACGATGGAGGATGCGATATCCAGCGGCCCCTTGCCCCGGAGCTGCAGGAACGCCTGCAGGATGTCAGTCTCGGTGATGATGCCGCAGAGGTCCCCCTCCACCACCACGGGGAGCCCCCCAATCCGGTGCCCCAGCAGCAGCAGCGCGGCGTCTTCCACCGTCTGGTCGGGTCGGATGGTGACCACCTGCTTGGTCATGATCTCGCGCACCGTCACCTTTTCCAGGATGTAGTGCAGCTCGTGGATGCTCAGGCTGGTCGCCCCCGACGGGGCGGCCTGCCGCAGATCCCGGTCGGTGACAATTCCCACCAGCCGCTTCCCCTCCACCACCGGCAGGTGCCGGATCCCCTTCTGGCGGATCAGGTGCATGGCGGTGCGGAAGCTCTCGTCGGGCGTCACCGTCACCACGTCCCTGTTCATCCACTCTTGGACCTGCATCTGACCTCCTGACTCCACTCCACGTGGATGATCATTCTGGGGATGGATGTGCCTCCCCCGTTCGCCGGCGTGTTGATGTCTTGCGGGATTCCCGGGCCCTCAGGCAAGCTGCAACGCCTTCAGGCGCTCCTTCGTCGGGGCGCCTTTTTCGTCCCAGCCCCGGAGCCGGTAGTACTCCGTCAGCATCCGCTCCAACCCCTGGGGGGTTACCGGGCCGATGTCATCCCGCTGGGGGACGCTGAGCAGGCGCTTGGGCAGTGAATCGTCCTTGCGGGACAGGCCCCGGGCCACGTTGATCAGCCGCTTCACGGTGAAGATTCGCTCGGCCGTGTGCATCAGCTCGACGGGCGTCACCTTCCACCCCGTGCAGTAGTTCAACCACTCCGCCATGATCGTCGGGCCGTAGGAGACCACGATGTAGAACTTGCAGATCCCCAGCCCGTCGTACAGGACCATGAGGTCGTGCATCTTCACCGCCAGCTGGGCCTTGCCGTCGGTGATGTAGGGATCCATGGGCGCCGTGTACCCCAGGTCCGGGAAGGGCAGGCCGCTCTCCACGGTGAAGGTCACGCCCTCCATGTGGCAGGCCCCGCGGTTGGCCACGGCGTAGTTGACCGCGTTCGACCAGTAGGCGCGGGGATCGTGCATGGGGATCTCGACCCCCTTGACCTCGACCACCATGTCGCCGAAGTGCTTCCCCAGCCGCTCGGCCGCCGGCCTGGTGCCGTCCGCCAGGACATCGCCGATCCCTTCGCGCCGCCCCATCTTGTGGAGCAGGGCGATCATGGCGTCGCCGTTCCCCCACGTAAGCCGGATCCCGCCCAGGTCTGCCTCGCTGATCAGTCCCTTCTCGAACGCCTCCATGGCGAAGGCGATGGTGTTGCCGGCCGAGATCGTGTCCAGACCGTAGTCGTTGCAGAGCTCGTTACACCTGGCGATGACCTCGATGCTGTCGTTCTCGCACATGCTGCCGAAAGCGCCGATGGTCTCATACTCGGGGGCATGGCCGACCCGGGTCCCGGGGACCTCCACGACCAGGGTGCAGTTCGAGGGGCACGCTAGGCAGGAGCGCTCGTGCTTCCCGTACTTCTTGAACATGGTCTGGCCCGAGATCCGCTCGGCCTTCTCGGTCCAGCGGCCGCCCATGAAGTTGTGGATGGGCATGTCGCCGACGGCCTCGACACCCATGACGCCACCGGCCGTCCCCAATTCGAAGTTCCGCTTGAAGCGCTGCTTCTCTTTCCCCCCGTAGGCTGCGGAACGCCGCATCAGACCCGCGGGATCGGCCACGGGGACGCCGCCGGTCCCGCGTACCACCACCGCCTTCAGGTTCTTGGAGCCCATGACGGCGCCCATGCCGGTGCGACCGGCCGCCCGGGCATACTGCCCCTCGAACATGACGCAGGCCATGCGGGACAGCTTCTCTCCCGCCGGGCCGATCGCGGCGACGATGGCGTCCTTGTGGGTCTCCTGCAGCAGGCGCTCGTCCGTCTCGAAGAACCCCTTGCCCCACAGCTTTTCCGCGGACCGGATCTCGACGTGGTCATTCTCAATCCAGACGTACACCGGCTTCTTGGCCTTGCCGGTGAAGATCACGCCGTCGTACCCCGCGTACTTCAGCATGGGCGCCCAGGCGCCCCCCGCCCTGGCCTCGCCCCAGGCGTTTGTCGCGGGCGACAGGGCGCATACCATGGTGCGGTTCGCCCCCGGCACCAGCGTGCCGCAGAGGAGGCCCGGCAACATGCACAGGGGGTTCATGGGATCCAGCGGCCCTTTGACGCCTTTAACCCGGTCATGGATCAGCTTGGCCCCCAGGCCGCTTCCCCCCAGGTAGTTGCGTGCCATGGCCTCGTCAAGGGTCGTGGTCGAAACTTTTCCTGACGCCAGATCCACCCACAAGAGCTTCCCCAGGTATCCCTTGGGCATGGCGGTCTCCCTTCGGTCGTCAGCCGTCCTCTGTTCTTCCCATCCGGGTCCGATTCCCGCACCCCCGTACGGTCCGGATTCTTGCAAAATCGTCACGGCAGTGCAAGCCAAATTCCCTTGCGCTGATTTCGGATTGTGGATTGTGGATTTCCGATTTCAAAATCTCCAATCCGAAATCCAAAATCAACAATCGGAGGGGGTCCCTCCCCGTGGCCCCTCTGTACCTCTGCGCGTCTCGGCCACCCAGCCGACGTACCGCTGGCGTAGGTCGGCTGGGTACCCGGCTCGTGGCTTTCTAGAAAAGGAAGCCGCCTGCCCCGACATGGAGCAGGCGGCGTCTTGCGGTTCGAACGACCGCGGATTACTGTCCGGTGATCCCGAAGTGGCCCCGGCGGTTCCACTTCCAGGCGCTCTCGTCGTGGCCCAGGACGAAGGGGCGCTCCTTGCCGTAGCTGATGGTGGCGATGCGGTCCGCGGCGACCCCGGCCGCCACCAGATAATCCTTCACCGCCTTGGACCGGCGCTCCCCCAGGCCGAGGTTGTACTCGGCCGTGCCCCGCTCATCGCAGTGGCCCTCAAGGGTGGCCTTCACCCGGGCATTCGTCTTCAGCCAGCTCACGTTCTCGTTCAGCGCCGCCTTCTGATCGTCCCGGATGTTCGACATGTCGAAATCGAAGAAGACGTCCTTCAGCGGCGACGCCGCGGGAACCGCTGCCGCTGGCGCGCCCGGAGCGGCTGGAGCCGCCGGGGACGGCCGCACCGGGGTCTCTGTTGGTGGCGCCGGCCGGGTCACCGGGGTCTCACCAGGCCGAACGCCGGGGGCACCGGGAGCCCCAGGGGCCGCTCCAGGCCCCACGACCCCGGGGCCGGCCGAGGCGACCTCGGGCCGCTTCGGGCAGCCCAGGAGGGCCAGAGAGCCCACCAGCACACCCACAGTGAACAGGATGCGAACACTTGACCGCTCTTGCATCAGATGCCTCCTTTCTCAATCCGTTGCACGCCTAGCGCGTATGAATTTCGGGTAGAATCTTCATGCGAACCCGCTCAGCATATTCAAGATGCTCTCCTGGTGCAAGAAAAAAAAGAAGCCGGGGCCGGGGAACGGATTGAAGTTGCGGGACCAGTCGGGAGTGGTATGATCCGGGCGGAGGGCCCAGGGTTCCCCCAGGCCAGCCAATGCGCTGCCTGGCGACGAGAGTCATGGCGCCTCTGCGAACATGGGAGAGGCGGTGACCGCCGCTGAAGTGCGAGAAGGGCCTGAGAATCGAGGCGCGGGAGCCGCGGAACTCCCGCAAGGTCCCAGGGGTCTAACCGGAGAGAGGCAGCCAGCCGAGGTCCCCGCTGCGATGGACGAGGATCGCAGCCTGGTGGATCGGGCCCGAGCGGGAGACACCCAGGCCTTCGAGACACTGGTCCGGCGGTATCAGCGCTGGGTGTTCACTCTGGCCCTGCGCATGTTGGGGGACCGGGCAGAGGCCGAGGACATGGCGCAGGAGATCCTCCTCAAGGCCTACCGCGGCCTTGGCAGGTTTAAGGGGGCCTCCCGCTTCTCCACATGGCTGTACAGCATTGCCAGCCACCACTGCCTGAATTCCCTTCAGGCTCGACGTCGCCGGCCGGCATCATCCTCGGGCGGGGCGATGAGATCGCAGGACACGGCCGAAGAGGACCCCCCGACGGCCGTGGACCGGCTGGCAAATGGGACGCCCCGGGCCGACGCCATGCTGGAGCGGGCGGAGCTGGCGCGGGTCGTCCAGGCGGAGCTGAGGAACCTCACGGCGGACCACCGGCTGATCCTCATCCTCCGCGACATCCAGGGGCTGTCGTACGAGCAGATCGCGGAAACCCTGCGGCTGGAACTGGGCACCGTTCGGTCGCGGCTGCACCGTGCCCGGATGGAGATGAAGGCGCGGCTGACCCCATACCTGAAATCCGAGTGACCCATGAAGTGCGCCCAAGTTCGCCAGGCATTTTCAGACCTGTATGACGAGAGGCTCTCCGGCCCTCCGCTGGTGACGATCACGCAGCACCTAGCCACCTGTCAGGAATGCCGGGCGGAGTGGACTGCCTTCCGCAAGGCGACGCTGGCGGTTTCAGACCTGGGCGGAGCCGAACCCTCTCTCGGGTTCGCGGCGCGGGTCCGCCGGCGGATCGAGACGACCCCCCGGTGGCAGCGGGCCTTGCACTGGCTTTTCTTCCCCCCCGGGATCAAGGTGCCCATCCAGGCCCTGGCCCTCTTGCTTGTCGCGTTTGCAGGTCTGCTGCTGTACCAGCACTCGCCAGAGCTGCGCCGGGGGGCCGAGCTCTATTCGGCCCCGGCACCTCCCGGGGCGCGAGAAGTTCCCGTCACTCGACCAGCCCCGGCCGGCCCGCCGGTCACAAAACCTCCGGCCGAGGAGCGGCTACAGGCCAAACCCTCCGAACCCGTGCCTGCGTCACCGCCCCGGGCAGCCCTGGAGGGTGAAAGAGATCGCGCGGCCCCCGCCTTCCGCGACGAGGTGAAGTCGCTGGAGAAACCAGCGCCTCCAACCGAAGTCCCGAAGACCGAGGAGACAGCCCGGGAAAGCCGGGCCAAGACCGCGGAGCCGGATCTCACCGTCGGGCGCCTCCGGCAGGCGGCTCCCCCCGCTGCCGAATCCGGGGGCCAGGCGGCGCCGTCCCAGCCCGCTCCAAAGGCTCTGGCTGTCCCACCGGCGGCCCCCAAGCCCAGGGAAGCCCCCGCATCGGGCAAGGAGGCGCAGACATCCTCTGTTCAATCCAGGACAGCGGACGAACTCTACTTCGACGCCCTCGCGGACTCTGCGCGCCAGAGATATGATCGGTCCATCGAAGACTTCCGCGCCTTCATCGCCCAGCATCCCGGCGACACTCGGGTACCGGAGGCACGACTCCGGCTGGCCGATGCCTACGTCGCGGAGCGGCGTCTTGCGGAGGCCGTCCAGGAGTATGAGACGCTGATCAGGCAGTTTCCCGGGAGTCCCCTTCTCCCCCTCGCCCTGCTCAAGCTGGGGCAGGCCCGCCTGGATCTGGGCGATCGGTCCGGTTGCCAGGTCCTGCGCAACCTGACCGTGCGCTATCCGCAAGCGCCCGAGGCGGCCCTGGCCCGCGAGACCCTCTCCGCCCGCTGCCCCTGACGTCCCCAAGACCTAAACCGCCAAGGCGCCAAGTTCGCCAATGGGGAGGCGATCAGGCAGTCTGGCAACTTGGCAATTAGGGGTTCCGAGTTGCCGGATTGCCCAGTTGCCTGATTGCCGCGGATTATTGGCGTCCCGGGTACCCAGCGCTGGCGCTGGATGATCATGGCGGTTCAATGGGAACTTTTCCCGAGAGCGCCTGTCCAACCCTCCAGATGAACCATTGCGCGGCTTCTGGGCCGCAAGGAGGGTGACAGATGCATACGGTAAAGGTGGTCACGTACGCAATGACGATGGGCCTGATCGCAAGTCTCGTGGGCGCCCACCCGGCTGCTGCCGCGACGGTCCGCGTCTCGGTGACGCAGGAGCAGCAGAAGGACGTCGCCGTCACGATCTACAATGGGAACCTGGGCCTGGTGAAGGATATCCGCGAACTCGTCCTGGGCGCCGGCAGCCACGAGATCAAGTTCATGGACGTGGCGGCCCAGATCGACCCCACCTCGGTCCACCTCCGTTCCCTGACAGACCCGGGCGGCGTCCGCATCCTCGAGCAGAACTACGAGTACGACCTCCTGAACCCACAGAAGCTCCTGGACAAGTTCGTCGGCAAGAAGGTGAAGCTCATGGTCGGGGACGGCGCGCTGATCGACGCCGTCCTCCTGAGCAACAACAACGGGCCCATCTACCAGATCAACGGCCAGGTCCACATCGGCCACTACGGCCGCGTGGTCCTGCCCGACCTGCCCGACAACCTGATCCCCAAGCCCACGCTGGTCTGGCTGCTACACAACCGCACCGGCAAGCCCCAGCGCGTGGAGGCATCGTATCTGACGGGAGGCATCACCTGGAAGGCCGACTACGTGGTGGTGCTGAACGCCCGGGACAACGGCGGGGACCTGTCGGGATGGGTGACCATTGACAACAAGAGCGGTGGCACCTATACCGACGCCGCCCTGAAACTGGTGGCCGGCGACATCCACCGCGCGGCTACACGGCGGGAACTGCGGGATGCCATGGAGTATGCGGCCAAGGCCGCCGTGGCCGAGGCCCCGCGGCAGTTCCAGCAGGAGGCCTTCTTCGAGTACCACCTGTACTCGCTGGACGGCCGGACCACGATCAAGAACAACCAGACCAAGCAGATCAGCCTGCTCAGCGCGAGCGAAATCCCCATCCGGAAGGAGCTGCGCTACTACGGGGCCAGCCAGTACTATCGGGGCCAGCTGGGGACGCCCCTCTCGAACCAGAAGGTGAGCGTGTTCCTGGAAATCGCCAACAAGGAGCAGCACCGCCTGGGCATCCCCCTGCCCAAGGGCACCGTCCGGGTGTACAAGGCCGCCTCGGACCAGAGCCTTCAGTTCATCGGCGAGGACGTGATTGACCACACCCCGAAGGACGAGAAGGTCATGATCAAGATGGGCGAGGCCTTCGACGTGGTGGGCGAGCGCACCCAGCGCGACTGGCGAAAGATCGCTCCGGGGCTTTACGAGACCGAATGGGACGTCCAGATCCGGAACCACAAGAAGGAGGACGTCGAGGTCAAGATCATCGAGCCGGTCCCGGGCGACTGGGACGTGATCAAGACCAGCCACCCCTTCGAGAAAATCGAGGCCCACAGCCTGCAGTACGTGGTCAAGGTCCCCAAGGACGGCAAGGTCACCGTCAACTACCGCGTCCGCATGCGCTGGTAGGCCCGCCGAAAGTCGAGCGAAACGGCCCGGGCCCCCACCCCGGGCCGTTTCGCTCTCTAATCCACACGACGGCGAGTGTCCCGCTACGCTGCACCGGCGACCGAGAACCGCCTCGGGCGGTGAAAGCCGCGGCCGCGGCTGTCGGGGTGCGCTTCCTGGACCACCTGATCATCGGCGAATCCGCCCCCTTCAGCTTCAAGGCCAACGGCCTGCTCTGAGATGGCCTTGAAAATCTACCATCAAGTGTTGGATTTTCCAACAGTTGGTGGTGGATTTTCCACCACTCTATGGCGAGATTTTGAGTGGCCGCATGTCCGTTTCTCTCTGCCAGGCGATATCTTCCCCTCTCCCACGCGAGACCCGGTTGCTTGATAGATGCGGAAACGAGGCTCCCATGGAATCGCTCATCATGCTGGTACGAACATCGTGCTCGGGTTCCCTAGATTCTCGTTGACATCCTTAACCTGGTGAAACTAGACTAGACCCGTCATGAAGACGTTGAGAAGTGTTGCAAAACGACTCTCTGCTGAGGTCGGCCTTTCCCGTGCCACCTCTCTCCGAGTTGCCAAGAAGCTGAACACGTTGGCTAAGTCTGTGGACTGGGCCACGCCTGTCAGCTACAGCAACTTCTTCGTCAAAAGGAAGACCGTCTCGCGCAAGCGATCTCGGAGTACTGGTAGGAAGCTCACTTCGTCCGGAAGGTGAGACTTGCCCCAGGGGCAACGGAGAAAACGGGACCGACACCTCGTCCTGCCATCTTGGATCCCTTCCGATCAGCCGCTCCACATCACCTCGGCCGTCCGTCGACGCATCCGGCGCAATTTCGACCCGACGGGGATCTTCCTAAACATTCCGTATAGTGACCGGTATTCCGATCTTGAGGTGGCCATCATCTCCACGGTGACCGCCTACGGCCTGACTCCGCGCATGGCCCGTGAGCGATCGCGGACAGAGACTCGCCTTCTCAAGGTCACCGAGCTCATATTGACTTGTAAGTATGGTTTCACCGACCTCTCTTATGTGACGCGTATGAACATGCCGCTAGAGCTCGGACTCCTTCTGGCTTTCGGGAAGGAGACATTCATAGCCAGCGGGAAACGCTACAGCGCACTCAGGACAATCTCGGACCTAAATTTCTCGGACATTCATTACCACGAGGCACGAATCGGCAGACTGATCGTTGCGCTCTCCCGCTGGATCGAACAAACCTGCTCCAAGAAGCGGCTGACCACAGACACCCTGCACCAACGCTATCGCCGCCTCCGGCGCTTCCGCCAAGCCCTGGGGCTCGACTTCGACAAGCTGAGACCGCTGGAGATCACCAAGCTGCTTGGTGTTGCGAGAGATGAATTTCAGATGAAACTGCCAGGTGCGTAGCGTTTTCTTGTCTTTTGAGGCGCGGAGAGGCTGGTGGCGCCGAATGGGGTAATGACTGCTGAAATGGGGTAGTGAATGGGGTAATAAGGTTGGACGGTCAGGCTGGGTGCTCCAGGCCTGCACAAGACACGTAGGCGTCCTGGCCAGCCTAACCCCGACTCCGGACCTCGACGCCGGAGGGGCGGCCGATGATGAGCTGATGGGCGATCCCGAGGAAGAGTC
>CAZNWB010000014.1:0-9509 GCA_964576535.1 uncultured bacterium | reverse complement strand
TCGACGCCGGAGGGGCGGCCGATGATGAGCTGATGGGCGATCCCGAGGAAGAGTCCGGTGCCGACGACGCCCGCCCGGGTCAGGAGTCTTGCGTCGAGACCCGCCGGATCTCTGATCCCGTCGAACCGGCAGTGCAGGATGTAGTTCCCCTCGTCCGTCACGAACGGACGGCCGTCGGCGTTCGTCCGCAACTCCGGTTTTCCGCCCAGCGTTTCGATAAGGGCGAGGTGCGTCCGCCAGCCGAAGGGGATGACCTCCACCGGCAGGGGGGCTTTGGTTCCCAGGCGATCTACCAGCTTGGACTCGTCCACGAAGATCACCACCCGTCGCGAGGCCATGGCGACGACCTTCTCCCAGAGGAGCGCCCCGCCGAGGCCCTTGATGAGGTCCAGATGCGGGTCCACCTCGTCGGCCCCGTCCAGGTCGAGGTCCAAGACTGGGTGCTCTTCCAGCGTGCTGAGGGGCACCCCCGACTCCCGGGCGACGGCGGCGATGGCACTGGAGGACGGGACCCCGATCACATTGCGGAGACTTCCCTCCCGCAGCCGCCGCCCGATCGCCTGCACCGCCAGCGTCGCCGTTGATCCACTCCCCAGTCCCAGGACCATCCCGGATTCCACGAGGCTCGCGCCCCGCTCCGCCGCCATCTGCTTCGGATTCACGCTCTCATCCCCTTCCGGTCCTGTTGGAAAAATCTGCGTAATCTGTCCGCCTTTGGCGGACCAGGGCTCCATCTGCGGATAAATTAAATCCGGTTCTGCGGTTTATCGAATCTCCTTCAGGGCCTCCAGCACCCGACGCAGCCCGGCTTCAACATTGCCGGTGATGTGGATTCGCAGGGCGCGCCGTTTCCGGCTCTGGAGGGATTGAAGGTCGCCCAGGGCCTGGGCCGCCTTCATCAGGCCGAAGGTGTATGGTTCCCCGGGGACGGACAAGTCCATTGGGTCGTCCACCGTGAACTGGAGGAAGACCCCGTTGTCCCCGCCTCCCTTGTGCAGCTGTCCTGTCGAGTGCAGGAAGCGTGGTCCATATCCCAGCGTGGTTGCCACCCGGAACCTCTCCCGGATGTGGAGCCGGATCGCCGCCAACACCTCGGCATGCGCGGCCGTCGCCTGCAGGTACGCGGTCAGGGCCACGTAGTCGCCGGCCTTGATTCGTCTCGCGTGTCCGGTCAGGGCATCCGGCAGCGTCTTCGCACCCTTCAGCAGAGAGGCGGTCGCCGCATCCCCATACAGCCGGATCGGCCCGTCGGAGAAGATCGGCTTGCCCTCGGGAAGCCGGCCGACCGCTTGGAACTCGCCGATCAGGCGCTTGGTGTTGTCCTTGCTCTCCTGGACATTCGGCTGGTCGAAGGGATTGACGCCGATCACGGCCCCGGCCACGGCCGTGGCGAATTCCCACCGGAAGAACTCGGCACCTAGATCGTACAAATCCTGCAGGCGGATCGTCACCACCGGATACCCGGCCCGCTCCAAGGTCTTGACCGCTTCATCCAGATTCCGGCCGCGGGACGTCTCGAACCTCAGATACACGAAGGCCCGATCATTCCCATACGCGCCCGGACCGCCCACGACCTCCCCTTCCACCGGCAGGATTCCCGTCCCATCCTTCCCGGTGCTCTCGGCGATGAGCTGCTCGACCCAGTAGCCGAAGGATGCGATCTCCGGCGAGCAGATGAAGGTCAGTTTATCCCGCCCTGCCTTGGCCAAGGCCCCCATGACGGCCCCCAGCCACGCGCCCGGGTTGTCCCGGATCGGGACAGAGGCAGCGCAGGCCTGGGCCATCCGTTCGGCCCGGTCCAGCAGACGAAGGATGTCCACGCCGATGAGGGTCGCGGGCACCATCCCAAAAAAGGACAGGGCCGAATAGCGGCCCCCGATGTCCGGCGGGTTCAGGAAGACGTGCCGGAATTTCGCCGTGGCTCCGGTGTGGTCCAGCACCGTCCCCGGGTCGGTGATGGCAATGAACTGCTCCCCGGCCCGATCCCTCCTGAGCGCCAGGATCCTGGCAAAGAGGTATTGATAGAAGGCGGTGATCTCCGGCGTGGTTCCGGACTTGCTGGCCACGATGAACAACGTGCGGGACAGGTCCACGGACTGCTCCAGCGCCCGGACGCTGGCCGGATCGGTCGTGTCCAGGACCGCCAGGGTCGGGAATCCCTTCGCCTGACCAAAGGTCAGCCGCAGCACGTCCGGGCACAGGCTGCTGCCGCCCATCCCGAGAAGGAGGACATGGGTATACCCGGCCTGCCCCACCTCCACCGCGAATCCGGCAAGGTTCGCCGCGCGCTGCCGGACCGTGGGCATGACCGCGAGCCACCCCAGGCTGTTCCGGATGATCTGCTGGTGGCCGGGTTCCGATTTCCAGAGCGTGGGGTCCTTGGCCCAAATCCGCGCCACCGCGTCCCGCTTGGCCAGATCGGCCAAGCTCGCCTCTACCTGCCGCGCATACGGACCGAGACTTTCTTCGTGGTCCATCTGCAGATTCCCTCTCCCCATGACTTGTCTCCCTGGCCGAGGGGTAAACCGGCAACTTGGCGACTGGGCAACTTGGCAATCTGGCAATCCGGGGTAGCGAGGAGACGCAAGATCCAAATTGCCAGGTCGCCTAATTGCCTGATTGCCTACCTCGCCAAGAGGGCGAGGGCCCGGGCCGCCACGTTCTCGGGCGTGAAGCCGAACTTCTCGAGATTCACCTTGCCGGGCGCCGAGGCGCCAAAGCGGGTCATCCCGACGACGTCCCCCCCCAGCCCCACGTACTTGTACCAGCCCTGGGGACTGCCGGCCTCGACCGCGACCCGGGCTGTGACCGCCGGGGGGAGGACGCTGGCGCGGTACGCCGGCGGCTGTCGCTCGAAGATCTCCCAGGACGGCATGCTGACGACGCGGGCAACAACCCCCTTCGCCGCCAGAAATTTCTGCGCCCCCATCGCCACCCATACCTCGGAGCCCGTGGCGATCAGGATCACCTGGGGCCTCCCGTCCGGCGCATCCGCCACGACGTACGCGCCTCGTGCGACCCCGCCGTCACGGTGCATGCCGGACCGGTCCAGGATCGGGACGTTCTGCCGGGTAAGAATCAGGCACGTCGGCCCATGCTGCGCCAGGGCCACGCGCCAGGCCTCGACCGTCTCGTTGGCGTCCGCCGGACGGATCACCGTAAGATTGGGGATGGCCCGCAACGCCATCAGGTGCTCGATGGGCTGGTGGGTCGGGCCGTCCTCGCCCAGGCCGATGCTGTCGTGGGTGAAGATGAAGACCACCGGGATTTCCATCAGCGCCGCCAGCCGGACGGCCGGCCGCATGTAGTCGGAGAAGATCAGGAACGTCGCCGTGAATGGGCGAATGCCTCCGTGCAGGGCCATGCCATTGGCGATGGAGCCCATGCCGTGCTCGCGAACGCCGAAATGGAAGTTCCGTCCCCCGTAGGATCCCCCCTGAAACTCCCCGAACTCCTGCATGTAGGTATTCGTGGACGGCGCCAGATCCGCCGACCCGCCCATGAGGTTCGGGACGCTGGAGAAGAGCACCTGCAGCGCCTTCCCCGAGGCCGCCCGGGTGGCGATGGCCGGATCGCTCGGGGCAAACGTCGGGAGACCTGTGTCCCATCCGTCCGGCAGTTTGCCGTCCATCAGCGTGTCCCAGCGCGCCGCCTCCTGGGGGAATGCCGCCGCGTAGACAGGCAGACGCTCGCGCCACTCCGCCTCCCATCTGCGCCCCCGGTCCAGGGCCTTGCGGAACTCATGCCGGACCTCCTCCGGGATCAGGAACGTCGGCTCGAGCGGCCAGCCCAGCTTCTGCTTGGTGAGCCGCACCTCCTCCTCTCCCAGCGGCTCCCCGTGGGCCTTGTGCGAGTCCTGCTTGTTGGGGCTCCCATAGCCGATGTGGGTCCGCGCCGCGATGAGGGACGGGCGGGTCGTCTCTGCCTGGGCGGCGCGGATGGCCGCCTCCACCGCGGGGAGGTCGTTGCCGTCGGCCAGGCGCTGCACGTGCCACCCGTAGGCCTCGAACCGGCGGCCGACATCCTCGGTGAAGGCCAGGTCCGTATGGCCCTCGATGGAGACACGGTTGTCGTCGTAGAGATAGATCAGCTTGCCCAGCTTCAGGTGCCCGGCCAATGACGCCGCCTCGGACGCCACGCCCTCCATCAGGTCCCCGTCGCTCACGATGGCGTAGGTATAGTGATCCACGATGGTGTGTCCCGGCCGGTTGAACTCTGCCGCCAGCCAGCGTTCGGCGATGGCCATGCCGACGCCATTTCCCACCCCCTGGCCCAGGGGACCCGTGCTCGTCTCCACCCCGGGCGTGAGGCCGTATTCCGGATGGCCCGGCGTCTTGCTCTCCCACTGGCGGAATCGTTGGAGCTCCTCCATGCTCAGGTCATAGCCGGTGAGGTGGAGCAGCGCGTACTGGAGCATGCACCCGTGTCCGGCCGACAACACGAAACGGTCCCGGTCCGGCCACTTGGGGTTCGCGGGATTGTGCTTGCGGAAGCGGGTCCACAGGACGTAGGCCATGGCCGCCGCCCCCATGGGCATCCCCGGGTGCCCCGACTTTGCCTTCTGCACGGCGTCAGCCGCGAGCATCCGAATGGTGTTGATGCAGAGCTGATCCAGGCGTTCCTGGTGTGTCATTCCCATGCTCCCTTCGCTCGGCAGGGTAACCGTGGCGAGGCCGGCCCTCGCGCGCCTGTTACCCTAACACACCGGCCCTGGCGTTGTCAGTCAGGATTCACCCCGATCCCGCGTGAGGCCGGGCAGGCTGGGCAGGCGGGAGTGCAGCGGCTCGGGCCGCCGACTTCTGCGCCTGGACGCGGGCGTCCGACCTCACCCTGACGCATTTCCCTCCGTCTCACCCGCAAGCCGGCAAAGGCGGCAGATCCCCGCCGGTGGCCCGAATGAACTTACGGATCTCGGCTAGCGTCGGGATGCCTGCCCGCCCGCCCAGCTTCCGGCACTTGAGGCCGGCTGCAGCGTTGGCGAGCCGCAAACACTCGGCGATTGGCCAGCCCCACAGAACCCCGGCGAGGAAGGCCCCGTGGAATACGTCCCCGGCGCCCGTTGTATCCACCACATCCACCGCATACCCCGGCACCTGAACGGTCATGGACCGGTGCCGGATCACCGCCCCCTCTACCCCCAGGGTCAACCCCACTACGCTCGGCCCCAGCCGTTCCAGTTGATCGAGAATTCCGGGGACCTGCCGGCACTCGGTGAGCTGAGCGCCCAGGTCCCGTCCCATGATTAGGATATCCACGAGGGGGAAGAGCTCCTCTCGGCATTGGGTGGCCTCCTCGGCGTCCAGAGATACCGGGATCCCGCCAGCGCGAGCGGTTCGGGCCGCCCAGAGGGCCACCGCCCCTTCGTAGCCATCCAGGTGGAGGATCCTCCCGGCCGTCACGGCGCCGGCCTCTACCTCGCCCAGGCGGAGCCGGGCCAGGGGCTCGACCCCTCGGATGAGGGTCCGGCGTCCCGTCGCCTTCTCGATCAGCCCGAAGGTGACACGCGTGTTCTCCGTGGGGTCCACGACGACGTCCGTGACGTCAACCCCCTCCTGTTCGAGACTCTCGCGAGAGAGCCGTCCCGCGTCATCAGGCCCCACCTTCCCCACGTACTTGGTGCGGAGGCTCAGCCGGGCGCACGCCACCATGGCGGTCGCCGCCACCCCCCCACCCTGCTGGGTGGCATCCAGGGGGTCCACCTTCGTGTCTGGCTCAGGGAACTTGGGTAGCAGGTACAAGTGGTTGATCACGTTCACCCCGAGCCCCACGACGTCGAAAGCGGCATGCCTGGGCACCGGAAGGTCGAAGCGGAGCGGGGTGTCGGTCATGCCGCCGCCCAGGCCTCCCGGACGAAACGCACGGCCTCCCGGAAGCCCTGCTCCCCGGTCTGGCTGTACTCCTCGACCGAGATCCAGCCGTCGAAGCCGACCGTCCGCTTGAGGAAGCCGAAGAGTTCGGTGTACGGAACCAGCCCCCGGCCGACCACGCAGAAGTCAAACTGGCCGCGCGTTCGCGTGTCGTTGGCGTGGACGCTGACCACTCGGTGGGCGACCTGCTTGAGCAGCGGCAGGGGATCCTCACCGTGTACCAGCGGGTTCGCAGTGTCGAAGTTCACGCCGAGGGCCGTGCCCTCGGTGGCTCGGACGATCTCCAGGAACACCGCGGAATCCTCGGAGAAGTCGCGATACTGCCAGACCGACGCCTTGGTGTGGTTCTCGTAGGCCAAGGTGACCCCGGCCGCTTTCGCCTCTGGGAGCAGTCGAGAGATCCCCGCGCGCACGCAGGCCACCCCATCCACGCGGGACACCGACGGATGGGCCTGTCCCGCCGTCACCCTGATCAGGGGTGCTCCAAGTTGGGTGGCGAGCTCGATCATCCGCCGCATCTCCTCGATCGTGTCCTGCCGTCCCGCCGGGTCGGGATGGGTGAAGTCTGGGGCGCAGGTCAGCATGCAGGCCTGCATCCCCCTGTCCTCGATCCGCCGGCGGAGGGTGGCGATCGTAGCCGGTTGCCGATCCCGGAACCAGGCCTGACCGAAATCCAGACCATCCAAATCAAGCGAGGCCGCGAAATCGATCCAGGCCTCCATGCGCATCCGTCCCTCGACAAGATCCATGAAATAGGTGGCGGGAATGCAGCTCAGACGCATGCAAGGTCCTTCATCTCACTGGCGGGGCGAGAGGCAGGGCTCCAGACCCATTCGAGAGGCTGGGCGCGCGAGAGTAGTTGGAAGAGTCTGGGAGCGAGGGGCAACAGGGTTCCGGAAGGACCCGGCGCCGGATTGGCCGGCGACCGGGCCCTCCCGCTCCGAGGACGCCCTACGCTTTCTCGGTCTTGTCCAAGAGCTCCTGAAACTCCTTCTGGGCCTGATTCAGGACCGTCCGGACGTCGGCCCCCTCAATCGCCTTCTCTATGGCCACGCCGATGATGTCGCGGTACTCGGTGATCCCCACGATCTCCGGCACGCCCAGGCGCCCGACCTTCAGGCTGTCCAGATAGGCCTCGTACCAATCCTGCGGGTATTTCCGCTTGGCCTGCACCTCGGGGGCGCTCCAGGCGGAGACCCGGGGAACACCGACGCCAGCGACCAACTGGCGGACGTAGTTCTTCTTGCTCGTGGACCACTGGACGAAGTACCAGGCGGCCTCTTTGTTTCGGCTGAGCCGACTGATGGCCATCCCCGGCGTGAACGTTGCAGCCCACTGTCCGCCTGGGCCTCTGGGAAAGATCACGTACCCGACCTTTCCGGCCGTCTTTGCCTTCTCCTTGTCCTCGAGGATGTTGGCGAAATTGACCCCATCGTAGTACATGGCGATCTGCCCCTGGCTGAAGGCGGAGCTGCACTCGTACCAGTTGAACTGCACCACCCCCGGCGGTCCGTAGTTCCGGAGCAGCCGCGTGTAATATTCAGTGGTCGCGATGGCCTCTTTGCTGTTGAGGTTTGCCTTCCCGTCCTTGGTGAGGATGTCGCCGCCAAAGTTGAACAGCATGCCGTCCCAGGTCGCGGCATTCGCATTCTTGAGACCGCGGTACACGATCCCGTACAACTGAGGGGGGTTGTGGAACTTCTTCGCGATCTCCTCCATCTCCGCCATCGTCTTGGGTGGCTTGAGACCTTTCGCCTGGAAGAGGTCCTTCCGGTAGAACAAAATCAGCGCGTCCATGAAGCAGGGGATGGCGCTGATCGTCCCATCCGGCTGGGCCGCCGTGGTTCGGGCGCCCTCGGTGAAGTCATTCCAGTCAAAGTCGGGGTTGGTCAGGCTACTATTCTGGAGATAGGCATTCAGGGGCTCGTACCAGCCTGACTTCCAGAACCGCTTCTTCTCCACGTGCAAGCTGCTGTAGAATGCGTCCGTCCCGGGGTCGCCGGCCGTGAACTGGATCACATTTTTCTGGCGCTGCTGCTGGTCCGGGAGCATCTCGTACTTCGCCTTCATCCCCGTGAGTTCCTCGAACTCGGGGATCCACTTCACCATCTCCTCCGGCCACGGGTGCTTGGCCAGCATGATGAAGAGCTCTTTCCCTCGGAACCGCGTCCAGTCAAAGGTCTGGCCCTTGGCCGAGGTCCAGACGAACGGCCCGACCGCCGCGCCCAAAGCCGCCGTGCCCCCCAGCCGCAAGATCTCGCGGCGACTGAGCCTCCGACGGGAAGAATCGTGGATGTGCCGATGTCGCTTCATGATATCCCCCTCCCCACAGTTGTTCTCGCGCCCCAGAGAGGAATCCGGCAGGCCGACCACCAGACCGGACCCGTTGTCAAAGCAGATGGTGATGTCGGTACAGGCAGATTTTCGTAGGCCCGCTCGCTGAGCAAGGCGCGCCAGCGATGGGGCGCTGATCTTATATACACAGCCTGTATACAGTCAACACACGTTTTGCTGTGAAGCCCATCCGGACCGCAGGTGAGAGCCGCCGTTGAAGCCGCTACTCCAGTCTTGCCACTCGGTGTGCGATGCGGGGGATCAGATGCAGCGGGAAAGATGGATGGTGACCTGACCCGCAGGGCCCAGGGTGATTTCTTCCAGACTCCCAACCGTCCACGTGGCCTGCTCCAGCCCGACGGCGCCACGCCCGCGGTCCACCGCCACCACCGGCATCCCCGCCGCGTGGGCGGCCGTGATCCCTGCCAGACTGTCCTCGATGACCAGACACGACGCGGGCGGGAGATGCAGGCGGCGCGCGGCCGTGAGGAACGGATCCGGCGCCGGCTTGGCGCGCGCATAGTCCTCGGCCGTCACGATGGCGCGAAATCTGGATAACAACTTGAGCCGAGTCAGGATACGATCCACCTCCATCCTGCGCGACCCTGTGGCCACTGCCAGCTTCGTCCCATCGGGAACACGTTCCATAAGACGAACCGTGTCCGGGAACGTCGGCACCTCGTCCAGCCCCTCTTCGTACAGCGCGTTGCGGCGGGCCACGACGCGCTGCCCGTCCGCCTCGAAGCGATCGCCCAGCAGGTCGCGGAGGCCGGCAGCGTCCGTGCGTCCGAGCCAGAACCGCATGAAGCGGTCCCAGGTCAGGGAGACGCCGATCTCCTCCAGGGCCCGAGCCCCGGCCTTGAACCGGATCGGCTCGCTGTCCACCAGCACACCGTCGAAGTCAAAGAGGACGGCCTGGGTGCAAAGAGGATTCATGCCCGCGCCCGGCCGCGAGAGCCGAAAACCGCCCAGCGCAGCAATCCTTTTGACACGCTCATCAGGGGGGTCCCCGGCGTCAGATGCGGGAGTGCCTGCGTGAGGACCGGCAGCGTCCCCTCCGACGTCACGGCGTTGACCACCAGATCCGCTCCAGCGAGCGCCTCGGCTAGCTGCGTGTGGTCACAGACCCGGACACCCGGAGGGAGACGCAACCGGAGCTTCGGATGGGGCTCACCACGTCGAACGGCCTCGATCAGATGATCATCCAGCCACGTTCCCCACAGCGCGACCTGATGCCCGTTGTCCGTCGCCGGGAAGGTCAGGGCGCTCCCCATGAACCCGGCACCCAGGATCGTGATGCGTGCCACG